>DHNJ01000055.1 GCA_002409445.1 Armatimonadetes bacterium UBA5419 | reverse complement strand
ACGCCGACGGATGGCCCGGCGCCGACCGTCGACGGCGCGCCTCCGCCGGACGCGATGCCCGACGCCACGCCGGCGCCCTCGCCGGGGGCCGACAGCGCGCCGACCCCTGGCCCCGAGCCGGAGGTGCAGGCGCCCGGCCCAGCACTACCGCCGCCGCCGCCTCAGCCGCGCCGCGAGATCGTCCGCGCCCCGTCCAACGTAACCACCGGCAGCGGCCTGATCCAGGCGCCGGCCGACGGCGCCGCCATCCCGCCCGGGCCGCTGACCCTGCGCCTCGGTGGCAATGCCAGCGACCACTACATCGCCCAGATCGATGCCCACCTGGCTCGTTTGGTCGCGGGTGGCAGCAGCGTCGAGATCGGCGGGCTCAGCCCCGGCCCTCACGTCCTGCGCTTGATTCCCGCCGATGCTGACGGCGTAACCTCGCTCGACAAACCCCAGGTCGTGCAGACTTTCACCATCGGCGCTAGCGCGCAGCCTGTGCCTGGCTTTAGCCCGGCGGGCCCAATCCTGAACATTGGCCGGCCCTTCGGCCAGGTGCGCGCCGACAGCATTGGCGCCGTGCTGATGGATGTGCGGGTCGACGGGGTCAAGCTGTCTGAGGCCGGGACGATGCTCAAGTACAAGCTCGACACAACCCCGGACGAGGAGGCCGCCGTCGTCAGCGACTACCCACCCAAACGGCCGGTCCAGTTGTTTGATCTGGCCCCCGGTCCGCACAAGTTGACCGCTTGGCTCGAGCTTGATGGCCGGCGGGTCGAGAACGGTGGCGTGACGCGCGTCGAGCGCGAATTCACGGTCCTCCCGTGAGCCCCCACGACGTCCGGCTGGTCCGTATCGCGGTGGCGACAGCCGCCTTCGCGACATTGGCTTACGAGCTCTCGCTGACGCGCATCTTCTCGGTGCTCTTCCGCTCGCCGTTCGTCTTCTTGATCCTGTCCATCGCCGTTTGCGGTCTGGGGCTCGGCGCCGTGCTCGCGGCCATCCTGGACAGCCGTGGCGACGCCGATCGGACCGACCCGGCGCGCTACCTCGGCTGGCCGCTGTTGGCCTTCGGCTTGCTGCTGCCGGTGCCACTGGTGCTGCTGCTGACCGTCGCTCAAGGTCTGGTCGCGGATGCGCGCGGGGCGCTGGTCGCTGTGCTGACCGCGGCGCCGTACCTCGCCGCGGGCCTGTTCATGTCGCGCGCCTTCCGCCGGCATGCGCTCGACGCCGGCCGGCTCTACTTCTACGACCTGTGCGGGGCGGGGCTGGCGGCGCTGGCCAGCGTGCCCATCCTGACCCGCGTCGGCGGCCTGGCCATGCCGCTGCTGCTCGGCGCGCTCGTGCTGTTGGTCGCGCTGCCGCTGCTCCGCGGTCGGCGGGTGGCGCAGGCGGTCGCGGCGGCGGCGCTGGTGGCTTGCGTCGCCGCGACCATGGCTCAAGTGCGCAGTGGTTGGCTCAGCTTGCCGGCGGTGACCAGCACCGACTCGACCATCGCCAAGCCGCTGTTCCAAGAACTGGGCGACCCGGCCGCGGGCGCCAAGGTCCTGTACACGGAGTGGTCGGCGGTCGCGCGGACCGATGTCGTCAGCAACACCGGCACCGAGACCCTGTTCATCTGGACCGACGGTGATGTGCCGACGCAGATGGAACCGTTCAGCGGCAATCTGGAGGACATGGCGAGCGCGCGTGGCTTCATCGGCTATGTGCCGTTCGGCCTGCGCCCCAGCCCCGAGCGGGTGCTGTGCATCGGCCCGGGCGGTGGATTGGATGTGCTGCTAGCTCTACTCGGCGATGCAAAGAGCATTGAGGCGGTCGAACTGAATCCGGCGATGCAGAACGTCGTCGACCGCTACCGCGACTTCTACGGAGACCTGTACCAGCGGCCGGAGCTCGGGCCGGGCCTGATCATCGACGAGGGCCGCAGCTACATGCAGCGCTCGACACGCCAATTCGACGTCATCTACTTTGCCCTGGCCAAGAGCGCGACCACGCAGCAGGGCGGCATGGCGCTCGTTGACAATTACCTCTACACCGAGGAGGCCTTCGACGCGTACTGGAGCCGCCTGAGTGACAACGGCCTGCTGGCGCTGGTGTTCCAGAACCCGGCGCTGACCGACCGGTGCCTGGCGACAATGGCTTCGGCGCTGATGAAGGCGGGCCTGAGCGGCGACGACATCGCCGAGCGCATCGCCTACATGAACATTTCGCCGGAGGTCTTTGCATCGACCCCGTACCAGTTCCTACTGCTCCTGTCCAAGCGCCCGTTCAGCGACGATGAGCGGGACGTACTCAAGCTGCTGGGCACGGGCTACCAGCTGCGTTACGCGCCGGGTGTGGCCGAGTTTCCGCCCTATGCGAACGTGCGCGGGGTGTCCAGCGGCACCGAGTATGCCGCGGCACTGGCCGCTCGCTCCGACTATCTAACGCGCGTTGAGGAGGGCGGCCCGCTGGTGCGGCTCGACCTCTCGCCCGTGACCGACGACCAGCCCTTCTACGCCGATCTCGCGCCCGGGCTGAACCCGATGCTGCGGCCGATCCTCAACTTCAGCCTGTGGGCCGGGTTGCTGGTGATCCTGGGCGCACTGGCCTGGGTGGCGTGGGGTGGTGGGGTGCTGCGACCCGAGTCGAGGGTGGCGGAGCGGCTGCGCGGCGGGGTGGCGCCGGTGGCCTACTTCGCCGGTTTGGGCGCCGCGTTCATGCTGGTCGAGGTGGCGTTGATCCAGAAGCTAGTCCTGGTCCTCGGCTACCCGACGTTGTCGCTGACGGTCATCTTGTTCACGCTGCTGGTCGGTGGCTCGTTGGGCGGGCTGCTGGCGAACCGCGGCACCCCCGATCAGGCAATGGCTCGGCTGGCCTGGCTGGGGCCACTGGTCGCGGTCTACCAGGTGGTGCTGGCGCTGCTGGCACCGGTGGTGGGGGCGATGGTCCTCGGTGCGCCGGTGGTCGTGCGGGTCGCCGTCGTGGCCGCGGCGGTGCTGCCGCTGGGCCTGCTGATGGGCCAACCCTTCCCCAGCGGGCTGCGCTGGCTCGGCGCGCACGCGGGCAGCTGGGTGCCGATGGCCTGGGCGGTGAACGGGGTGCTGTCGGTGACCGGCTCGGTGTTGGCCGCGGCCGGGGCGTCGATCGGTGGCTATCGCTTTGTGATGTACGTAGGCGCGGCTATGTACCTGGCGACCTGCGTCGTCGGCTGGTGGTGGGCTCGGGCCAATGAAGCCGTGGTTCCCACGCCCGCGCTCGAAGGTCTAGCGACGCTTGTTGCGAATACAGACGAGGACGTACAGACGGTCGCGCCTCTCGAGGAGGACGGCGACCAGAGTGGAGAGTAGATGATGCGTTGGTTGAGAGTGGTGGGGCTGTCGTTCCTGACGGCCGCGGTGGCTTGGGCACAGGGCTCGGGCCTCGATTTGCGGATTTGGTCGCTCAATGGTGGGCCGAACGCCGTGCCGATGGTGGCCGAGGACCAGCTACCCAACTATCGGGCGGTGGTCCCCGTAGTTGACCTTAGCGATACGGACCCGGCTAGCCTGGGCGGCTTTGAGAATCAGTTCCTGGCTGTGGTCAGCGGCCGCCTGCACGTGCCCAGCAGTGGGCTGTATGGGCTGCGCCTGACCTCCGACGACGGCTCGCTCCTCTTCCTCGACGACCAGCTCGTCATCAACCACGACGGCCCCCACAGCGCCGTGGGCAAGTCGACGTTCGCTTGGCTTGAGCAGCGCACCTACGACCTGGTCGTTCGCTGGTACGAGGGTGGCGGCGATGGCGTCCTGAAGCTCGAGTGGCAGCGGCCCGGTGGGCAGTGGGAACTGATCCCGACAAGCGCATTGTCGCACACCGCGATCTGGGACGGGCGCACCGCCGATGGCGCGAAGCCGTACTGGATCCCGGCGAGCTGGGGCGGCCGTGTGGGCGTGGGCCTGCCGGCTGGCGCCACGATCGTGCCCGCGCGCCCCGCGGCCTACTACCCGCAGGTCGCCGGTGTGGCCGCGCTGCAGGACGGCAAGCCCGTCGTCCTCGATCAGGCCAAGGGCGAGGTCGTCTGGGTCTCCGCGGGCATCCCGCCGCAGCGGCTGATCACCGGCCTGACCGACGCCATCGGCCTGACCGCCGACGCCTGGAAGCTCTATGCGCTAACCGCCACACGCCTCTACGAGGGCACCAGCCCCGGTCGCGGCCCGTGGACGCGCCGCGTCGTGGCGCAGGCGCCCGCGGGCGAGCAGTTCCTCGCGGGCCCGGCGCTGTACAACGGTCAGTTGCTGGTCATCTCTGGGCGCAGCCCGGAGGCCGGCCGAGTGCTGGCGATCAACCCGGCCAACGGTCGTATTACCGAGCGCCTCGCTGGGCTGGGTAACCCGCTGGGTGTGGCCAGTGGCCCCGCCGGCGTGGCGACCATCCACCGCGTGGGCAATAGCACCCGTGTCCGGCAGATCGACACCAGCCGCGCCACCTGGCGCCAGGGTGGCGCGATCGACCTGCCGATCACCCAGACCGCCGGCCGTACCGTGCAGGCTGCGGTGCTGGAAGACCGCGTGGTGCTGGGCGACGACTACAATGGCCTGTGGGTCGTGACCCCGCTCGGCCCCGGTCGCGTGGCGTACCCATGGGTCGATGGTTTCGAGTCGACGCCCCGCGCAGTGGCGGTCATGCACGACGGGTCGCTACTGGTCGGTAGCGATGGCTCGCAGATGGTCCTGCCGCCGTTCGGCCTCGAGCGTCTACTCGCCACGGCCGACAATACTCTGGCCGTGAGCGCGGTCAGCCCCCGCTCCAACGGTCTGTTGGTGCGCTTCAATGAGCCGGTGCCGGCCGACTTTGCCTGGGACCCGAGCGCGTTCAGCGTGCAGCAGGTGCGCGCCGGTACGGCCGGTGCGACCGCCGATGGCGACTACCTGCCGGTACTCTCGGCGACGCCCGGTGCTGACGGTCGCTCGATGTTCCTCGAAGTCCCTGGCCTGGCCAGGTCGAACGCGGTAATGCTGCGCTCGAACTACCAGCCGCTGCGCGCTGATGAGCGCACCTTCTGGACGCGGTCCTGGCTCGTGGCCACGCGGCCGCTGCCGACCGCCGCCGGCACGGTCCGCCCGGCGCCGAACTCGCTCGGCGTCAACCGCCTGTCCGCCGCCGAGGCGCGCGACGGGTGGAAGATGCTTTATGCGGGCGGCGACCTGAACCAGTGGCGCGCTTTCCGCGGCACGGAGGTGCCCGCAGGTTGGCGCAGTGAAGGCGGCTGGCTGAAGCAGGCTGCTGGCGGCGGCGGCGGTGACCTGATCACCCGGGAGCAGTACGAAAACTTCGAGTTCAGCATGGACTTCGTGCTCACGCCCAACTGCAACTCGGGCCTGATGTTCCGGGTCAACGAGGACTTCGAGCCAAGTTGGTCCAGCGGTCCGGAGATCCAGATCGCTGATGACGGTGGCCAGAGCAACAGTACGGGTATCCACTCGTGTGGTGCGATGTACGAGCTGTTCCCGCCCAACGAGCAGAAGAACCTGCGACCGGCCGGCTACGTCAACACGTTCCTCATCCGCATGAACCGCGGTCACGGCGAACACTTCCTTAACGGTGTGAAGATCGTCGACTACCAGATCGGCAGCGACGCCTGGAACAAGGCGGTCGCGGCCAGCAAGTTCGCGGAGTTCCCGCAGTTCGCCGCCAGCGAGCGCGGCGGCCTGGTGCTCCAGGACCACGGAACGGTGGTCTGGTACCGGAACATTAAGGTCCGCGATCTTGGTCTATAGCCAAAGGAGTTGAACGCGATGCGAAAAGTCTTACCCCTGGTGTTGGGGCTCTGCCTTCTCGGCTCGGCGTCCGCGCAAGACCTGCCGCTCAAGGTCCTCTACCTGGGCCTGAGCAAGGGCTTCGCCCATAGCTCGGTCGGGCCCGGTGGTGTCGCAATCACCGCCTTGGGCGAGCAGACTGGCCTGTGGACTACCAAGGTCAGCGCCGACATCGCCGACCTGGCGCCCGACGCCATCGGCCAGTGGGACGTCATCTTCTTCTACACGACCGGTGACCTCGGGTTGAACGACGCCGCTAAGCAGGGCTTGCTCGACTGGGTCAACCAAGGCGGCGGCCTCGGCGGCATCCACAGTGCCACCGACACCTACTACGACTGGCCCGAGTACGGCGAGTTGATGGGTGGCTACTTCGCTGGGCACCCGTGGAATCAGGTGGCCCGGTTCAACGTGGAGGATCCGGACCACCCGGTCGTCGCGCATCTAGCCCCGTCGTTCAACTTCCTGGAGGAGATCTACATCTTCCGGAACTACGACCGCGAGGCCCAGCACAACCTGATCAGCGTCGACAACACGAGCGTCGATGCCAGCCAGGGCGCCAACGTTCGGCCTGACCTCTACTACGCTCTACTGTGGACGAAGGACGTCGGCCAAGGGCGAGTACTCTACAACGGCTTCGGCCACCACGACGGCGCGTTCGCCGACCAGCGGATGCTCGACATGCTGACCGGCACCGTCAAGTGGCTGACCAAGCTCGACTGGCAGAGCGATCCAAGCCTCATCGCGTTGCAGCAGGCGGGCGACGTCGCTGGCTTGGTGGCGCGCGCGAGCACCGGCCTGGAGGTCCTCCAGACCGAGGCTGTCGAGTCGCTGGGCCAGATAGACTCGGCTGCGGCCTGGAACGCGCTGGGCGATTTCGCGGCGGCGGACCAGCCGGTCGCGCTGCGCCTGGCGGCGCTAGCAGCCATGGGCCGCAGCGAGCAGGGCAGCGTCACCGCGCTGCAGCCATACCTCGACGACGAGGATGCGGCGGTGCGGCGGGCCGGCCTGCGGGCGGTGGCGCGCCGTGGTGGCGACGCGGCGGCTGGTGTACTGCTCGATGCGCTGAGCAGCCCGCATGCCGACCTGCGTGCGCTGGCTACAGAACTGCTGGCGCTCAACGACTCGCCGGCGGTCACCGACCGGCTCCTGCAGCTCCTCGACTCGGGTGATGCCGAGGTCATGGCCGTTGCTATCAGCGGGCTCCTCAATCGTGAGGATCCGCGCATCGCGCCGGCTCTCGTGACCGCGGCTCGCGGCCTGACCGAGGCGAACCAGAGCGTCCTGCCGGCGCTGCTGGCGCGCTTGGCGCGCCTGGCGAACGACCCGGCGGCGGGCGCACTGTTGCGCGAGCATGCGGCGTCGGCCAACCCGGCGGTGCGTGCGGCGGCGTTACGGGCGATCGGTGGTGAGCAGATCGACGGTCTCGTCGAGCTGGTCGCGCCGGCGCTCTTCGCCGAGAACGGTCAAGTCGCGAGCGCCGCGGCGGATGTCGTGCGCGGGCGCGCCGACCTCGACTGGAGCGCTTACCTCAGCCCGTACATCACCAAGTGGCAGGTGCTTGGGCCGGTGGCCCAAGACTTCACCGTGGCCAACGAAGCTGCGACCCTGACGAAGACGGACGCCACCGTCGCGGGCGTTGACGGCAACGTCAGTTGGAAGCCGGCCGAGGCGCGTGGCGATGGTCTACTCGACCTGCTGGCGACCATCGAGCGGCGTGAGAACGTGGCCGGGTACGCTTGGGCCGTGGTCGAAGCGCCGGCGGCGATGGACGCCCAGTTGCGTCTGGGCAGCGATGACGGCTGCGTGGTCTGGCTGAATGGTGAGAAGGTCCACGAGGCGACGGGCAATCGTGGTCTCAACCGCGACAGCGATCGTGTCCCGGTGCGCTTGCGCGCTGGCCGCAACGATCTGCTGGTCAAGGTAATCCAAGGCGGCGGCGACTGGAGCCTGGCCGTGCGGTTCGGGAGCCCAGCGGGTGCGCTCGCGGGGATGAGCCTTGCCGACCCGCGCTAAGCTAGCCGACGGAATGGCGGGAACGAGCGACCGTCGCTCGTTCCTCGCCTCCTTGGCGG
Source organism: Armatimonadetes bacterium UBA5419 (assembly GCA_002409445.1). Classification (GTDB taxonomy): domain Bacteria; phylum Armatimonadota; class UBA10988; order UBA10988; family UBA10988; genus UBA10988. The sequence goes on along the minus strand of DHNJ01000055.1, from coordinate 25,294 downwards.
CCTGCTCATTGGTCGCCGGGGTTGCTGGCCGATCGCGCGCCGCGGAGCCGTTGCGCCTCGGCTTGATCGGCCTCGGCAACTCTGGCCGCCGCTTGCTACAGGTGGCTCGGGGGCAGCAGGGCGTCGAGGTTGTTGCACTGTGTGATGTCGACAAGAGCCGCCTCGCCGAGTGTGCTGGCACCTTGGCGCGGCCGTGCGCGCAGTTCGTTGACTACCGCGAACTGCTCGAGACCGCCGACCTTCAGGGCGTCATCCTGGCGACACCCGACCATTGGCACGCGCCGATCGGCCTCGCAGCGCTGCACTCGGGTCACGACCTCTACGTCGAAACGCCGCTCGCCCTGACCGTCACCGAGGGGCGCGAGATCGTCGACGCGGCGACGCGATTGGGTCGCGTCGTGCAGGTCGGTAACTCGCACCGCGGTGCGGCGCCGATCCGCACGGCGGTCGAACTGATTCGATCTGGCCGGCTGGGCAAGATCGAGACCGTGCGCGCCTGGTGCACGGGCGGTGAGTCAGCAGCACCTGTTCCGGATCAAGCGCCGCCGGCCGACCTCGACTGGGACCGCTGGCTCGGCCCCGCGCCGGAGGTGCCCTACAACCCGCAACGCGCGCACCGGCACTGGCGCTTCTACTGGGACTACGGCGGCGGTCTACTCGCCGAACAGGGCAGCCGGCTGCTGGATCTGGTGCACTGGGCGACCGGCCTCAGCGCCCCGCTCAACGTCCAGGCCCGGGCGACCTATGACCTGGCCAACGCGTACGAGACACCAACGAGCCTTGACGTGACGTACGAGTACCCGGGCTTCCACCTCTCGTGGAGCCAGAACAGCTGGCGCGGCAAGCCAGAGACGCCCGACGGGCTGGTCTTCATCGGCTCACGTGGCCGGCTGTACCTCGAACACAACAACTATCAGATTCAGCCCGAGGGCCTGGCGATCGACCCGATCGGGCCCGGCGACTTCGAACTGCCGCGGCCGGCCGGCCACTTCGAGGAGTGGGTCGACTGTCTGCGCTCGCGTGAGCAGCCGAGCGCCGATGTGGCGAGCGGCCATGCCGCGGCGACCACCGCTCACCTAGGCAACCTGGCCGCGCGGCTCCAGCGCACACTGACGTGGTCGGCCGCCGACGAGCGGTTCGTCAACGACCCGGCGGCCGACCGCTGGTTGAGCCGGCCGACGCGAGCCCCCTATGACCGCTAGCGCTGCAACCTGGTGGCGGGTTCTGTGGTTCGTGCTAGCATTTGGCGGGGTCATGACCCCTGCCTGGGGTGCCGATGCTCTAACCGTGGTTGAGCAACTCACAGCGGACCCCAGTCGTTGGAGTGAGTTGCAGCCCAACCTGGCGGACGTCCCGCCGGCCGAACTCGATGGTTTGCTGGAGGCGTCGGCCGACACGACGACGCCCTATGGGCTCGTTGCCCGGCGGGTGATCGCGCACATCGTCCGCTCGGCTACCGGCGCTCGCCAGGCTGCCTGGAGCCAGGCCCTGGCCGACCACCTGAGTGCCGAGCCGGCCGAGCCGGCGGTGCAGTCGTTGGTCCTCGACTTGCTGCGCGAGGGTGGGACGCGGGAGGCCGTGCACAACCTGGAAGTACTCCTGGTGGCCCCGGCCTGGCGTGAGCTAGCGCGCATGGCGCTGATCGCGATCGGCGGGCCCGAGGCGATCGGTGCGCTCCGGCACGGCCTGCAGGCGGCGATCTTGGGCCGTGGTGAGACCGCGTGGGTGGACAGCCTGGTTTATGCCCTGGGCCACGCGCGGGACGCCGAGGCGCTGCCGCTGATGGTTCAGCGGCTGCAAGCAACGGAGCGGTCCGGTGCTGAGGCTGCGATCGCGGCTTTGCGGGTGCTGGGTGATGCGCGCGCCATCCCGCCACTCGAAACGGTTTGGCGCGAAGGCCAGCCGGAACTGCGCGATGAGGCGATGGCCGCGCTGCTGGACCTGGCAGCGCACGCGCCCGATCCGGTGGCGATGGCGACACGCGTGCGCGACTGGCTGGCGGCCGGACTGCCGGAGCACCAGCACTGCGCAGCCCTGAGCGCTCTGGCTAGGCTGTCCGGCGCGGCGGCCGTGGACCGACTGACCGCGGACCTTGACCATCCGTCACTCATCGTTCGCGGCCATGCACGCTCCCTGCTCGCGGCGTTGCCCGGTGCCGCGGCGCAGGCAGCCATCCTGGCGGCCGCGCCGACGGCCACGCCGCGGGCCCAGGCGGACCTCGTCCATGCCTTGGCCGGCCGGGACCCCGCGATCAGCCAGCCGATCCTTGCGGACTTGCTGCAGAGCCCGGACGAGCAGGTGCGCGCGGCAGTCATTGACCTCTGGTCCCAGCAGGGCGCGCCGGATGCGATCGAGCCGCTGGTCGACCGGCATGCGGAGGAGGGTACGTGGCTACGCGGGCGGATCCTGCGGACCATGCTCCTCATTGGCCGGCGTGCCATCGTGGTGGACGCAGGCCAGGCACGCGAGATCTTCCTGCGTGTGCTGCACCTGGCCGCCGAACCGCGCGACCAGATCGGCGCGCTGCAGGCGCTGGCGCTCGTCGCGACGCCCGACCTGTGGAGCGAGGTGCGACACTTCCTGCACGGCGAGACCCGCGCGGTGGCCGCCAGCACGGCCCTTGCCATCGGCGACTCAATGGTCGCCGGCGGCCAGCAGACCGAGGCTATCGCCTTGTTCGCGGCGGTCACCGAGCACGGTACACGCGACCAGGTGACTGCCGCGGCAAGCAAGCTGGCGGCACTCGGTGTTCTCGATGAACCGGCCCGGCATGACGGCTTTCTGACGCGCTGGTGGCTGCTTGGCTCGATCCCCAGCAATGACCTCATCGAGCCGTCGGAGTTCGCCCGGGCGGGTGGGGCGCTCGACCCGGCGGTGCCGGTGACCGCGGGCGAGCGACTACTGCGTTGGCGCTGGCAGCCCATCTCGGACCCGACGGGCGCCTGCAGCTTGCTGCCCTTGTGGCAGCCGACGACGGATTGCTTCGCTTATGCCTACACCGAACTCACGGTGACCGATGCGCAGCCGGCTGAGTTGTTTGTGGGTAGCGACGACAGCGTAACGGTCTGGCTGAATGGCACGACGGTCCATGACCACGACGTCGAGCGCCCGCTGGTCATCGACCAGGACAAGGTTGATATCGAACTCCAGCAGGGCCTCAACCGGCTGTTGGTCCGCATCGGCCAGGAGCAGGGCGACTGGGGCTTCTCGGTCCGGTTGCGACGCCCGCAGGGCGACCTTGTTGACTATGAGCCTATTCGCCCGCCGCAGGCAACGCCTTAGTGTTCAGAGCCGCCCGCGTAGCCGGTAGGTCAGCAGCCCAACTATCTCGCGCATGGCGGGCCGGACGGCCTCTAGGCGCCGTAGTGTCGACATGCCCGTGAACGGCTGCGTGTCGGTCGGGCAGGGGCTGCTGAGGACAGACAGGCCAGCCTTCTCGAACGTGGCCTTGGCGCGCCGCGTGTGGGTTGGCGAGGTGACCAGGATGATCCGCTGCCAGCCGTGCGTCTGGGCCATCGCCGCGATGGCCTGCGCTTCGCCGTACGTGTTGTAGGCGGGTGGGTGGGTGAGGCCGGCGAACGGTGTGACTCGTGTTGTGTCTAGGCCGAGCCTCTTCATCAGGTCCGGCGCCATTGTGTTGAAGTAGTTGACGCCGTGCCGCGGCGCACCGGTGAAGACGATCGTCGGTGCGCGCCCCTCGTGCAACAGTGCCACGCCGTGCGCAAACCGCTCGAGCGAGCGGACGTTCATCGTGGCCGCCGTCGTCGATGCGCTCAGCACCACGATGGCGTCGGCCGGTTCTGGGCCGTCATCGACAGTCAGTTGTTGGTGGATCCAAGACGGCAGCGGCGTCCAGATCGTGAGCGCCACCAGCAGGGCCAATCCAACAAGGGGAATGGCTACCAGGCCGCGCGTGAGGCCGGGGCGGCTCCACAGCAAGGCGATGGCGAGAGGGGCCCCGAGCCGCGTGCCGTGCTCGAAGCTCGGTGTGATGAGGCCCAGCACCGCGGCCGTGGCCAAGCCGAGGAAGCCGAGCAACAGGCCGATACCCAGACTCGACCAAGTCCAGCCGGTGCGCGAGTGCGCGGTGGGGACAGCGGTCGAGTCTGGATCGGTCACAGCGGCTAGCTGCCGAGCGTTGAGGCGGCCTTGCGGCCGGCCCGCTCCGCGTCGACCTTCTGCTGATAGCCGCTGGCCAGGAAGGCGCCGAGCGGGTCGGGATCCAGCCCGAGGTCCTCACGCACGAGCGCCAGCAGCGGCCGCACGTCGGTCTCGTAGGCCTCGACCAGGCACAACTCACCGCCCTGTACATCGCCCTCAGCCTGGGCCGCGGCGAGCTTAGCGCGGTCGACTAGGAGTGCCTTCGCGTAGGCAGTCTGGATGTTCATGACCGTCTGGATCATCTCGGCGATCTTGCCCTTGATGTTATGCGACTGGTCGATCATGTACTCGATGTGCGGCGGATTCGGCCCTAGTTCAGCCGCGACGAGCTCGTTGTAGATGAGGTAGAACTCGTAGGGGTTGATGCTGGCGACGGTCAGGTCGTCGTCGGCGTACTTGCGGTTGTTGAAGTGGAAGCCGCCGAGCATGCCTTCGTCGATCAGGTTGGCGACGATCTGTTCGATGTTGACGCCCTGGGCATGATGGCCGAGATCGACGAGCACCTTGGCCTGCGGCCCGAGCTTCTGGCACATCAGGAACGACATGCCCCAGTCGGGCAGGTCGGTGGCGTAGAAAGCCGGCTCGAAGAGCTTGTACTCGACCAGCATCATCATCGACTCAGGCATTCGCTCATAGATCGCGCGCAGACTGTCGAGCAGCCGGTGCTTGCGCTCGACGAGGTTGTCCTGGCCGGGGAAGGCGGTGCCGTCCGCCAGCCACATACTCAACACGTTCGAGTCGACCTTGCCAGCGATTTCCACGGAGTAGACACAATGGTCGATGGCCCGCTGGCGCACGTCGGCGAACGGGCTGCAGAGGCTACCGAGCTTGTACTCCTGGTCCTGGAAGACGTTGGGATTGATCGCCCCGACGCGCACGCCGGCCTCCGCGGCGGCCGCGGGCACGGACTCGACGGCGGCCTCATCGGGCAGGTCCCAGAGGGTGTGCAGAGCGACCTGCGGGGCGACGCCGGTAAACTTGTGAACCTGCCCGGCGTCGGCCAGCTTCTCGGCGATGCTACTCGCCGCGCCAACCTGGCGGAAGGTGCCGAAGCGGGTACCGCTATTGGCGTACCCCCAGCTGGGCGTCTCGATAACCTGGGACCGCAGCCGCGCGCGCACGTCGTCGACGTCCACCCCGCGGTCGGTCAACTGAGCGATCTGGACCTCCTGGGCCCGCTTAAGCAGTGAACTCACGATTACCGCCTCCTTGCCCAGACAGAGTCCACCACACTGGTCATGGATTCCTCCTGGGCCTCGATGGATTCTACCAGCTTGAACTGAGTCCGACAGCGGTCGAGGTTGTGGTCGGGGCGGTGGATACGGAAATAGGTGTCGCCGCGCAGATGGTCGGTTAGGAAGCGCGAGCCGATCATCAGCGTCAGCAGCTTGCCGGAGAAGGGTAGCAGGTCGCGCTCGGTGTCGTTGAGGAAGCCGCCCGCGCACGACACGTAGCCGCGCACCAAGGCCGTGAAGTACTCGAGGTCCATGCGCACTAGGCTCAGGTTGCGCTCGTCTTCGGCCGCGGGGTTGGTCGCGGTACGGACCATGTCGCCGAAGTCGTAGAGTGCGGACCCGGGCATCACCGTGTCGAGGTCCAAGACGCAGATGCTCTGGCCGGTCTGCTCGTCGACCATAACGTTGTTGCACTTGGTGTCGTTGTGCGTCGTCCGCAGCGGCAGCGAGCCATCCGCGAAGGCTGCGGGGAAGACGTCGAAGACGTCGAAGTGCTCGGTCAGGAAGTCGATCTCGGGCTGGCAGCTCGCCGCGCGGTTGTGCTCGTCCGCCTCGAGCGCGTCAATGAACTGTTGGCGACGGCCGGGTCCATGGTGGAACTCAGGGATAGTCTCGGCGAGCAGGCTGGCATCAAGATCCGCCAGCTGTAACTGGAACTCGCCGAAGGCCCGCGCGACCATCTCCGCCTGGCTGGCACTCTCCAGGACGTCGTAAACGCGGGCGCGTTCGATCAATGGGCAGAGCCGCCAATACTTGCCCTCGTCGTCCTGCACCCAGTTGCGACCGTCGGCCGCGGGCAGGAAATGCAGCACGCGCCCGGAGATGTCCTGGACGTGCTGACGCTTCAGCTTCTCGCGGATGTGGTCTGTGACTCGAGCGATGTTCTCTTGCAGGGCTGGGATATTCTTGAATACATTCCCGTTAACGCGCTGTAGTACATATCGAATCTGAGCGCGCCCTTGCCCAACGGTAATTGCAAATGTATCATTTATGTGTCCCGTGCCGAAGGGCTGGATGTGCTTGACATCGCCATAGACCGGGAACTGATCAACGATCTGTTCAACCTCTTGGAAGAATAGCGCAGTCTGTTCGCTCACCTCGTCCTCCGCTAGCGATTGTAGCCCCGCTCTGACAATTGGACAACAATTGTCCACGGGTGTGTCATTCGTTCGGTCAAGGGGAGCGTTACGAACTAGGCTCGAGTCGGATCTGGGCCGCTCTACGGCGCAGGCGGGCCGACGGGGCCCAGCTGGGCGGGCTGGGCGGCCGGCGCAGGGGTCGGCTGAGCCGCGGGGGCGGTCTCCGCCGCGAGTTCGTTCATCAACTGTTGGCCTTCGGCGGCCTGACCCGACGCTACGAGCGCCAGGGCTAGCGCGTATTTGGCCTCGCTGTTCTGTGGTTGCAGTTCGATAACGCGGCGGTATGGAGCGACCGCCTGGCCCGGGTCGTCAGACTTGAGGCGGGCCAGGCCGAGGAACCAGTACCCGCCCGCGGCATCCGGGGCGCGGTCGATGGTCAACTGGGCTGCGGCGGCCGCACCAGTCAGCGCCGCGGCGCGGGTCGTGGTGTCGGCGGGGTCGAGCGACTGGTAGTTGGCCATCTGCAGCTTGGCCAACAGCAGGGCGTGGCCCGCCGCGGGCAGTTCGCCGGTGGTCACCGGGCCGCTCAGCGCGTCGATTGCGGTGGCCAACTCGCGGATGGAGGCAGCATGCGTCAGGTTACTGTACAGGGTCTCCATCGTCGTGATGACGAACAGATCCACCAGTCGCTCAGGCTGCCCACCGGCGGTGATGCCACGCATGGCTGCGGCGCGCGCGGCGAGCAGGTCATTCTGCAGCAGGTGGTTCAGTGCGAGGAAGAAGGGCAGGCCAGGGTCGTCGTCAATGCCCGCGCCAGGCTCCAGGAAGACACCGCGTGTGGCGTCGAGCATGTCGGGTAGCGTGGACATGGCGTCGAGTCCGACGACCTCATAGCCAATGCTGCGGATGACGAAGGCCAGGGAGGTCAGTAACTTGCCCACATGATGGCCGTCGCGGTACGCAGCCAGCGTCGTGGGACTCTCCTCCGCCCCGGCGGCCGGCATGTTACCGCCGAAGTCGTACGCGCGGGCGAAGATCCACTTCGCCAGTGGCGCGTCGGTCTGCAGTGGGGCGCGCAGGCTGCCGTCCAGCCGGGCCAGGCTGAGGCTGACGAAGTAGAACTGGGCGACGCGGGTCAGCGTGTCAAGATCGGAGTCGGTGGGCAGGTTGGCCAACGCCGCGGCACCGTCGCGGATGGTGTCAACGGTGAGGTTGATGACCCCTTGGTCGCCCAAGGTAGCCAGCACAGCGAGGACGGAGACGGTCTCGGCGTAAGTCTGGGCCAAGATGGCGCCCGTGGGCTGGGCGGCCAACGCACTGACAAACTGGTCCGCGGCGTCCACGGGGTGGCCGATTCGCGCGAGGATCTGGCCGAGGCGGAGGTGGTTGCGCGCGGTGGTGTTGGCACCCGTGGTCGCCTCCTCCAGGAGCCGGCCAGCGGTGTCTAGGGCCTGCAGTGCCTCGTCCTGTGTCGCGCCCGATCCGGCCACCGAGGACCAGCGAGCGACTTGGTAGGCGGCTTCCGGGTCGTTCGGCGCGGCAGCGGCGGCCGCCTTGGCGGCGGCTAGCTCGGCCTGCAGCTCGTCGCTGGTTAGCCGAAACTCCATGTCCGCGACCGAGACGTTGAGGTCCACCGCCGAGAATCGGACCCAGCGCCGGAGGCGGTCGACGTCGATGTAAGGCAAGGTCTCAGCGACCAGCAGGGGCTGTTCGGCCTCGACTGGCGGGTAGGTGATCTCGACCTGGTCACCCGGCAGGGCGGGATCACGGCGGAACCACGGCTCGTCGACCGCCATGAACACCGGTACCTCGGTCAACGCTTCCTGCTGCTTGGTTAGGTTCTCAACGGTCAACGGCGTGCCTGGTTGCAGGTTGATGTGGGGCTGCACCGCGGCCGTGCGAACGTAGTTGAGCGGCTCGACCAGCACCCGCCCAACCGACAACGGCTTGACCTTGAACAGGACATCGACCGGCGTGTTGGTTTGGTCCGGCGCAGGGTCGAAGGAAGTTTCCACCTCGACCACGGTGCCGATTTGGCGGTAGAGTCGGGTGATCAGCAGCGCATCGGCCGCGATGCGCACGCGGCTGAGGATGTCGCGCGAGGCCAAGCCGATTTCATTGCGGATCGCGGAGGCAGACAATCCCGGTGCCGGGTCAATGAGCACCGCGCGCACGAGCGGATTCTCCCGCACCGTGTAGGTCAGCTGCGTGCCGTTCAACTCGGCCGTGACGTCGATGAACAAGCCGAGCGACTCGAGCCACCCTTGGCCGATGCCCACCGTGTTAGGCGTCGCCGGGTCGCCGGCCTTAACCGGTAGGTCCTGGAGCAGGTTGTCGGCCGGCACTCGCAGCAGGCCCTCCACGCGCACCGCCGTCAGGGCCGGTGCGGCGGGCGCCGCGGCCTCCTGGGCGGCGAGGGTCGTGGCCAACGCCACACTGAGGGTTGCCACGTAAACCAACCAGCGCATCCGCACCTACTCCTTGTATCCATCACTCGCGGGTTATCATGGTTCCATAAACGACGCGAAGCGAGCCGATCTTGAACGCCAATGCCCTGCAAGTGTACCTCATTGGTCGCCCTCTCAGCGGTAAGACGACCACCTTTCACGCTCTGACCGGCGGCGACGGCGAGGGTCACCGCCGGGTGACCGACGTGCCCGACCCGCGGCTGGACTACCTCTTTGACGTTTTCCAGCCGCGCCGACGCACCCCGGCCGAGATCATCTTTTGTGACATCTTTGCCCTCAAAGCCGCCGAATTGACCGGTCGCCAGGCCGACCGCTTCACCGCGGCGCTGGGCGACGCCGACATGCTCGCAGTCGTTATCAACTGCTTCGATGAGGTCGCACCGGACGGCCGGCCCGCCGATCCCGTCCACGACCTCGACGCTGTCGTCCTCGAACTGGTCGTCGCTGACCTGAGCGCTGTCGAGCGGCGGCTCGAACGTGTCGCCAAGGACGTCAAGCGCGGCCTTAAGGAGGCCATCCGCGAGCAGGAACTTCTCCAACGCTGTTTGCCCACGCTGGAAGCCGAGCAGCCGCTGTCCGTCCTTGGTTTGACGGCCGAAGAGCAGCGCTTGTTGCGCAGTCTGGCGCTCCTTTCGCTCAAGCCAGCGCTGGTCTTGGCCAATGTTGGCGAAGCTCCCGCCGGCGAGGCGCCGCCCGCCGCGCTGGCCACCTACGCGCAGAGCAAGGGACTGCGCCTGGTCAGCTTCTGCGCGCAGCTGGAGGCCGAGATCGCGGGTCTGGAGCCGACCGAGCAGGCCGCCTTCCTCGCCGACTACGGGATTGCCGAGCCGGCCACACCACGGGTCATCCGCGCCTGCTACGAAACACTCGATCTGATCAGCTTCCTGACCGCCGGCGGGCCAGACGAGGTGCGGGCCTGGGCGGTGCCGCGCGACTGTCGGGCGCAAACGGCCGCGGGCAGCATTCACAGCGACTTGGAGCGAGGGTTCATTCGCGCCGAGACGGTCAACTACGAGGAGTTCAGCCAGCACGGCTCGTTCGAGGCTTGTCGTCGCGCTGGCGTGCTGCGCCTCGAGGGTAAGGACTATGCGGTCCAGGACGGCGACATCATCACCTTCCGTTTCAACGTCTAACCGGCGAAGGAGGAGCGTCCGATGAGCTTGTCGCAGGGGCGCCCGCCGGTAGGCGAACGAGGGGCGGGCTAGAGTGACGCTGCCGGTCTATCTAGTGCCGTGCCTTGCCGTCGTCCTGGCGGCCGCCTACTCACTGCGTGAGGCCCTCGACTCTGCCCAGTACTACCGCTCGTCTCGCGCCGTGGTCTCGGTATACCTGCGGCGAACGCTGATTCGGGGCACGGCGCTTGCGCTTCTGGCGCATGGTTTGGTCAGCTTAGCCAGCTACACGGCCGGCGTCATCTGGTCCGATCTCGATACGTTCTTGCTCACCCCCGCGCGCCTCGATACGGTGGCGGCGATCGAATGGAGCCGGGTGTTTGGGCTCGCGGTGCTTGGTGCGCTGCTGGCTGCCGTCGCCTTTCCGCCGGGCATTGGCTGGACGTTAGGCGGCGCCCTAGCGGTCGTGGCGCTGCACGGTTGGTGGGTGGTCGCGACGCTGTTGCCGCTGGCGCCGGGGCGCGTCGAGTGGCTGGCTGGACCAACGGTCGCGGTCGCCTGCTTGGGCGTCCTGCAGGTGGTCTGCGGCTGGTGGCGTGGGCAACAGGATCGCGCGGACACCGCGGTGGAGCGCGTAGCCTGGCTGTCAGCGCTGGCGGCGCTCGCGCTGCTCGGTGGGTTGACGGCCTGCATCGGTTGGCTGCGCGCACGCAATGCCGTGCCTGGGGCACTGGTGACCGGGTTGCTGGTCGGGCTGGTGGTCCTGGCGCCGCGGGCTGGCTGGCGGGCTTGGCCGGCGACCTTCGAGGCGATGCTGCGGGGCCAGCGCTCGTCGTTGGTGCGCGTGGCCAGCCTGGCGGTCCTGATCCATGGCTTGCTCGCGCTCGGCGCCTTAGACCGGACTCTGGTGCGCGGCGAGCAGCGCCTGGATGATCTGGCCCGGTGGCCGCACGTGGCGACAGGCAGTCCGGCGCCGACACCACCCGATTGGCAGCGGACAGCGGAGCAGCTCACCTTCCTGGCATACCGCTACGCAGCCCATCCCTGGGCCGGCCGACACTTGCTGTTGGCTAGTTGGATTGAGGCGGAGCACCTGGACCAGCCGACCCGCGCCCGGGCGGTCCTGGCGGCCGCCGTGCAGCGGTATGGCCGGACGCGGGCCGTAGCGCCTCCGGGGTGGCCGGTGGGGCGGACGATCGGCGCCATCGGCGGTACGCTGCTGGACGCGGTGGGGCACGTCACGGCGCCGGGTCGGCCTCCGGCGTAGCGAGGTCGGTTGGTGGGCTGACGAGCAGCCAACGGAGTAGCCGGTCCTGGCCCGGAGCAATGTCGGCGCTGAGACCGTCCGCCGGCGGCGCTTGGTCGTCCGCGGCGGCGCGTAGCACGAGCACCTCGCCAACCTGCTGCGCGGTGAAGGCGCGTTGCTCGACGGGCCGACCGGGCGCCCGCAGGGTCAGCCGCAACGTGCCCTCGTCCATCTGCCATTCGCCGCTGGCCACCGCGCGCGGGCCGCGGCGCAGGATTACGCCGCCGGCTGGGTCGAAGTCGAGTGTGTGCTGCACGCCACCCGGATCGGTCCAGGTGAAAGCACCCGCCAGGACGTCGTCGACCAGCGCATCGAGTGCGCGGCGCCAACTGACGCGTGTCGTATGTACCGGCGGCAAATCGGCGAGGTCGGAGAGCGGTGCTGCGTAGTCGGCAGCGGTGCGGGTAAGGCTGAGGGTCCAGCGCCGGGCCCCAGGCCTTAGGGCGGCACGCAGACGGCGCTCGACAACTCCGTCGCTGAGCACCAGCAGGCCGTTCTCCAGGCGCGCAGCACCGGCTGCGCGGAGGCCGCCGGGGCCGGCCCACTCGAAGTGCCCATTGGTGCGGATCAGCAGTCGGTCGGTGTGCTCGGGCACAGGCTCGATTAGCCACTCGCCGGCCAATTCCGCCAACGAACTGACCTCCATCTCCTCGCGCTGACGTTCGCTGCTGCGCGGTTGGCGCCAGATTGCCGGCGGCTCACCCAGGGCGGGCGAAAGGGTGCTCAGCTGGCTCGCCGGCGGTGTGCTGCCGACGACCGGTGTGGTGGCCAGGGTCAGGCCCTCATCGGTCAGCGTGTAGCCAAAGGAGCGGCTGGTGGTGCGCGCGTGGAGCGTCAGGATGGTGTCACTGACCGTGAAGTCGCCGGCTGCCGCGCCGCCGAAGTCATCGCGCCAGAGGAAGCGGTTGCCCGCGAGCAGCGCCAGGGTCTCACGTGAGCCATCTGCGCGCCGGTAGTGCCAGACGCCCTGCAGGTCGGCCGGTGCCGCGAGCACGCCCAGGACGAGCGTCAGCAGCACGACCAGGAGCCAGCGGTGGTGGGTCATCGGCCGCCGATGGCTTCGAGCGCGCGTGCGATCTCCAGGCGGCGCGCCTCAATTGGCGTGGGGTCGCTGGTGAAGGACGTCAGGCTGCTGGTCACCTCCGCCGGTACCTCGAGCAGCGGCTCGTAGGCGGCGCGCTCGGCGGCTGGCTGTTGTTCGATCGCGGTGGCGAGCATGTGCAGATACTCGTAGTCCTCGAGGCCGTCGCGCAGCATCTCCCAGCGCAGGCTATCGACGGGGCCGGCGATGACCGGCTCGGCGGGATCGCCCGCGGCGGCGGCTTGGGGCGGGTAGTAGAAGCGACCGTCACCATTACCCCACGGCGAGCGCGTGCCAGAGGGCGTGCTGTAACCACTGACCCAACTCATCGGGTCGGTGTACGGGTTCTGCCGCTGGTCAGGGTAGGCGACAGAGCTGTTCCAGTAGTTGGACTGCCAGACCAGGATACCCTTGATCCGACGCTGCCAGGTCTGCCAGAGCCACACGCGCATCTCGGTCGCGGCCTTGTCGATGAACAACGTGGCGTAGGGCGCCTTAGGGCCAGTGCAGACGTACCACCAGAACTCATCGCCGGCCGCGCGCAGTGCGGCGGCCTCTTCGTCAGGGTATTCCGGCGTCAGCGGGCACCACAGGTTCGGTCCACCCAACAGTTCATCCTCCGGCTGTTCTGTCAGCATGCGGCGGATGTCCGGGACCGTCTCCTTGAGGCGGAGCATGCCGTCCATGACGAACTGGTAGTCCTTGGGGTCGGGTTCGTCGAACCAGTATGTGTAGGCGTAGTCGAGCCAGCCCTTTTCGCGCAGGTAGTCTTCGATGCCCTCCCAGTAGGCGCGGAAGGCGGCCTGGAATTGCGGAGTCTCCGGTCCGTAGCCCTGGATCTGCGGGTCGACACGGTCGTGGAAGGTGCCGCCGCCCATACCCTGGGCCGGCAGACGGATCGAGCTGAAGTGGTACTCGCTAAACGCCTTGGCCAGGCCGACGTCCCAGCCGCTGAAGTCGAACACCGGGACGGGTGCCGTTTCATCCTCGTCCTCGAAGTTTTCACTCAACAACACCGTGCCATCGCCGATGGCGGTGACGCGGATATCGTCATACCAGGTTGTGCCGAGCAAGTCGCCTTCCTCAGTCCACGGCGTTGCCCACAGACCGAGCCGGACGCTGGTTGCACCTTCGGGGAACGTGGTCGCCTCGATGGTGAAGGGCTGCCACTCGGTGCTGCCCGGCAACCGAGTGTCGAGGTTGCGGCCAGACATCCACGTGTCGGATGTGTCGAAGTGGGTCAGTGTGACGAGTGTCGGCTCGTCCGCGCTAGCGGTACGGTAGTACCCCTCCAGCCGCAGCCCGCCGGCAGGGATGGGTATCAACCGATCAAAGTTGAGCTGCACCACGCCGCCCGGCGAGTCGTCGGTGAGGCGGCGCGACTGGCGGCCGGCATAGACGACCTCGGTATCCGCCTGGCCACCCGTCCAGTCTGGCCCGCCTTGCCAGGTCACCCGCAGCGGGTCGAGCGGGGCGGGGTTGTACGGGCTGATGCGGTGGGCGGCGAAGCTCTGCAAGTAGAGGTCGATCACTTCGCGGCGCTGCTCGTCGGTGGTCAGGCCGTGGTATGCAAAGACCTCGCCCGCCGAGAAGCCGAAGGCCGTCTCGCAGCTCAGCTTGTCCGGCAGTGTCAGGTCGAAGACCTCGACCTCCAACGGCACGTGGGCCTGGTAGGCGTCGGCGTTCAGCTGCACGGCGCCGCGGTAGAGGCCCGGAGCCTGACCGGTCGGACAGGTGACGCGCACCCAGAAGGGTTGATTGGTTTCCGCTCGCAGGTTCAGCGCGCCTTCGATCGGCGGCAGCGGGTCCGGCCAGTCGCCCACCGCGCCGGTCGAATCGGTGGGCTGAGCGATCGGCACGTAGCCAACTTGCAGCACTTCGACTTGCGTGGCGGGCAGCGTCGCGCCACCCGGGCCCGCGAGGTCACCGACCGCGACGGTGAGGCCGGTCAGGTCGGTGGTGGGGCGGAGGACAAACTGTGCCGCCTCGGCTTCGTTGCGGGCGGTGCGGATGACCAGCGAGTCCGCCTGCTCCGTCGGCAGGCCGCGCAGGCGGCTCACCTTCCAACCCGAGGAACACCACCACAAGCCGACGTTGTCGCTGCTGTCGGGCAGCAGTGCGCCGTAGTCGGCGCGGTGCAGCGCGGGCACGTAGACGGCGAGTTCCGACTCGTAGCCGTTGTTGCTGGTCAGGCGCACGGTCCAGTCGCCGGAGGTCGGCACGCGGTAGGTGAGGGCCAGGGGGCCAGCGGCAAGCGGGTGCGCGTCGCCAGCGCTGACGACCTGGCCGGCGGCGTCGAGGACATTGACGGTCAGCGTCGTGCCGGCCGGCGCGGCGCCGACCGTGGCGTTGAGCAGGTTGTCGAGGCCGGGCAGCGCCGCGCCCGCGTCGACGATGGTCAGGTCGAGGCCCGGCACGGTGCTCAGCTCCGCCAGATACCGCGTGCCACCCGCGTGGTAGGCGTCATCCACAGCGGGATCGACGGTCGCCTTGTACTCGTAGGAGTAGACCTGCAGGGAAGCGGTGTCGTTGGCCCGGAGGCGGACCCAGATCTCGTCGGCGGGGAACAATGCTGCCGGCAACGGCTCCGTCAAGCCTTCGAGCCCCGACAATTCACCGACCTGCGTCCATGTCTGGCCATCAGGGCTTGCTTCCACCACGAGCCGACCCGCGGTGTAGTGGCCGATGCCGACGGACAGAGTCGCGCCGGTCTGGCGTCGACTGTCGACGTGGTGGCGGTAGATGACCTCGTCATTCGCGCCCATCGTCCAGCGGCTGCTGTTGAAGCCAGCTGTAGAGTTGACGAGTGCGCGAGAGTTCGGCCCGTCCTTACCGAAGGCGGGGTGGTAGCTATAGTTATCACCCGTGAGGACCTCGCTCGCGCCGAGGAAGGCGTCGGCGCCAACCGGCTGATAGACCGGCTGGACGGGCACGAGGCTAACCTGACCGAACATGACGGTGCCGTTCACGTGCCACTGACCCAGGTGGATGCGGGCCGTGGCTGGTGCCGCGACTGGCGCTCGGAAGACGAGACTGTAGGTCCGCCAGTCGTCCGGCATGGTGCCCAGGTCCAAGTTGGCCCAGGTCACGCCCATCGTGGCTGTACCACCCGAGGCGCCTTGCGAGCGCCCGCGGGCGGTTAGGCGGTAGATTCCGCCGGGCACCAGGTCGATCGGTGCGGACTCCCAGCGATTAGAGGACTCACCATCGCCAACGATAGCCACCGCGCGGCCGCCAGCATCGCCGGCGACGACCATGCCCGTGCCAGTGTTGAGCGTCCATCCGGTGGGCGGATCACCTCCGAGGGCGAAGTCAGGGTTGACCACGGGCACCTGGGCCTGAGTCGCAGTGACGGCGCCGGCCAGCAAGATCGTCGAGGTCAGTAAACGGATCACCATGTCCAAATCTCTCGCCGGCTCTGTTTCGTGACGCCGCGGTTGTTCCCTCCCCCCTGCAATGGCCCATGGCGCGCAACGCACCTATAGATGGGGCAGCTCGAGGGGCTACACTGAAGGAACGGAGAACACCGATGGCCGACCAGCACCAACGATACCTCAACGAACGTACAGGTGAACTGGAGCGTCGCGCGGCGCGGGCTGACTATTGGTCGTTAACGCGAGGCCCGTGGTACGGATTCCTGTTCGCCCTGCCCATCCTAGCACTTTACGAGGTCCTCGCCGGTGTCTATGGCCGCGTCGTTGTCAACGGCGCGGACGGTATCCTCAGTCGCTGGCTCATCCCCTTGATGGATATCCTGGGCACCGGGCGGCTGGGCGCACTGGTCGGTTTGACCGTGCTGGCCGGACTGGGCTGTTGGGCTGCGCACCGCCACCAGTTCGGCGTCAGCGATGAGGCGCGCGTACGCAAGTCCTATTTCATCGGTATGCTTATCGAGAGTTCCCTCTATGCGCTGCTGTTCGGCGCGGTGGTCAACTACGTACTGCGCGTGGTCTGGCCGCTGCCGGCGCTACAGGTTGGCGGGAGCTACGGTGGCCCCGTGTTCAACTTCGCCATGTCGCTAGGCGCCGGCCTGTATGAGGAGCTGTTCTTCCGCGTCATACTCATGGGCGGTCTCGCGCTGCTGCTGCACCACGTGGTCCGCGTGCCGGTCGTCTGGTCGTGGATCGTGGCAGCCCTTACCAGTTCACTCATCTTCAGCGCATTCCACTACGTGGGCAACATGGGCGACGTCTTCTCCATGCACTCGTTCCTCTACCGGTTCATTGCCGGCTTGTTGCTCGCCGCGATCTACGGCCTGCGCGGCTTCGGCATCGCGGTGTGGACTCATGCCCTTTACGACGTGCTGGTGATGGTTCTTCTGGGAGGTGGCTAGACATGCGGATTCTGGTAACCGGCGGGGCCGGTTTCATTGGTTCGTGCTTCGCGCGTCGTTGGGCGCAGCAGCACCCAGCCGACGAGGTCGTCGTCCTCGACGCCCTGACCTATGCCGGGTCGCGTGACAACCTAGCTGGCGCGCCACACACCTTCATCCACGGCGACATCTGCGACGCCGCGGTTGTGGACGAGGCGATCGCCGGCTGCGAGGTGGTCGCCCACTTTGCCGCCGAGAGCCACGTGGATCGTAGCCTCGACGGTGGAGCGCAGTTCCTACGCACCAGCGTCGACGGCACTTACGAGTTGTTGCAGGCCGCCCGGCGGCACGGTGTCCGACGGTTCTTGATGGTCAGCACCGATGAGGTCTACGGCCCCGTGCCCGCAGGCCACAGCCTGGAGACCGACGAGCTGCTGCCCAGTAGCCCCTATGCCGCGAGCAAAGTCGCTGCCGACCGTCTGGCGTACAGCTACTTCGTAACCTACGGCCTGCCCGTCTTGATCACGCGTTCGAGCAACAATTACGGGCCCTACCAGTACCCCGAAAAGCAGCTGCCCTTCTTCACCACGCAGGTGCTGGACGGCCAGCCCGTGCCGATCTACGGCGATGGCAGCGCCTGCCGCGATTGGCTGCATGTCGAGGACAACTGCGCCGCGCTCGAGCTGGTCATCGCGCGGGGCGAGCCGGGCCAGACCTACAACGTGGGGGCCGAGAACCAACGCAGCATCCTGGAGAACGCGCGGCTGATTCTCGATGAACTTGGTCAGCCGGCGGACCTGCTGCGGTTCGTTGACCAGGACAAGATCCGGCCTGGCCACGATGTCCGGTACAGCGTCGACTGCGGCAAGCTGAGGGCATTGGGGTGGGCACCCGAGGTCGACGTCGAGTCGGGGCTGCGCGCAACGGTCCGCTGGTATGCTGAACACCGTGAGTGGTGGGAGGCGATGCGGGCGCGGTCGCGGGAGTTCTTCGTGGCGCACTACGGCCACCACCTGAAAGGGTAGCTGATGGGTCGTATTGCCATGAGTTGGCGGCGCTGGCTCTGTCCGTTGGTGCTCTGGCTGGCGGTGCTCCTCGCCGGCTGCGGCGAGGCGATCCAGGCGCAGCCGCCCGGCGTCGACGCGCCGGACCTGGTCCGCCGCGCGCGCGAACAGTTTGACGCCAAGCAGTATTCCGAGGCTGAGCAGGCGGCCGGCCGGGCCCTCGAACTGGCGCCCGGCAACCCGCGCGCGCACTACGTTCGCGGTCTGGCCCGCGTGGCACGCGAGGACTACGCCAAGGGTCGCGATGACCTCGAGCTCGCGCTCAAGGGTGACCCGGACTTGTCCTTCACCGAAGGGCGGGCGGGGGAGTTTGAGAAGGCGCTGGCCACCGCGCGCGAGCACACGATGACGATGCTCGGCGCGGGCGGACCGGCGTTGGATTTGGCGCCGGGCGACGATGAGCCGGCCGCAGACGACACCAAGGGCAAGGCCGACGAGCCGGCGGCCGACGATGACGACCCCGCAGCCGAGGCGCAGCCTGCCGCCGACAAGAGCGTACCCGAGGAGCCAGCGAAGCCAGCGAAGACCGACAAAGCCGACATCGTCAACATCCTACGCAGCCTCGGCGCGACGATCACCGACCAGAGCGGCAAGACCCCGCCGCTGCTCGGCGCACCGCAGATCAAGGTGTTGGAGCAGGCCGCACAGAAGGTTGCGCTCCAGGGCGTGGACCTCAAGCTGGCGGTCGTGCCGGACGTGGCGGACCTGGCCGGGGAGGCTGAGCGCATCCATGCCGCCGGTGGTTTCGACTCGCAGGCGCTGATCGTGCTGGCGACCCCCGACGGCGAACTGGCGGCCTACCATCCTGCGCTCTCGGCGCAGGAGGTCGCGGACACAGTGGCGGCGGTCCGCGCCGACCAGCCCGATGCGTCGTTGGCGCGGCACCTGGTCACGTTGGTCGAGCGGCTGGCACCCAAAGTGAAGGCCATCGTGCCGGCCGTGCCACCCGCGCCGGTCGAGGAGCCGCAGGTGGCTGCGACGCCCACGCCGGTCGAGCCGACGCCCGCCCCGTGGCGGACCGCGCTGCCGTGGGTGTTGGGGGTGCTCGCGGCGGGTGCTATCGGCGGACTGGTGTGGCGGGCGGTGACGCGCGCAGCCGCGGGCCGACGATTGGCGCAGGGCTTTGGACTGGCGGTGCCGGGGCTGCAGCAAACGGTGGCCAGCCTGGCGGCTCTAGCCGGCGAGCTGCGCCACAAGCGCGACCGCGGCGCCGAAGTTGCGCAGCAGGCTGCGGAGCTAGCGTACTTCGACGCCCTGACGATGATGGCCGAGGCGCAGCAAGGCGAGGTCGCCGACACGGCTCGCGTGGAGCGGGCGGTGCGGCTGCTGGACGAAGCGCGCGCGAAGGTGGACGAGGCGCGCGCGCGGCTGACCGAGGCGCCGGCGCGCGCGGGTGCCCAGCCGGCGACCTGCTTCTTCACCGCGCGGCCGTTGGCCGACTCACGCGAAGCCGACCAGATCGAGCTGGTCCGCGGTGATCAGCGGCTGGTGGTCCTGGCCAGCCGCGAGGTCGGCGAGACGCTGCGCCACGGGCAGGTGCCCGACGTGCGCGTGGTGGGCGGCCAGCACTGGCTGTTGGCCCCCGGCTTCGAGCCAGACACCGACTTCTATAGCGACCGCCACGGGCGGAAGTTCGTGCCCGCAACCAGCCTAACCTGGGCCTTCAGCGGTAATGAGCCGTGCTTCATCGAGCCCAGGGGTCGGCCGGACTATCGGCTAGAACTGCCCGCCTAGGGCGTCAGCAAGACCTCTTGCAGGTGGACGGTGTTGTCGGCCTGCACCTGACCCGCGAGTAGGCTCAGGTCCAGGATGGTCAGTCGGTTGACCCGGTCAAGCCGCAGCGGACCGTCCTGTACGCCGACGAGCTTGTCCTCGAGTCGGAAGTCAGCCAGCGACAGAGCAACCGTCTGCGGCTCTGGGCCGCCAACGGCTTGGACGACGGCGTTGAAGCCGCGCTCGCCCTCGGGCTGCCGGTTCTCCTCCTGCAGCGAGACAATGAACTGGGTCGCGCGCGCGCTGCGGAAGGTCAGCACTAGATGGCCGGAGTCGGCCGCGGGGAGGTTGCCCGTCATCAGCACGATCGCTCCCAACGCCGGGGTCGCCTCTGGCGGCCCATAGGTCCAAACTAGCTCGCCAACGGTCGAGTCGACCTCGAGCGAGCCGAGCAACGGCAGCCAGGTCGTGTAGTCCGCCTGGAAGTCGTCGAGGACGTAGGGCAACTGCTCACCGGTCGCGTACGCGGTCGGTGCCTCGGTCGTCAGAATGCGGAACTCGTCGACAAACAGGCTGCGGTCACCGGCGACCGGCCCACGGAAGGGCAGGGCGACGGACACGTCGATCAGCGCCACCGCGACGACCTGATCCCAGTCGAGCGTGTTGTTATCGTCGTTGGTGTCGTCGGCTAGCCGGAGGCGGTCGACGGACATCTCGACGTGCTGCCAGCGGTTGGCAGGTGAGTAGAACATGGAGATGTAGCGCCCGCCGCCCTGTTCCTGCACCGCCAGCCCCAGGATGGCCTCGGCGCTGGTCCGGCACCAGAAGTCGATGCTGCGGGCGCCGGTCAGGTCGCCGGGATATAGCCGCGCAATCGAGCCGGCCAGCGCCGGCGTCGGCGTGCTGTAGTCATGGCGCAGGGCGGCGCCGGACTGGCTCATCTCCGATTGCACCGTCGGTAGCGCGACGCCGGCCTCCAACGGGGTCCAGCGGTCGGTCGATTCGTCGAAGCTCGCCGCGTAGAGCGGTGCTGGCGCTTGGGCGAACGCTTGGCCAGAGAGCAACAAGAGCACACAGACGAGATGGCGCATCGCGGCGACTCCTCCAATGTTACGGACGTTTACGGGCTCACGGTTGTCAGTCCTGCCGTGATTCCCCCAATCAGCGGTAGACTAGTCGCGTCATGACGTGGTCTGGTCGTCTGGTTCGTCCTGCATACCTGTGGCTTGGTGGGTGGTTGGTGGCTTTGCTCCTCGACTACCCGCTTGCGCAGGCGCTCCTGCGCAAGCCCCATGCCGATTGGGGCGTGTTGCGTCGTTCGTACGTGGATACGGCGCACATCCTCGGCCAAGGCTGGATGCTGTTGGTCATCGGCGGGCTGATCTGGTTCGCCGGTGCGCTGATGTCGCGCGTCGACTGGCAGCGCGTGGCGCGCTGGTTCGCCGGCGCCTTGCTGATCACCGGCTTCTGGGCGCAGGCGATCAAGCACGTGGTGGGCCGCCCGCGCCCCAGCCAGTTGGCCCATGGTGCCTGGCTGCCGATCGGTCCGACCTTCCAGCCGAGCTTTGACAGCTTCCCCTCGGGCCACGCGATGACGGTGTTTGCCGCGGTGCCGCTGCTCTGCGCGCTGTGGCCGCGGGGCCGGTGGTTTGTCATCGTGGCGGCAACCCTGGTAGCCTTGGGGCGGGTCGCTGGCGGTAGCCACTACCTGAGTGATCTTGTTGTCGGTGCGGGCATGGGCCTGGCGATCGGGCGGTATCTAACTGCGCGCTGGCGAGCTGAAGTGGAGTCAACTGATGCGCTTTGACAGTGTAGTCCCACGCGACCCAGACAATCCCGGCCCAGTCTGGCTGGATGGCTCTAAGGTCACTTTGACACGCACACCGGGGGGCATTCTACGCGCGGAGCTGGCCGACCGTTGCTACCGGCGGGTGGTCGTGCTGCGTGCCCTGCCACTAAGCCTGGACGACGAGTACCTCAGTATCCGCTGCGAGGATGAGGAAGTCGGTATCCTGCGGCGGCTGACGGACGTCGATGAGGGGCAGCAGCAACTGATCCGCGAGGAGTTGGAGCGCCGCTACTTCCGGCCGCGGATCACGCGGGTCATCCGCATCAAGGATATGTCCGGCACTTACGAGTGGCAGACAAAGACCGACCGTGGCCCATCGCAGTTCTCGACGCGGCATCCGCGCCATAGTGCCGTTCCAGCCGGTGTTGGCCGGTGGATCATCAGCGATCTGAACCAGAACCGATATGAACTGGTCGTCGCCGAACTAGAGGACAAGCGCAGCCGGCGGATCCTGGACGAGTTGCTGGCCTAGGCCGGCCGGCGCCGACCTAGGCCGCGTAACGTCAGGGCCGGCGCTGCGGCGGGGTCGGGACCTGGACGATCTCGGTGCGCAGGGTGCGGCTGACGTTCGACACCTCGAACTCTGCGGGCTGCGTGCCCATGCCAGCGCCCATCATGCCGGCACCACCCATCATCCCGCCCGGGCCCATCATGCTGCCCGAACCCATGTAACTGCCACCGGTCGCGTAGCCGGTCACCGGGCCGCCGGAGCCGTAGCCGCCATAGCCACCCGAGCCCATGCCACCAGAGCCGTAGCCGCCGTAGGGTTGGCCGTAACCCGGCGCGGTCTGGTAACCGGGCATGCCCATCTCGCCGCCGTAGGCACCACCAGGCATGCCCGGTGCACCGTAGCTGCCCGGGGCACCATAGGCTCCCGGAGCACCGTAAGCACCCGGCGCGCCATAGCCGCCCGGGGCACCATACGCGCCCGGGGCGCCGTAGCTGCCCGGAGCCCCATAGGCACCCGGAGCCCCGTACGCACCCGGAGCGCCGTAGGCGCCTGGAGCACCATACGCGCCCGGCGCGCCGTAGGCACCAGGGGCGCCATACGCACCGGGTGTGCCGTAGCCACCCGGAGCCATGCTGCCAGGCGAGCCGGGATAGCCGCCGGAGCTGTACGGCGTACCGTAGCCACCGGAGGAGTAGGACATGCCGTCCATGAAGCCGCCCGCGCCATAGCCGCCGTAGCCGCCCATGCCACCCATACCGCCCATCGCGGTCTCTTGCGGCTTCTCGGAGGCCATCGTGATGTGCTGTTCCTGGGTTTCTTCGACGCGCATCACGCGGCCGACCTCCGCCTGGTAGGCGAAGTAGGTCGTGCGCTTGCCATTCTTGACGAGGATCGTGGCCTCACGGCGCAGCATGCCCGAGGCCATGCCGCCCATGCCGCCCATGCCAGCCATGCCGCCGGACATACCCATCATGGCCGGGTCGCCCATCCCAGGGGCCATCCCCGGACCCATCGGGCCGCCCATTGGACCACCCATGCCGGGTGCGCCCATCATCGGGCCTGAGCCGGGCATGCCGCCCATGGCGCCGCCCTCCGGCATCGGCGGTTCCTTGCTCTCGATCGCCACGCGGTACGGGCCTCCCTCGAAGGTGGTCTCGATAATCGCGCAGCGCTCGCCGTTGAACCACTGGACACCCTTGAACGTGTGACGGCCGATGACCTCGCTAGTCTTGGAGCGGCCCGGTTCGTAGAGGATGCGCATTCGCGAGCGCCAGGTGTCGCCAGGGCTGACCGGATCGGTGGGCAGCTCGAGCGAGAGCTCACCGTAGGGGAAGTCGATGTCTGAGTAGGCCTTGCGGGGGATCACGTCGCCCTGGGGCGTGAGGCCGAAGGTAAGGAAGCGCCGCTCCAGGTCGAGTGGGCTACTCTTCAGGCCTTCGGGGGTCAGCTCGCGGAACGAGGTAACGGTGTTACGGACCTGCGCGGTGCCGCCGGGCTCGCGGCGGATGAACAACTGGCGCCAGCTTGCCGCCGACGAGGTGCGGAAGATGCCCGGCTCGGCGCTGTCGTCTTCACTGGACACGTCGACCGACTCGCTGCGGCCCTGGTAGTTGAAGAGGCGGCCGGGGGTCAGGTTATGGCGCAACAGGATACCCTCGGCGGGCAGCTGGCTAGTCGGCACCGTGTTCTGCACTTCGAGCGTGCGCGACCCTTGGCCGATCGCCTGGTCGCCCGCCGAGTACGCTACGGCCAGCACCTGGTACTCGCCATCCGCGACCGGCGCGTCTTGCTGCTGTGTGTCCCAGGTGAACGTGTAGAGCCCGTCACGGTCAGCCAGCGTGGACAACTGGAAGGCCAGGGGCTGATCGGCCGCGCCGAGGTAGAACATCACGTACGAACCAGGCGTGATGGTCCCCAGGTCAACCTGGATCGGTACCGTGCCGCGAACGATGTCGCTAGCCGGCGACACGAACTCGACCGTCTGCGCCTGGGTAGGCAGGCTTGCCCCCAGCATCAAGACCAGCGCACTCAGCCAAGCTACTCGCTTCATGGCTCTCTCCTGCCGCATCATTCGCTCGCTTGCCAGGCCGCCCGCAGGCGGTCACGTGTCGTGTCCAGGGCCTCCGGCAGCACTTTCACTCCGCCCACCGCGGGCATGAAGTTCGTATCGCCCCACCACCTGGGCACCAGATGGAGGTGCAGGTGAGCCGCCAGGCCCGCGCCTGCGGCCGCACCCAAGTTGTAGCCCAGATTGAACCCTTCTACACCCATCGCCACGGTCAGGATCTGGGTCCAGCGCGTGGCCATTGTCATACTCTCGCACAGCGCTTCCGCCGCCGTCTCGGCCAACGTGCCCACATGGGCATACGGCACCATCATCAAATGCGTGTTGTTGTAGGGGTAGCGGTTGAGGATGCTGTAGACATGCTCACCGCGCGCCAACACCAACTCGCCCGGCCCCGCCGTCGGTAGCTCGTCGCTCTCCGCGATAGCCTCGGCCGCCGCGCAGAAGACGCAGCCTGTCGGCCGCGTCGACGAGTCACCTACATAGTTATGACGCCAAGGCGCCCAGAGCCGGTCCATCCAGTCTCCTTCGCGTAGTATCCCTTAGAGCCCAACCCGCCGTCAAGCGTTCCGCCACGACTTGTGTCAACTCAAAGTTATCGCCGCTTGAATCGTTTCACCTCCCGGCAGCAGCCAGGACCCGCCCTCGTCGCGCAAGCCTACCCCCTCGATCTCCACCAGCGCCTGGGGACCCAACGGCAGCCGCAGCCGGTACCCGCCCGGCGGGCCGCCGCGGCCGCAACGGATCTGCAGGCTGAGCCGCCCCGGACCGATCGCGCGCAGGCGCCAGCTGAGCGGCCCCCAGCGGGTCGGCAGCGCCTCCACGCCCAGGCCTTCCTCGTCGCAGCCCGCGACCCACTGCGCGTCAATCCCCGCGCCGAGGATTAGTTCGTCGTCATCTTCCCAGGCGAACAGATCGCGCACGAGCAGCGCCAGCGAGGCGGCCACCTGCACGGCCGGCAGCGCTTGGCCGCGCTGCTGCTCGTGTGCCGGCCAGCGGCTGTGGAGGCGCGCCCAGAGATCCGCGCCCGAGTCGGGCCCGCGATGCTCCGCCCATGCATAGAGCCCCGGCGCGTCCTGGTGTGCGAGGAACTTCTCGACGGTCAGCAGTGCGCGGTCCGCATGGCCCAGGCGCAACTGGTTGTGCGCCTCGAGCACTTCCAGCCAGCGGTCGCGGTCGGCCCGCTGGTAGGTGCTGCCGCGGATCCACTTGGCAAACCAGCGGCGGTCAAACTCCTCGCGCGTGGCGATGTCGTCCATGTGCCGCGCGTCGCATGGCCACAGGGCGCAGGCGAAGTCGAGAGCGTGCCGCCCAAAGGCTGCCCGCGGCCCGTTCAGCACGCGCGCCAGGTCGGCCGCCGCCGCGCGCCACGCCGCCGCCCGCTCGTCGTCGCCGCAG
>DHNJ01000079.1:2877-3431 GCA_002409445.1 Armatimonadetes bacterium UBA5419 | reverse complement strand
GCCGGCCGCTGGTTGCCCGCGGCGCCCACCGCGGCGGCGACCAGCGCGGCCAGCATCGTCAACCGGGCCCAGGAGCGGCGGCGGGCGCGTCGCGTCGGCCGCCGGGTGTGCATCTTGTTCGCCATCGTTCGGTCTCCCCTGTCCGCCGCGACGGTACCCCCATCGTTGGCGAACACTTGTTTGTTAGACCGCGAGTGCGAACAGTTGTTTCATTGGACCCGAGAACGGGCCTAGAGGTTTCGAGTCGGGCTCCGAGTCGGGGCCGCGGGAGCGTGGAGACAGGCATGGCGGAGCGCGGGTTGCGGGTAGCGGTGGTGCAGTTTCCCGGCGGCAACTGCGAGACGGAGACAGCGCGGGCGCTGGAGGCGTGCGGGCAGCGGGCCGAGATCTTCCGCTGGAACCGCGACCCGGCGGAGCTCGATGCGTTCGACGCGCTGGTCATCGGTGGCGGCTTCAGCTACCAGGACCGTGTGCGCGCGGGCGTGATCGCCGCGCATGAGCCGATCGGCGCCAAGGTCTACGAGCTGGCGACCGCCGGCCGGCCGGTGCTGGGC
>DHNJ01000079.1:0-2736 GCA_002409445.1 Armatimonadetes bacterium UBA5419 | reverse complement strand
CCGCCGGCCGGCCGGTGCTGGGCATCTGCAACGGCGCGCAGGTCCTCGTCGAGATGGGCCTGGTCCCCGGCCTGACCCCGGGCCAGATCGAGGTCGCCCTGGCGCCGAATCACATGGCCATCGACGGCCGCGTGGTGCGTCGCGACTACTACAGCACCTGGACCCACCTGCGCCTGGCCGCGGCGCCGGAGCGCTGCGTCTGGACGCGGCTGTTCGAGCCCGGCGCGGTCATCGCGCTGCCGCTGGCGCATGGCGAGGGGCGGTTTGTTAGCTCTGACGAGGGGCTGTTTGAGAGGCTGCTGGCGGCGGGCCAGATCGTCTGGCAGTACTGCGATGAGTCGGGGCAGGTCGACGAGCGCTTCCCGATCACCCCCACCGGCGCGACGCTGGCCACGGCGGGGCTGTGCAATGTCGAGGGCAACGTCCTGGCGATGATGCCGCACCCCGAGCGGGCCAGCTGGCTGCGCCAGGTGCCCCAGGACCTGCCCGGCGCGATCGGCGCGCGGCGGCGCGCGGCGCAGGGTGATTTCGCGGCGCTCGAGGGCGCGGGCCCGGCGCGTGGTGTGTTCTGTTCGCTCGGCGCGGAGGTGCAGTGATGGCGCAGCAGGTGGAACTGACGGTCTGGCTCAAGATCCCCGACATGACCGCGTTGACCGCGCGGCGCACCCTCCAGCAGCGCATGGGCTACGGCGAGCAGCTGGCCGACCTAACCCGCACCGACTGGTGGCGCATGGAGCTGGACGTCGCCGACGAGGCCGCGGCGCTCGCCCTGGGCGAGGAGCTGGCTGGGCGTACGACCGTCTTCGTCAACCCCAACAAGCACGGCTACCGCGTCGCGACGACCGCCAGCCCGCGCGAGCGGCACCCCGAGCTGACCGCGGTCAGCGTCGTCACCGGCTTCAAGGGCGACCCGCGGGCGACGCTGACGCTCGAGGCGCTGCAGGGCCGGCTCGGCTATGGCGACCGCGTGCGCGACCTGGCGCTGGGCACCTTCTGGACCTTCTGGCTGCGCGAGCCCGACCTGGCCGCGGCCCAGGCCCTGGCCCAGCAGATGACCCTGCGCACCGACCGCGGCACCGGCCTCCTGGTCAACCCGCACTCGATGTGGTGGCGCCTGGCTGGCTAAGCTCCGCTGGCGAAGCTTCGCTTAGCTTGGGCTTTGCTGGCGCAAGGCCTGAGCGCAGCCTAACGGGGGCAGGGACTACGGCTCGCCTGGCGAAGGACGCGTCCAGGAGAGCCCAGATGCTTACACTGCTACTGCTGACCATCGTCGGCGGCGATGAGCCGGGTGCGCCGGCGCCCGGGATCACGCCCCCGCCGGGCTATACCCTCGTCTGGAACGAGGAGTTTGACGGCGAGGGCCTGGTCGACGAGGCGCGCTGGAACTACGAGGTCGGCTTCATCCGCAACCACGAGGAGCAGTACTACACTCGCGCGCGGGTGGAGAACGTACGCCAGGAGAACGGGCTGCTGGTCATCGAGGGCCGGCGCGAGGCCTGGGAGGAAGACGGCAAGACGGCCAACTACACCTCCGGCAGCATCAACACCCAGGGCAAGGTTTCCTGGCAGTACGGCCGCATCGAGACCCGCGCCAAGCTGCCGCGCGGCAAGGGCGTCTGGCCGGCGATCTGGATGATGGGCGACGACGCGGCGCAGGTCGGTTGGCCCCGCTGCGGCGAGATCGACATCATGGAGTTTGTCGGCAAGGAACCCGAACGCACCCACTCGACGGTCCACTGGGCCAAGCCCGAGGGCGGACACACCTCGCAGGGCGGCAACCTGCCGGTCGAGGCGCCGTGGGATGACTTCCATCTGTACGTGCTGGAGTGGACGGCCGAGGCCTTCGACTTCTACTTCGACGACCAGCTGATCTTCCACTTCGACCTGGACCAGGCCAACAAGGCCGACGGCACGAACCCGTTCCGCCAGAAGCACTGGCTGCTGCTCAACCTGGCGCTGGGCGGCGCTTGGGGCGGCGAGATCGACCCGACGATCTTCCCCCAGCGCTACGAGATCGACTACGTGCGGGTCTTCCAGCGCGACGGTCAGTAGCGCCGCGCGCCGGCCGGTCGGCAGAGGGAGGATGTCGCTATGTGCAACCCATTGACGCTGCTCATGCTGACCGGCCTGGCGCCGCTGAATCTGGCGCCGCTGGCGACGCCGGCGACCAGTTACGTCTCGCCGCACGAGTCTCTGGACGCCTTCTACCAGACCGATGAACCACGCGATTCGGCGGACAAGAGCCGCCTGGCGTACGGCAACTGGCCACGGACCGGGGTGCAGTGGGTCGACCTGGTCTGGCACCAGCCGATCAGCACCGACGCGATCGAGGTCTACTGGTACGACGACCAGCGCGGCGTGCGCCTGCCGGCCAGCTCGCGGCTGCTGGCCTGGCTCGACGGCGATTGGCGGCCGGTGCCCGGCGCGGGCGAGCTGGGGCGGACGCGCAACGCCTGGCACCGGCTCGACTTCCCGGCCGTGCGTACCGACCGCCTGCGGCTCGAGCTGACCGGCGACGGCGAGTACTCGACGGGCATCATCCGCTGGCGGGTCTACGACAGCGGCGCCACGCCGAACTTCGCACCGCGCGTGACCGCCGGCCACGACCGCGTGGCGGTGGTCGGCGGGCCGACCTGGCTGACCGGCTCGGTCGCCGATGACGGCAAGCCGGGCGGCACGCCGCGGCTGGCGTGGTCGCGGGCGGCGGGGCCGGGCGAGGGGGCGATCGCGCCGGTG
>DHNJ01000110.1:23056-27385 GCA_002409445.1 Armatimonadetes bacterium UBA5419 | reverse complement strand
GCGCTGCCGGAGGGCAGCAACGGGGTGACGAGCCCAGCGGTGGTCCTGCGTACGCTGATCGCCAAGGGGCCCGCGGTATATCTGGGCAATGCCTCCACGGCGCGGCTCCACAACACACCACACCTCGCGGTCGGCCGCGATGGTGCGGTGTTCATTGGCGAGTCCTACATCGCCGGCAATGACTCGGCGGGGGTGCTGCGCTACGACCCGGCGCGGAACCGCCTGAACCGGATCAGCGCGGTGGTCGGGCAGGCCTTGGCCGCGACCAACGCGGGCGCGGTCTATCAGTCGAGGACGCAATACGTCAATGTGACGACCTTGGTTGGTGATCACCCCGAGGACCATGCCATGTGGAGCACCACCAGGTTGCTGGGTTCAACCACCACCTGGGGCTCCGCGGACGGTCTGGGCTCCACGGCCACCTTCACGGACATCAACGGGCTGGCGGTCACGCGCGACGGCAACACGATCTGGATCGCCGACAACAACATGATCCGGGTCGCCCAGTACCGCGGCGGCGTCCGGACGGACCCAGTTAACTGGCACGTGCGGACGGTCGCCGGCGGGACCACGGGCACGGCGGACGGCGTGGGGACGGCCGCGCAGTTCAGTACTGACCTGCGCATCGCGGTCACCGAGGACAACGTGGCCTACGTCGCGGACATCGGCAACGCGCGGATTCGCCGCGTCGACCTCGAGGGCAACGTCACGACGCTGAGCGGGCCGAACGGCCCGACGGTCGTCCAAGCCTATGTCGACGGTGCCCCGCGCACGGCCCGGTTCAAGGACATGACCGCCATCGCCACCGACTCGGCGAACTACCTGTACGTGACCGAGGCGTCCGTCAGTGGCCTGGTGCCGGTCGGTGCGCGCGTGCGGCGGATCACCCCCGCCGGCTACGCAACGACGATCGTCAGCACGCCGGCCGGCGCGAACATAGCCGATGGCATCGGCGCCCAGGGCGCGCTCCGCCAGCCCACCAGCCTGGCCGTCGCGCCGAACGGCGACCTGTGGATGATCGACGACGGCAGCCTGCGGACGCTGAGCCGAGTCATCTCCAGCCCAACGCCGTAAGGCGCCGCCGCAAGGCGTCGCCCGGTGCCGCCGTCGACCCAAGACAACAACCCCCGCGGGCCCGAAGGCTCGCGGGGGTTGCGTCTAGACCAGCCAGAAGGCTGGGCAGACCCTAGGGGCCTGCAGGTTACATGTCATCCGCCGCGGGGGCCGGGGCCGGGGCCGGGGCCG
The DNA here is from genome assembly GCA_002409445.1 of Armatimonadetes bacterium UBA5419. Taxonomy (GTDB): domain Bacteria; phylum Armatimonadota; class UBA10988; order UBA10988; family UBA10988; genus UBA10988. The sequence continues at coordinate 26,140 of DHNJ01000110.1, read as the reverse complement.
AGCCGGACATGCCACTCATCGGCATCGGGGGGGCGGTGGTGTCGGCCGCGGGATCGGACCCGGAGCAGGCGACCATGGACAGGGACAGGACCGCAACGGCGGCCAGCATCACGAACAGCTTGCGCATGCGCTTTCTCCTAGCTAGATACGGCGCCTCAGCCAGGACCTAGCCGGCCCCATTCCTCAGCGCTCTATCTCTAGTACGCACGAGCGCGCGGTTTACGCGCTTTACGCCCAAGATTCCCTCGCGCGGTCCGATCCGAGCCCGATCCGAATCCGATCCGGGCCCCGAGTCGGCCCCGGATCGGCCCGCTCAGGGCGCCTCGACCAGCGTCGACTCGGCGCTCACGGTGACCGCCGAATCGAGCCGCGTCGGCTGTGCGCCGTTGGTTTCGGTCGCCTGGCTAGAGACCTGCGCGCGCAGCTCCTGGCTGACCCAGCGGCCACCCGGCGCATCGAGCAGGATCTGACCCGAGAGCCGATGGCTCAGCGCGCCGATCGTCAGCTCGAGGGCCAGGCCGAACGGTACCGAGAGGCGCGCGGCCCGATCCTGGACTAGGGCGGCGCCTTCGAAGCTGACCGGCCGCAGCGTGCGCCCGTCGACCTGCTGGTCGGGGCCCAGGCTGTAGACCACGGGCAGCGGGTAGGTCTCCGCCGCGTCGCCCGGCAGCCGCGGGGCGCGGACCTGCTCCCACTCGTCGCCGGCGGCGACAGCCTGGCTCGGCAGCTCGGGCCAGGCGCGGCCGAACGGCTGGCAGTAGGCGGCCAGCTGGCCGACCCAACCGAGCCGCGCCAGGTGGTCGCTCCAGGGCTGGCCGGAGCGCTGGGTCCAGACGCCGCTCGGCGTGACCGCGGCGACACTCGGCGCGAGCAGGCCTTGCGGGTCCCAGCCGTGGCAGGCATCGAGCACCTCGGCCGGCGTACGCGGGTCCTGCTCGAACGGCGGCAGCAGCCACTCGCGCTCGCCGACGCGGATCAGTAGCGCGTCGTCGCGGCGTTCGATCGTCAGCGGCTGGCTGCCGGGCAGGTGGGTGGTGACGGTCAGCGACAGCAGCCGCGCCTCGAGCGTGGCCAGGCCGGCACCGGTCAGCGTCTTAACCTCGTAGCGCGTGCGGTCGACGGCTTCGAGCCGCAGCGGCACCTCGCGCGCGTCGTCGGCGTCGGCGGCGCTGCTGATCGTCAGCGCGCCGTCAACGGTCGTGTGTGTCTCGTAGACGAACTGCTGGCCGAGGGCGAAGCGCCAGCGCAGCGTGCTCGCCGCCGGCTCCTGCGCCGCCGCCGGCCGCTGCGCCGCCGCGGTCCAGACCGCCAGCACCCCCAGTCCGAGCGTGACAAACCTTCGCAAGGCTGTCTCCAACCCGTCTATTGTACCAGGGCGGCGACAGCCATTCAGCGGTACAGCCGGCGGTGCTCGCGCCAGTCCTCGTCCGCGTGCAGCCCATACTCCGCGACCCGCGGCCGCCGCTCGCGCAGGCGGACCGACTCGAGGCCGAGGTACGCGCCGGCGGACAGCGGGTTCTGCCCCACGCACTCGAGCCGCAGCACGTGCGGGCCCGGCTCGGGCCAGAAGTCGAGCAGGTGCGCCTCGTGGCCTTCGATCTCGGCGGCGTAGAGGTCCAGCGGCCCGCCCAGCGGCACGCCATCGAGCGACGGCTGCCAGCGGCCGAAGTCGTAGCTGTGCGTCAGCCGCAGCAGCAGCCGCAGCGGCTCGCGCGTCTCGACGACGAACGGGATCTCGACCCAGGCGCCGACCTCGGTGCCGTCCGCGGGCATGAACAGCAGCTGCGGCACCTCGTGGACGCCGAGGGTCTGGCTCAGGGCGTTGCCGGGCGAGTGCCGCGGTGTGCCGTCGGCGGCGGGATCGAGCGCGACGGTGCCGGGGACCAGCAGGCGTTCGAGGCTGGGCAGGCGCCGTGCGGGGCCGTCGGGCGCGCGCGCGGCGAAGGTCGACTCGCCCGTCTGGTACCAGAAGGCGACGCTGGCGTAGTCGTCCTGCCGCTCGTTCCACGAGTGCGTCTCGCCGGCCGGGTTCTCGTCGGCGGAGATCCAGCCCCAATGCTCGAAGGCGACGCGGATGCTCTGCTGGAAGACGTACGGGTCGCGGATCTGCCAGCGGTAGGCGCTCGTGTGCCCGCCGACGATGCCCCACTGGTCGAAGTAGGGCACGCCGAAGTACGGCGTCGAGGTGCGTTTGAGGCCCCAGGCGGAGAGGAAGTAGTCCTCGGTGCCCGTGCCCCAGATGGACGGCTCGGCCTCGCCGTCGATCCAGACCTTCTCGTCACCCTCGCCAAACCAGGCCGGGCTGCGCGTGCGCACGGCCAGCACGGTGCCGACATAGTGCCCGCGGCCGGTCGTCTCGAGCACGACGTAGTCCTCGCCGGGGGTCACCGGGTACTCCTGGCGGTATTGGGCGTGGAAGTAGGGGGTGTCGGCCGGCAGGTCGGGCAGTTCGAGCCAGTCGATGTTCCAGTAGAGCAGGTGGGTCGGCCGGCTGCCCTGATTGATGACCTCGACGCGCGCGCGGTCGCGGAAGGGCATGCGCCAGAAGCAGTTGTAGCTATCGCCATCCTCGACCAGCACCGGCTGCGAGATGACCTCGTCGCGGCGGCCGAAGGCGTTGGCGAAGAAGTCGCCGACCGGCGCCTCGACCGCCGGCCGCGCCTGGTCATCCCACCAGATTCGCAGCAGCAAGTCCTGATGCGTCGCACTCCCCTCAGGCGCCCAATCCTGGGGCTCGGGGCCGAGAAACGTCATCCAGATGTGCGTGATCACCCCCGGCCCCGCCTCATCCATCAGGACCGCCGTCTCGCCCGGCTGGACATTGATATTGTCCCAGTTCGACGCCTCCTGCGTATCGCCGCGCGGCCGCCCATCGAGTTGCGCCGTCGACGACGCGCGGCGGCTGCGGCCGGCCCACGGTCGGGTCAACTCGTCGAGCCCGTCCTGGGCGAGCACGGGCCAGGCGAGCGCGAGCAGCAGTAACAGTCGGCACATGTCGGCCTCCGGACAGATAGTCTGTTCGCCGCGGGTGGGGGAAGTACTGCTGAGGGCGGTGGCGCCGGATTGTACCGCCGCCGCTTCGGC
>DHNJ01000110.1:12802-22734 GCA_002409445.1 Armatimonadetes bacterium UBA5419 | reverse complement strand
ATCAGCCCACGCCACATGGGCGGGACCTGGGCGGCGGTACAATCCGCTGGTCCTGGGCACGAGGAGTCCGTGTCGCGCCCGTGGGCGGCGGCGCCCTCAAGCGGAGCGCCGGCTCACTAGCCGGCGGGTTGTGGGCTTACGAGCCCACAACGCTGGGCGGCAGCCCAGCAGGGACCATCGCCGACGGCAGCGTCGGAACAGACCGCGGGCGAACGTCTCGACTGGCCTGGCGGCCAAGGGCCATCGCCCGACCTAACCGCCTCGTACAGGCGCTGACCTTGCGGACGGCTAGCGATAGGCACCGAGCCCGGGACGCCGATGTCCACGAAGACCATGGCAGGCACGGCCCCGCTGCCGCGCAGAGCCGCTTCGACTCTGGTCCGCTGGACCTCGAGCGACCGCCCGTACTCGGCCTGCCTGGCAGAGCCAACGCGGCAATAGACCGCCGCCCGCTGGCCGTCCGCACGCCTCATCACTGCCTCCCAGCATCGGCACCGCAGCGGCCATCGGCGCGGCTGGCTGCGGCGGCGCAGGACAGCCGCAAGAGCAGCGCGCCGACCATCGGGAGGTGCCGGCCCAGGGGGCTGACTCTACTCGTCTGAGGATCGCCGTGGCAACTAGGTACGTCGGGGGTGACCGCTGTGCAAGACCCGGCGCGCGGCATGGCACCATGCCACCTGTCGTGCCCCGGCCCACCACTTTGTACCGCCGCCGCTCCGGCGGCAGCGCCCCGGCGCACCGCCGCCTTCGCTGACCCCGCCCGGCGTCGGTCTAACTGGGACCGTGGACACTCCTGTCCGCAGCAAACGTGCTTGCACGGCACACCTCCGCCCCGCCGTGCGGCGCCGCGCCAGTCCCCCATGTGGCGCGGGCTGCTAGCCCGCGACCTTAGACTCGGCCACAGCGCAGCGGAGGCCGAAGCAGGATTGGGCTACCGCCAAGCCGACGGCCCCTGGCTGCGGCCGTCGCCGATTACGGATGAGCGAGGCAACGATGTGCCGCACCCCAGCCGCCGAAGCGGTGGCGGTACAACCACGGGGTCCCGGGGCGATGGAGGCAGCCTACCGGCGCGGTAAGCGGTCCGACGGCGGCCAAGACAGCTAACGACCACGCGCCGCTGTCCATTTCGCAGGTCATGCGGTACTCGCCATTGCGCTGCCGGTACCCACCTGGCCCAACAAGCCTACGGCCCAAGGGTTGATGGGGTGTAGTGGCCACGGTCTCGATGATGGAGATGAGGCGGGCCTCCTAGAGGCTCAGCTCGCGCTGCAGCACCGCGGCCGACCTCTACGGATAGTCCTTCAAGCGCTTGAGCTCTCGTTGGCTAGCATCATCGTCGCCCGCTACATCGAGGTTGACGAACCCGGTGATTCCGTGCTCACCGAGTTCCGCGGCTCCGGTCAACTTCGTCCGCACCAACTGTGCGGGCCCAAGCTGGCAATGCGCAGCCTTTTCGCCTAGCATGATCCAACACAGACTCAGGCCTTCCCGCGCCAGTGCTGATCGCAGCGGCGCTTCCGCCAGGAGAAGGGCGCTCGGACCGACCTCGTCGAACGACGGATCGTAGGCGCACGGCTGGTTCGCGCCGTCGACGAACCGTCCTGGGCTGCCGGTCCATTGCCATCCCAGGAGCTCGCAGACGCAGGGAGTTGGGATGTACGACTCCTGAGGCTCGGACGCGCTGCAGTCGAAGTCGGAGATGTGCCGGCCATGAAGCAGCGCGGTTGGTAGCACGTCCACGGGACAGTCCCGCTCAGGCCGTATCCAGCCCTGCCGAACACCATCATTGCGCAGCAAGTGGTGCCAGGCGGGCGCCCAGCCTACCTCGCCTACGATCAGTTCAGCGACGGTGCCAGGCTCCGGCATCCACCGATTCCAGAACGTGACGGTCTTGGCCCAAGCCATGAAGTCTTGGACGTCGCCGGCCGCAAGTAGGAGGGCATGGCACCAACACCATACCTCGCGTTCAGAAGGTCCAGGGTCAGCGGAGTCTGGCTCGTCATCGATCTTGGTTCGCTGGAATAGGTGTGTACTGAGCCAGCTCGTGCCGTCCGCCGGCCGGCGAACCTTGAGGAGTCTCGGCAGATCCGGCAGATCCGCCGTGCTGGATACCCACTCTTCGTCCGCGACCGTGCCGTTTGGCGCATTGGGTGGTTGTGGACACCACCAGGCTGGCGCGGTCGTGGCCAGGGTAGGCGCGGCATGCTGGCGGCGCGGCGGAGACGACGGGTCGATGTCGCGCACATTCAGTTGCCAGGGACCACCATACTCGCGGTCAACATCCTGGTACTCCTGCTGGTATGGGTAGTTGTCCGCGAGGAGCGCCAACACCTCGTGGTAGGCCAACCACTGGTACTTCTTCCCTATGCGCTCGGCCTTGGCGGCTTCGCGGCCGTGGTACCCGATGTCGTGGCGGTCGAACGCGCCGAACAGCTCCGTCTTCCAGCCCAGCTCGAAGACCCGCTTGATGATGTACTGCTTGATGCGCTCCAGCGGTAGGGGCGTGCCGCCTGGCTCCGTAAAGAACGCAGACCTCTGACTGAAGTTATCCCCAAGTACGTAGTGGGCGAAATCATCCGCCGCAACCGAGCACACAATGCGATGTCGTGACCAGGCGGGATCTTGGCTATCCCAGGACACCGATGGTGCCCGGCCGATCAGGTCGGCGACCTCCTCAGAGGACGGCCAGCATGGCGGCGGGCTGCCGTAGGGTGGTCGCACCGTAGCCAAGTCGGGTCCGGACCACACCCCCAGGTGAGCCGCCCTCTCGATCACGCCCCGCGCATAGTCGCGGAGCAAAACGTGCGGGACCGGCGGGCGCTCCGCGAAGACGTGGCGATGGACTATCTTGGCCACGGGGCCAACGGCCTGGGGATCTGGGGTGCGCAGCACCGCACCATAGACAGCGGCATACAGGCGCTCGGACACGTAGAGGTCATCGACGCCAGCGAAGCGCTCGACCACGCGGCCCGCGGCGTCTAGCCGACCCGTCAGAATGTTAGCCACCGCCATCGAGGCCTGATCTCGAAGGAAGCGGTTGGCGGTGGTGAACATCCAGACCAGCGCGGTGGCGCACAACGCGATGACCTCATCATCGACGTCCGCTCCTGGCTGCACCGCGTCAGCCCATTCGATCAGACGCTTGATGGGCCAAGCGTCCGTTCGAGCCCATAGGCGGTGCAGCATGATGCTCCACTGCGCATCACGGTTAGGCCTGCACTGTGCCATGAGCACCTGATGCAGGAAGTTGGCGTTGAGAGGATGGTCGGGTAGCGCCGCGACGCTGAGCACCATCTCCCACGACGCGTCGTACTGACAGTCTTGTTGGTCCGCCTCGTCTAGCAGCGCCAGCGCTCGCTCAGGGTCGCCGATCGCAGCGGGTTCACGCCATACCAGGCTCTGCCGTAGGGCGTGGCCGTAGCCATAGCGCTTGACAACGGCTGGCAGGAGTTCCGTCAACTCGACACCTAGCCGCTCGGGCACGACGTTGCAGAGCGCTTCGAGCAAGCTGGGCGAAACTGGGTTGGCGTCACTGGCGAGGAACTCGAACGATGGTCGGTAGGCCTGCAGATCAGCCTCTGAAGGCTGGCCCGCCGATGGACCGCCAGCGCCGTCCGCGTTGTCCCGCGCGGCTATCGCCTGCGCCACGATGTGCTGCGCCACCAGGTGGTCACCGAGGCGTTCGTAGCCGAAGACGACGTGCTCGCCATCTGCGGCTGGCAGTTCCAGCAGAAGACCTTCGGCGACCAGCGCGGCATACAGGGATGTTGCGTAGTTGGCTCCCGGCCACACCGTGTCCACCACCTGTTTGGCGTCGTCGCGTTGAAGCCTTTCAGGGCTACCGTTCGCCAAGCGCTCGGCGACTGCGTCCAAGGCTCGGCGGACCGGCTGGTCCTTGGCATCGAGCCCAAGCTGCCGGGCTATCTTCTGGCCAACCGCCTCTAGATGCGCCTCGAAGATCCGAGAAGCTCCTTGACTGCCACGCGGAACTCGTTGTACGCCGCGGGCCTTGAGCCCGCTGCAGAGCATCTTGAGCAGCAGCGGGTTACTGAACTCCTGATGCAGCGGAGGAGCGGACGCCAGCTCCAAGCCGTAGAACGCGAAAAAGCTCCGCACTGCGTCGTACGTCTGGCTACCGAACCCATCGTGCTCTAGCCGAATCGCCGCGTCGTGCTCCGTCTCCGGGAGCACCACGCGTTCGAAGCCCGTGCGCACCGAGAGCACGACGCCGATCCATGGCGATTCCCGCAGTGGCCGCAGAAAAGCCGCCAGATGGGAGCGCCAGATCTCACGCCCTAGGCCTTCGTTCAACGCATCGATCATGACCAGTGCTCGGCACCGGGCGGCCTGCGCGGCAGCTTCGAGGGCACCGATCACCTCCTCCACGGAATGCTGGCGCAGGTCGAGCTGAGCGAGCGCCTGTGACCACGGCTCGTCGGTCGAGGTGAACCGCTGTCCCATCAACAGGATCGTCGGCAACCCGGCCGCGGCTCGAGCCCTGGCCACATCACAGAGCAGGTGGGTCTTGCCGGTGCCCGCCTCTCCCGTCAACAAGAGTAGGTCGCCAGATGCCCGGTACAGCCACGGCCACAGGGCGTCTCTTGTGGTCCTCAGGTCGTGGAGGAGGTCTCGCAGGTTCACGGCCTGCGACTTGTCGTGTCCAACCGCCGAACTTGAATCCTCGGTGTTGCTAGGCATAGCCTCAGAGACTAGCTTGCAGGCCTTGCCCAGCTCCTCGGCGCGCTTGAGCAGGTCGTCGAGCCTCGTCCCATCATCGGCCGCTTGACCGATCTGGCGCAGCACATCGGCGGCGCCATCAGCTGAGGTCAACGCCTGGATAAGCGCCTCCGACCAGGGTTCGCTGTCGTTGTCGTCGAGCACCGAGCGCAGCGGCGCTAGTGACCGCCGGAGGCTGCGCGAGTGCTCGCGGCAGACTCGACGGAAGGCGGTTGTGCGGCCGAATGCCTCGAAGTCCTGGGCCAGCGGTAGTTCCACGTGCAACTCAGGGGTATACCTTGGTCCCGCCACCGCCCGAGCGGTCGCGATCGAAGCCTCGAACCACGGCGCATCGAACGCCGCGGTACCAAACCAGTACAACCGCCGACCGGCGTGTCGCGGTTGTTGGAGTAGCTCTAGCAGCTCGGAACTGCCCCAGAATACGAACTCCACGGACATGCCGCGCGCTGCCGCCTCACGTTGCCACTCACTGACGTGTGTATTCCAGCGGTCCATCTCCGATTTCCGGCCTGACCGGCGTCCATCGGCACGATCTCGTGGTACGCAGACGTAGTACCGCACGAGCTTCGGGTGTGCCTGGAGAGCCGCACTTACCGAACAGCCGATCTGCTGCCATTGCTTGGCGCCCATGGCCGTTAGAAAGTACTTCGCTTGCCAGCCCCATTCGGAGCCGTCCGCAAGGACCGTGTAGCATTCCACACCGGCATCGGGCGTACCCTTCCGAACCAGCTCCGTGCCACGGCATTCGGCTCGCGCGAGTTGCACGCAGAGCTCCTCGAAGGCGTCGTGCTGCGAGCCGTTGAACGGCCGCAAATCAGACCAAGCTAGAGCCATCGCTCACCCCACAGCGTCGTGTCACTGGTGATGGTAACTGAATCAGCATCCGCGCTGCGTTAGCCCGGCCCACTCACTCGCCGTCCGGTCCCAGGTTCAGCCAGATGTCCAGGCGTGGGGTGGACCAGTTGTAGGGTTTGTTGATGATGCTGAGGCGGCCGCTGGCGTCGAGGTCGGCGAGGCGGGCTTCGTGGAAGCCGAGGCCGCGTTGGAAGACGGTTGGCTCGAAGGTGCCGTCGCCGTGGCCGTAGAAGATGAGGGCTTCGGCGGTGGGGTGGTTGGGGTCGGGCTGGTTTTCGCTCCATTTGGCCATTTCGGCGACGAAGATGTCGAGGTGGCCGTCGCCGTCGATGTCGCCGAGTTGGAGCGAGTGGGGGTGGATCAGGTCGCGGCCGACGAGGTCGTGGGGCTGCCAGGCGCCGGGGCGGAACGGGTCGTCATCGTCGGCGCAGGCGTACCAGCGCACGGGGCCGACGTTGTCGCCGGGGGCGATGACGATCTGGGGGTAGCGGCTGCCGGTGATCAGCCGGCCGGCGTAGATCAGGCCGCCGAGCTCGCCGATCGGCGTCGCCGACCAGCCCGCCGCGGGCTGCCAACGGATCAGCAGGTTGCCCGCAAGCAGCTCGGGCCGGCCGTCGCCGTCGATGTCGGCCGCGCTCATGCCTTCGGCGTAGGCCCCGGCCGGCGCGCCGCCGGGGCCGGTGTAGATGGCCTCGGCCGGCCACTCGGTCAGCGCGGTCGGGTCGTCGGGGATCGGCGCGAGAAAGATGGTCTGGGCGCGCTGGTTCCAGTAAGCGAGCTGCGGGCGGCCGCGGCCTAGGAAGTCGGCGAAGACCTGGTCGTGGTGCATCGGCGCGCCGCTGGCCTTGAGCGTGTAGCGCTCCCAGCGCGCGTCGGGCGCCCAGCCGGGGCCGGGGTTGCGCCACCACCAGACGCTGTTGGACTGGTAGTCGCCACCGACGACCAGGTCGGGCCAGCCGTCGCCATCGATATCGGCCCAGGTGCCGCCGGCCTCGAGGGTCAGCAGCTCCGGCTCGATCACATAGCGCTCGTAGCCCGCGTCCGTCGGCCGGTACCAGACCAGGGCGGGTGCGGTGTGGCGGAAGCCGAGGACGATGCCCGGGCGGCCGGCGCCGTCGAGGTCGGCGATGATGCAGGCGGTCTGCTGGGGCGAGGCGCCGGGCAGCGGCAGGTCACCGTTGGCTGTCGACAGATGCTGCCAGCGCACGCGCCCGGCGGCCGGCGGCGCGCCGACGATCGTCAGGGCGAGGGTCATTGTCAGCAGCACGCGCGGGTCCATTACTCTCCTCCGTCAGTCCCCCGCCCCATACAACCACCCCAGCCCCACCCGCCGGATGCGGAGGCGGTTGAGGCCGCCGACTTGGCTGTCGCCGGCGCAGTAGGCCAGCAGGACGTGCTCGCCGACGAAGTGCATCGCCGTGTAGCAGTACCAGCCGTCGGGATCGGTTTCGATCGCGCGGGCGGAGTGCCAGGTGGTGCCGCGGTCGTCGCTGAGGGCGGCGACGAGGGGGGTGCGTTTGCCCGCGGGGAAGGGGAAGGCGCCCGAGTGGTCGCAGTAGACGGCGAGCAGGGTCGCGGTGCCGGGGAAGGTCTTCAGGGTGGCGGGGGCGACCGGCGATTGGAGAGGACCGGCGACCGGGGCGGTCCAGGTCTCGCCGCCGTCGGTCGAGCGGCACTCCCACTGGCGGCCCTGGTCGGTGCGGGCGACGGTGAGCAGGCTGCCGTCGTCCAGCTCGACGACGCCGGGCTCCTGCATGCCCGTGCCGGTGACCACGGGCAGCGCCCACCAGGTCCGCGCCTCGCGCCAGCTCGCGCCCTCGTCATCGCTCAGCAGCCACAGCGCGATCGCCCGGCCGTCGAAGCTGGTCCACGAGTCGGGCTCCTCGCCGCGGCTGCGGTGGTAGCCGAGGGGCATGACCAGGCGGCCCGAGCGCAGCTGGATAACGCGGTCGTTGTTCAGCACGAAGTAACCCGGCGCGCGGCCGCAGCGGCGTGGCTCACTCCAGGTCGCGCCCTCGTCGCTGCTGTAGCGCAGGTACGGTTGGCAGTCCTGGAAGCTGTTCTTGAGCAGGTAGAAGAGCGCCAGCCGGCCGGAGCCGGCCAACCGCAGCAGGCTGACGCTCATCACGTTCGAGCGGCCCTCGTTGGCCACGACCACGCGCGGTGGGCCCCAGGTCTGGCCGCCGTCGGCCGATTCCATGCCGACCAGGTCGGCCGACGAGTGGTCCTCCGCACCGCCGGTGAAGCGGGTGTAGACGAAGAGGATCCGCCCGTCGGCCAACGTGGCGAAGGCGCCTTCCGAATGGCGCGGGAACTCGGGCGAGGGCTCGAGGTTGAGCACCACGGTCGAGTCGACCGGGGCGGCGGCGAGCAGCAGGCCGGCGAGGACTAGCGGCAGCATCGGCCTACCCCTTGGCCGCGTCGAGCGCGCGGGCGACGGCCGGCGTCGGGTTGGTGATCTGCTCGGGCCGGCCGACGGTGATCGTGGGGATCGCGCCGAGCTGCTCGTGGACCTTCATCCGCAGCTCGGAGGCCTCGTTGTCGCCGGTCAGGTTCGAGTAGCCAAACGCGCGGCAGAGCCGGCCGTAGATGAAGTCGCCCAGCGCGGCGCCGCCCACGCGGCCGAGCCCGTCGGCGGTCGCCTGCCACGAGTGGAACAGGTGCGCCTGGCAGAACGAGAGGCCCTGCGAGGTGATCTCGTTCAGCCCCTCGCCAGCGACGACCAGCCCGCCATTGACGCCCTGGAGCTGGCGGATCAGCCGGTTCATGCCCTCGGGCGCGCTGGTGTTCTCGACGAAGTACTGGTCGAGGTTGTGGCTGCACAGGGTCACGTCGATGAAGATCGCCTCGTTCGGCGCGGCGGCCAGGGCGCTCTGGATCTCCTCGCAGAGGATGCTGCGCCACATGGCCAGGCCGGGGTGGATCTTGACCATCACCTTGCGCCGGCGGTTGCTGTCGAGCGCGCGGTTGCTGTTCGGCGGGCCGAGCGAGGTGTTGGCCTCCTGGTCCCAGGCCCAGCCCAGCCGCCGCAGGTTGCCGACCTCGCGGTACTCGAAGTCGCGCAGGTAGGCGTAGGCCGGGTGGGTCGGGTCCATGTCGACACTGTTGGCGTGCGGCAGGATGTGCGCGCCCAGCTCGTTGGCGCGGGCGATGACCTCGCGCGCGTGCTCGGTCGGCGTGTAGGTCGGGTAGTTCTCGTCGTAGCGGTCGGTGCGCCACTCGTGGAAGTGGATCAGCACGCGGCGCATGTCGACGCGCTCGGCCAGCGCCTCCAGCAGCGCCAGGTTGCCCGGGTACCAGCTCAGCGCGAGGGCGATGTCCTCGTGCCAGGCGGGGCGCCGCGCGGCCTGCTCGTCCAGCCCGTAGGCCGCCCACCACCAGTCGCGATAGGTCGCGGCGGGCACGCGCCAGTCGCCCTCGTAGACGTTGACCCGCCAGACCAGGCCGCCCGAGCCGCGGCTGGTGTGCAGCGGGCCGGGCGCCTCGGTCTCGAAGCCGAGGCCGGCGGCGTCGACGGTCAGTGCCTTGGGCCGATAGGCGGTGTCGCGGCAATGGACCCAGCAGCCGCCGCCCGCGGGCGCCTCGAGGATGGCCAGGCCGGCCTCCCAATGCTGCGGCCAGGCCCAGCGGCGCTGGATCAGCGGGTCGCCGACGGGCAGTTTGGTGCCCTGGAAGAACGGCGCGACCAGCTGCAGGCCGTCGACGAAGCCGCCCAGCCGCCAGCGCACGGCCAGCGCGCCGGTGCGCGAGGAGTAGGCCGCGGGCTCGACGAGCACGTCGCCGGTCTCGGGGCACTCGGAGATGGTCAGCACGCCGTCCGCGTCCCAGCCGTTGAAGCGGTACTGGGCGCACGAATCCGACAGCGCGTGGGCCGAGAGGCTCGAGCCGAGCGCGCTCAGCACGGCGACCTCGGGCTGGTTGGCGTAGACCAAGGTCAGCGCCGAGCCGGCGCTTGCGTCGACCTCGGCGACCCAACTGGGCGCGCCCGCGGCCCGCGCGCGCAGCTCGACCAGCCAGCCGCGGTCAAACACCGCCCGACAGGTCTTCGTCTCGACGATAATCTGCTGTCCCTCGACCCGCACCATAGCGTCGCTCCTGGCCCACGCTTTCGCCGCCGGGCCGCGCGCTCCTGCCCCCGCGCGGCGCGCTCCTGCCCCCGCGGCCGGGGCGGCGCGGTATCATGGGCGGCATGTCGCAACCGTTACTCGAGATCGACGGCGCCAGTGTGATGCGCGGCGGCGCCCTGGCGGCGGGGGGCACGCTGGCCCTCGACAACCTCAGCTTCGTCGTCCGCTCCGGCGAGCATGTCGCGCTGCTTGGGCCGAACGGCTCGGGTAAGA
>DHNJ01000110.1:12290-12575 GCA_002409445.1 Armatimonadetes bacterium UBA5419 | reverse complement strand
GCGCCTGCTGGGCCGCGAGCTGGGCGATGTCTTCGAGCTGCGGCGGCAGATGGGCATCATCAGCCCCGACGACGACCGCGGCTTCATCGCCGAGCGCTGCACGGCGCTCGAGGCGGTGCTCTCGGGCTTCTTCGCCGCGCGGGGCATCTGGCGGCGGCAGGTCAGCGCCGAGCAAGAGGCCGCGGCGCGGGCCGCGCTCGAGCGGCTCGGCGTGGCCGACCTGGCCGCGCGGCGGACCGACGCGATGAGCACGGGCCAGCTGCGGCGGGTGCTGATCGCCCGCGC
>DHNJ01000110.1:7289-12194 GCA_002409445.1 Armatimonadetes bacterium UBA5419 | reverse complement strand
GTGCTGATCGCCCGCGCGCTGGTCCACCAGCCGCCGCTGCTGCTGCTCGACGAGCCGACGACGGGCCTCGACCTGGTCGCGCGGCGGGCGTTCCTCGATCAGCTGGTCAGCCTGGCGGGCACGACGACGATCCTGCTGGTCACCCACCAAGTCGCGGAGATCCTGCCGGCGATCGGACGCGTGGCCCTGCTGCGCGGCGGGCGCCTCGACTTCGATGGGCCGAAAGCCGAGGCGCTCACCGCGCCGCGCATGAGCCAAACGTTCGGCGCGCCGATCCGCGTCGAGTGCCGCGACGGCTGGTACCGCGCGGCGGTTGTCTAGCGCAGGCCGTAGCGCAGCCGGTCGCGGTCGACCAGCCACTGCGGGTACGGGTCGTCGCCGCGCTGCGCGTGCCAGATGATCCGGTTCAGCGCGTCGTTGTCGGCCAGGTCGCCGTCCGACCAGTCGAGGCTCTCGCTCAGCTCGGCGAAGTACAGCGCGCGGCCCGAGAGCGCAGACCGCGGCGGGTTCATCGTGTCCAGCGGGATGTTGTTGGGCACCGAGGTGAACGGCGTCAAGTCGAGCGGCCCCTCGAAGCAGGCGCGCATCGGCTCGGCGAGCAGGTCCAGCTGGTTCATCGGCGGCAGCCCGAGCAGCAGCTCGATGGTCTTCATCAGGCCCGTCTGGCTGTACAGCGTGCTGTTCACGCCGCCGCGCGGGGTGTAGGGCGAGATGACGTGGGCCGGCGAGCGGTGCCCGTCGACGTGGTCGGCGCCGGACTGCGGGTCGTCCTGGGCGATGAAGATCGCTGTCTCCGGCCAGAACTTGCTGTTCGTCACCGCCTCGACGATGCGGCCCACGGCCAGGTCGTTGTCCGCGACCATCGCGCCGGGCGTCGGGAAGCCCGGTGAGGTGCCGACGGTATGGTCCTCGGGCAGGAGGATCATCAGCAGGTTGGGCCAGTCGCCCGTGGCCTCGGCCTCGCGCATCTCGCGGATGAACTCGCTGGCGCGGTAGACGTCGGGCACCTCCCAGGCGAAACCGGGGACGGTCGGGCAGAGGTTGTCGCGCAGACGCGGGATGTCGACCACCGCGCTCAGCTCGAAGTCCTGGACGACGCCGTCATCGATGAAGTCCTGGTAGATGTTGGTCCAGCTCGCGGCCTTGCCCTCGACCTTCGAGCGCACGACGGGCTTGCACAGCTCGCCATAGGCGCGGAAGGTCAGGCCGTGGCCCAGGACGTTGTCCCAGATGAACCCGCCGGGCGAGTACGCGAGGACGTCCTGGCCCTCGTCGGGATAGCTGCGGATCCACCCGCCGAACGACTTCTCCATGTACGAGGTGACGTAGCCCTGGGTGACCCACGAGTGGCCGTCGGCGGAGAGCACGCCGTTGCAGTAGAAGTTGTCCAGCAGCTGGAACTCGCGAGCCAGCTTGTGGGTGTTCGGCGTGAACTCCTCGCCAAAGATGACCAGCGACGGGTCGCGGCGACCAAAGTCGAGGTCGCCGAGGACCTGGTCGTAGGTCTTGTTCTCGCGGATGATGTAGACCACGTGCTTGATCAGCGAGGGCTCGCCGTGGCGCTCGGGCAGGGGCACGGGGGCGATGTTGCGGCGCGGCGGCTCGACGCCGGCGGCGGCGATCGCGGCGCGGTTGTTCTCGAGCGTCCGCGCGGTCCAGCCGGGCCAGTCGGCGGCGGCCAGATCGAGCAGCGAGACGCTCCCGCGCGCGTCGTAGCTGGTGTGGCGCTCGTCGCGCGAGAGCGTGCCGACGCCCTTGGTGTTGATCACCGCCAGCTGCTGCCCATCGGCGCTGAGGGCCAGCCCGCCGGGATACCAGCCGACCGGCGCCCAGCCCAGGACCTGGCCCCGGTCGCCGCGCAGGCGCACGGCGGCGACCGCGTTGTTGGCGCCGCAGGCGGCGTACAGCATGGTGCCGTCGGGGCTGACCGCGACGTCGTTCAGGCCGGAGCCGAACGGCAGCGTGGCCTCCGGCTTGACCTCGATCGTGCCGACCACACGGTCGCGGGCGGTGTCGATGATGCTGATGCTGTCGCTGTTGGCATTCGCCACATACAGGCGGCTGCCATCGGCATTGACCGCCAGACCCGAGGGCAGCAGGCCGACGCGGATCTCGCTGGTCACGCTCAGGGTGGGCAGGTCGAC
This sequence comes from Armatimonadetes bacterium UBA5419, assembly GCA_002409445.1. Classification (GTDB taxonomy): domain Bacteria; phylum Armatimonadota; class UBA10988; order UBA10988; family UBA10988; genus UBA10988. Next base: position 10,050 of record DHNJ01000110.1, on the reverse strand, counting down.
GACGGTCACGGTGCCGTTGTTCGGTAGGTGGCGCTCGTCGACGACGATGCTGGTGCCGGAGGTCGAGGCGGTGCGCGCGTCGTCCTCGGTCGCGTGGCGGCCGCCCCAGTTGCTGACGTAGAGCTTGTCGCCCACGCGCTGCAAGGCGTACGGCACGGCGCCGACCTCGACCGAGGTGCCCTCGCCACCGGCGACCGGCAGCGCCCAGACGCGGTTGGCGCGGGTCGTCGCGACGTACAGCGTCTGCTCATCGGCCGAGAGCGCCAGGCCCGCGGGCCCAGGGCCGTCGCCCGGCACGGCCAGCGGCTCGCCGGCGGTGATCGCGCCGGCGGCGTCGAGTTGCCAGACGCCGACGGTGTGCGACGTGTTGGTCGTGAAGACGGTGCGCCCGTCGGCCGTGGCGACGATGCCGTGGACGCTGTGGCCGCCCGGCGTGCCCTGGGTCGCGACGACCTCGCCCGTCTGCGTGTCGATGATCAGCACGTTGGACTGGTTGGCCACGGCCAGCAGCCGGTCACCGGCGAGCAGCGTGGCGTCGGTCGGCCGGCCGTTGAACTCGACCTGCCGCCCCACCGGCCGCAGCATCTGGCTCGTCGGCACCATCACCGTCCCATCGGCCTGCCGCCCAACGAGCCAGTTGGCCCGCGGGTTGGGCGGCGGGGGTGTGTACGTGCTGCGCGCCTGGGGCAAGAGCCGCGGCTCGCTCTGATCGGTTTGCACCGGTCCGGCGATCTGGGCCCAGAGGCCGCTAGTTAGGCACAGCAGGACGGCGGCGAAGCGCCAGGCGTTACGCATACCAGTCTCCCGTCGGGTGGTTCGACACGAACGGTGTTATCCCTTGCGAGTATGCAGATACGGTTAGGGCGGGTTGTGGTTTGTGCTGGCGGGGCGGGTTGGGGGCAACATGGCTCAGGGGGGCCCGCTTCGCTGCGGACAAGAGTGTCCGCGGTCCCGGGCTGGCCCGTGCCGGGCTGGCCCGTTCCGGGCGGGGACGTTCCGGGGCGGGGTGCGGGGCGGGGCGGTTGAGGGTATACTGAATGGCAAAGGAGTCCGCGATGCCGAAGACCACGACACCGCCGAAGCAGGCCGACCGCCCGTGGCTTCGGCGCCCACTCCAAGAGGAGGAGCTGAGGCAGCACATCAGGGAGCAATTTGCCGACGGTCGGTTCGTGAAACGCGATGCCGCGCCGGGCCGACTCGTTGGTGAGATCGTGAGCAGTGAATTCACTGGCATGCCGATCGAGGATCGTATCAGACTGGTCAGAGAGCGTGTGTACCGCTACTACGGCCGGCACGGGCTCAATATCGGTATTCTGCTCCCGTGCAGTCCTGATGAGGTGACGGGCAACGGTTCGCAGGATGAGTGAAGCAGCTGCCGCGCCGTACCTCAAGTGCCTGGGGCAGCTTTTCAGTGGCGACGACCAGGCTCTGGTAGCGCATTACACGTCGCTTGACACACTCGGCAAGTTGCTGGGAAGCGAGCAGAAGCCCGGAAAGAACGATGGTCCAGCCGCTTGTTGGCGGTCGCTCTGGGCCACACCGGTGCAGTTCCTGAACGATCGCACGGAAGGAACGATTGGTCTGGACCTATTCCGCAAGGCGGCCCAGCAGAGGCTTGGTGCCTCAGAACTAAAGGCCGACGAGCGTAACCGCGCTAAGACCGTTTTGACATACGCCAGCGATCTACTCGATCGGCCCGGCACACTGCCGACAGATGTCTTCCAGGTCAGCTTCAGTGCCGAGCGTGATGACCTGAGCCAATGGCGCAGCTACGGTGACGACGGCTTTGGGTGTGCGGTGGTGACCGACGTCAAGTCGCTCCGGGCCGTGGCGGACGTAGTCGGCTGGGTGGTCTACGACCCCGATATGCAACGCGAGCTCATCGAGAATGCCCTCGCCATGGTCGAGGATAGCTGGGATTACCGCGACCTACAGAGGTACCTTCTCGCCGTAGCCTCATTCATCAAGCACCATGGGTTTTCCCCCGAGCGCGAATTTCGAGCAATAAAGTTTGTTGATAGTCACAAGCCTGATGATGGTCCCGTTTGCATCAGAACCGCCGGTCGCCGGCTAGTCCCCTATCTAGACCTGGTACAACTGGATCTGGATAATGAACACCTCTCGATATACCAGATTGTCCTGGGCCCGTCGTGGCAGTTGATGTCGTTTGACGACGAAGAGGCCGTGCCTCACCAGGACGAGGTGTCCGCATCACGGGAGGACGAGCGGTTTCTCCGTCACCATGTTGTGCAAGGTGTTGCGCGCCTGCTTGAGATCTACGAGTTGACAGAAAAGGTCAAAGTCGATCGCAGCGCTATCCCCTACGACCCCCGCTAACCCCTACCGCAACCCATACCGCTCCCGGTCCCGCGTCACCGTCCAGTCCGGGTACGGGTCGTCGCCGCGTTGGGTGTACCAGAGGATGCGGTTGAGGCTGTCTTCGTCGGCTTTGTCGACTTCGCTGAAGTCGAGCTGCTGGCTCAGTTTGGCGAAGTACAGCGCGCGGCCAGAGAGCGCCTCGAGCGGTGGGTTCATGTCGTCCAGCGGGATGCGGTTGGGCACGGCGGTGTAGGGGGTTAGGTCCAGCGGGCCGCTGAAGCAGGTGCGCATCGGCTCGGCCAGGGCGTCGAGCTGGTTCATCGGCGGGAGGCCGAGCAGCAGTTCGATCGTCTTGACCATGCCGACCTGGGTGTAGTTGGTGCTGTCGACGACGCCGCGCGGGGTCCAGGGCGAGATGCAGAAGGCGGGCGAGCGGTGGCCG
>DHNJ01000110.1:6635-7140 GCA_002409445.1 Armatimonadetes bacterium UBA5419 | reverse complement strand
GGCCGTCGATGTGGTCGGTGCCGGCCTGCGGGTCGTCCTGGGCGACGAAGATCGCCGTCTCGGGCCAGAAGCGGCTCTTGGTCACCGCCTCGATGATCTGCCCGAGCGCGAGGTCGTTGTCGGCCACCTGGCTCGCGGGCTTGGGGTAGGCGGGGCTGGTGCCATTGGTGTGATCGTTGGGTAGCAGCAGGATGCTCAGGTTCGGGAAGCCACCGTTGGCCTCGAACTCGGCCAGCTCGCGGATGAACTGGTCGGCGCGGTAGACATCGGGCACCGTGCTGGGGAAGCCGCAGGTCGTCGGGCAGAGGTTCTCCTGGACCCGCGCGATCAGCGCGGTCGAGCCGATCTCGAAGTTCTGGACAATCCCGTCGTCGGCGAAGTCGGCGTAGATGTTGGTGAAGTTCGGCGCCAGGCCCTCGACCTTCGAGCGGATCCGCGCCTGGACCATCTCGCCGTAGCTGCGGAAGGTCAGGCCGTGGTCGAGGACGTTGTCCCAGATGAACCC
>DHNJ01000110.1:332-6496 GCA_002409445.1 Armatimonadetes bacterium UBA5419 | reverse complement strand
GTTGTCCCAGATGAACCCGCCGGCCGAGTAGGCCAACGCGTCGCTGCCCTCGTAGGGGTAGCTGCGGACGAAGCCGCCGAACGACTTCTCGAGGTACGGCGTGACGTAGCCCTGGGTCGCCCACTGGTGGCCGTCGGCGGAGAGCACGCCGGAGCAGTAGAAGTTGTCGAGCAGGTGGAACTGGCGGGCCAGGGCGTGGCGGTTGGGGGTGACCTCCTCGCCAAAGAGCACCAGCGACGGGTCGCCGCGACCCTCGGGCATGTCGCCGAAGACCTGGTCGTAGGTCCGGTTCTCGAGAATGATGTAGACCACGTGCTTGACCAGCGACGGCTCGCCGTGGCGCTCGGGCAGCGGCGCCGGCGCGATGCCCGGGCGCGGCGGGGCGATGGCCGTCGCGGCGACCAGCGAGCGGTTGTTGGCCAGGACCGTCTGCGTGTGCGCCTCGAGCGCGGCGGGCTGGTCGGCCGGCGGCAGGTCGATCAGCGAGACCGAGCCCTGGTGGTGGTGCGAGTTGTGCTGGCTCTCGCGGGCCAGCGAGCCGACGCCCTTCGTGTTGGCCACGAACAGCCGCCCGCCGTCCGCGCTGAGCGCCAGCGCGCCGGGGTACCAGCCGGTCGGCAGCCAGCCGAGGACCGTGCCGGACGCGTCATGCAGGCGGATCACCGCGACCGCGTTGAGCGCGCCGCAGGCCGCGTACAGCGTCCCGCCGTCGGGGCTGAGGGTCAGCGCGTTGACGCCCGAGCCGAACAGCTGGTCGGCGCCGGTGCGCACGGTGATCTCGCCGATGACCGCGTCGCGGGCGGTGTCGATTACGCTGACCACGTCGCTATTGGCGCAGGCGACATACACCCGCGCGCCGTCTGCGCTGGCGGCCAGGCCGCAGGGAAGCAGGCCGACGGGAATCGCCGCGGTCTGGGTGAAGGTGGTCAGGTCGATCACACTGACCGAGCCGTCGGAGCCGATCGTCCGCTCGTCGACTTGCACCGGCGTGCCCGAACTCGACGCCGTGCGGTCGCCTTCGACGGGCAGGCGACCGCCCCAGTTGCTGACGTACAGCCGGTCGCCCAGCCGCAGCAGGTCGTAGGGCGCCGCGCCGACGTAGACGCGGCGCGGCTCGGCCTCGCGGTCGGCCAGGTCGAAGGCGAGCACGGAGTTCTGCCGGCTGGCGGCGACAAAGAGCGTCTGCTCGGCGGCGTCGAGGGCCAGGCCGGTCGGGTAGGGGTTGGTGCCCGGCAGGGTGATCGGGTCGCCGCCGCTGGTGATCGCGCCGTCGTCGCCGACGTTAAAGATCTGTACCAGGTGGTTGACGGTCGAGGTGTAGACCGTCCGCCCGTCCGCGGCGACCACCACACCGTTCACCGTGTGCCCGCCGTTGCTGCCCGCGCTGGCCAGGATCTCGGCGCTGTCGACATCGATCGTGCGCAGCATGCTGCGGTCGACGACGACCAGCGGCCCGCCCGCGGGCAGCAGCGCCAGGCCCGTGGGCCGACCGGCAAACTCGATCTGCGCGCCCGCCGGCCGCAGCCACTGGTTGGTCGGCACCATCACGCTGCCGTCCGCCTGCCGCCCCACATCCCAGGTCGACTGCGGATCCCCCGTCTGCGCCCCGGCCGCCGCCCCGGCCAGCAGCAACGCGCAAAGCCACCCTGTGCGACTGAGCCAGCTTCCCATACCCATCACCAAATCTCCAGCGCCCGCTTGGTCGGCCAGCATAACACCCATAGCCCGCGCGCGCCACCAAGGATTATCGGCACAGTGTGAGCAGTGCGTTGGCGCATCGCTAGTTTTGCGCTAGGAAATCCTCACCAAAGATTGACTGAGGCCAACGCAAATCTTCACGCTCTGCGGGGAGACTGGGGGCGATCCGAGAGGAGGAGAGATGAGTACATCCATTCGACGGCGCCGCTCAGCCTTCACGCTGATTGAGTTGTTGGTCGTGATCGCGATCATTGCCATTCTGGCCGCGATTCTGTTCCCGGTGTTCGCCAAGGCGCGCGAGAAGGCGCGCACTGCAAGTTGCGCCTCCAATCTCAAGCAATTGGGCAACGCCATGCGCATGTATGTCGATGACTATGATGGCTTGAGCGTGAGTTGCGCTATTTCCGGTAGCTCGCCCGCGGTGATGCCCGAGCGGCAAGGCGCGCGCGCGGATTGGACCGACCATCTCTACCCGTACGTCAAGAGCGGCGCGGTCTACGTCTGCCCCAGCAGTCCGACCGACAAGCCCTCCCCAACCTACGGGCGATCGGGCGGCTATGCGCTGAACTGGGTCTACTTCGCCAACTTCTCGGCGCCGCTGCCAATCGATTCGGTCGAGCAGCCGGCCGAGACGATCTTCCTAGTCGACACCAACGGCGTCAGCAGCGGCTACTACTGCGCCGGCGGTCAGGGCGGCCCGGGCAACAACTGGGCGCGCTTCTGGTATCCGCCGAACCGGCACAACGAGATGGTCAACATCGCGTGGCTCGACGGGCACGTCTCGCTCAAGCGGCCGGAGGTCATCCTCGATGACAGCCGCAATGCCAACTTGACCAGCGCGACGATTGTCGCGAGCGGCGGGCGCAACCCGAACCCGGCCAACCCCGCGCTGACCAGCTACTGGGACATGGACTAGGGAGCGCCCGCATGAACTACCAACGCGCCAAGCGTCCAACCCCGTTGATGCGGCGCAAGCTTAGCCCGTGGGCGATTGCCAGCTGGGCCGCGGGAGCCCTGCTGCTGGCGGTGTTGCTGGCCGCCGTGCCGCGTGTGTTGCGCGCGGCCAGCCAGCGAGCGCCGGTCGCCGTCGAGCAGCCGGTGGTCCAAGAGCAGATCACCGGCGAGTTCGACCCCGCGGAGAACCACCGCTTCAAGCCCCAGCCGGGCAGCCACGAGGAGATGCTCGCGACCGAGATGCGCGAGAGCCTCAAGGCCGGCCTCGCGCCCTAGCCCCCGCGCCCTAACCAATCTGAGGAGGTCCTCATGTCTCGCCAACCGCACCGCCGTCGCGCGGCGTTCACCCTGATCGAACTGCTGGTCGTGATCGCGATCATCGCGATCCTCGCGGCCATCCTCTTCCCCGTCTTCGCCAAAGCACGGGAGAAGGCGCGCGCCGCCTCCTGCCAGAGCAACCTGAAGCAGATTGTCACCGCCGCGCTGCTCTACGCCACCGACTACGACGGCCTGCTGACCCGACCGGCTTCGTCGGTCTCGAGTATCGACGTCAACGTCCTGGGCGAGCCGGTGCCCGTGCGTGGCTACGCCGAGGCGTACTACTGGGGTTCGCTCTGGCAGCCCTACGTCAAGGCCAGCGACGTCTTCCTCTGCCCCAGCGGCAACAGCAACTACCGCAACGCCCCGCGCTACGTGAACACCTCCGGCGGTCAGCCGATCCGCGAGATCTGGGGCCACTACGGGTTCAACTACGAGGGCCTGTGCAAGAAGCGCGCGCCGTGGAACACGATCGGCTTGGACCGCGTGCCCGAGCCGGCCTCGGTTTACCTGGTGATCGATAGTTGGAGTGTCTGCCCGATGGTTGATGGCGCTGATAGCCCGATGCGCTTCTGGGGCGGTGGGGCGCTCGGCGGCGGTAACGACGTCGGTCTGGGCCGCAACCTGCCCGCGGGCGACAACCGGCGCGGCGACCGCCATCTGGGTACCTCCAACGTGGCCTACGTCGACGGGCACGTCAAGGCGGTGCGCTGGAGCGACCTCGAGCCGATGATCCAGTCCGGCACGTACAGCAAGTTCACCAACTTCACGATGCAGGCCGGCGACTGGGCGCCCTAACTCTCCAACCCGCCCACCGACACTCGCTCCTCCGCCTCGCGGTCGCCGAGCGCGGCGCGGAGGCGGATAGTGTGTTGGTGGGGGGCCATGATCGCGCGGATACGTTGGGCGATGGTGTGGTTGGCGCGGTTGCAGGCGAGGTGGCTGTCGTGGCCGCGGCTGTCAAAGACGACGGTTTCTTGCGGCTCGCCCGAGGCGATCTCGACGTAGATGCGCGCCGAGAGGCCGGCGCTGGCGCTGTCGCGGGTGACGTATACGTCGGTGATGTCGGCCGCGGGGATGGCGAACTCGTCGCCGTCGCCGACGAAGACCAGGCCTTGCGGGTCGATCGAGAGGAAGCCGACGTCGTCGTCGGTCTCGACCAGGCGGCGGCTGTGCTCGAAGAAGCAAGGGTAGGCCAAGCCGACGAACTCGTCGTGGCCGGTCTCGACCAGGTGGCCCAGGCCGGTCAGCTTGGCCGCGACCTCGCGGCGCAGGTCGCGGTTGCCGATGAGCACGGCGCGGTCGCGGACCCAGGCGATCCAGAGGACCAGCGCGAGGATCGGCCCGAGGGGGCCCAACAGCTGCCAGCCGAGGGCGGCGCAGACGGCCAGCAGCCACCAGGCGACCATCGTCTGGCAGCCGATCCGCAGCGGCGCGATCCGTTTGTAGTCGTCGAAGACCCGGCGCACAGTGCCTCTCGTAGGTCATTGTACCCACGGCGACCCGCGCTAGTTACTACCGGGTGCGCTCGGCCCGCCTAGAGCGCGAGCGGCGCGACCTCGATGCCGAAGGCCTCGCCCACGGGACCGCAGGTCAGCGCGCCGGCGTGGCAGTTGACGCCGCCGGCCAGCTCGGGCCGCGCGGCGATCGCGGCGGCCAGGCCGCGGCCGGCGATCTGCCGCACGTACGGCAGCGTCGCGTTGGTCAGCGCGAGCGTCGAGGTGCGCGGGGCCAGCGCGGGCATGTTCGGCACCGCGTAGTGGACCACGCCGTGCAGGACGTAGATCGGGTGCAGGTGGGTCGTCGCGCGCGTTGTTGCCACGCAGCCGCCCTGGTCGATGGCCACGTCGCAAATCACCGCACCGGGCTGCATCGCGCGGACCATCGTCTCCTGCAAGACGATCGGCGCGCGGCCGCCGGCGACGAGGACCGCGCCGATCACCAGGTCGGCGGTGGCGGTCGCCTCGGCCACCGCGGCGGGCGTCGAGAAGACGGTTGAGACGCGGCCGTCGAGCAGCTCGTCGAGCCGGCGCAGCGGCTCCGCCTGCACGTCCAGGACGGTCACCCGCGCGCCCAGGCGGGCGGCGAGCATGGCCGCGTTGGTGCCGACCTTGCCCGCGCCCAGCACGACGACCTGGCCCTGGGGCACGCCCGGCGGGCCGGCGAGCATGACACCGCGGCCCTGCTCGTGGAGCAGATAATGCATGCCGACCTGCAGCGCCAGGCGGCCGGCGACCACGCTCATCGGCTCGAGCAGCGGTAGGCTGCGGTCGGGCAGCTGGATCGTCTCGTAGGCCAAGCCGGTCACGCCGCTGGCGACCATCTGGCGGGTCAGCGACTCGCTGCCAGCCAGGTGCAGGTAGGTGAAGACCTGTAGGCCGGGCCGCAGGTAGTGGTACTCGTCGGGGAGCGGTTCCTTGACCTTGAGCAGCAGGTCGGCGCCGGCCCAGGCCTCGCCTGCCGAGCGGAGGACCTCGGCGCCGGCGGCGATGTACTCGGCGTCGGTGAACGAGGCGCCGTTGCCCGCGCCCTGCTCGACGAGCACGCGGTGCCCGTCGGCGACGAGCTGACCCGCCCCCGCCGGCGTCAGCGCCACGCGCCGCTCGCCCAACATAATCTCGCGCACCACCGCCACAACCATGACCGCCTCCCGCAACCAACCCCCAATCATGCCGCGAAAGTGCGGGTTCGTGAAGTCCCCAGCGCGACCCAAAGGAGCGCCGGCCCTTGGCCGGCGCTCCTTTGGGCGGCCAAACCCACGAACCCCCCACCTAACTTGACATCCGGGGCTTCTGGCGTACCGTTAGGTGGGCTGAATAGGAAGGTGAGCATCTTGGCTCAGAGTGTACGGTCTCTACCGTTCGACACCAACCTCGCCGTTGACCAGCACGCTACCGCCGAAGAGTTCCGCACACGACTCGATGAGGGCATCCGTGCGGGTCTGCGTTACGCGGGCACAACCCAAGACGAGGCCGGTTGGTGGTGTGGGTTGCTGCGCTCCAACTCGACGATGGAAGCCGAGTGGATCCTAGCCATGGCGTTCCTCGGCGTTGACGACGCGAAGCTGCCCGGTATGGCGCAGGCCATCCTCGCCGAGCAGCGCGCGGACGGCTCCTGGGAGAACTTCCGCGACGCGCCGGCCGGTGATATCAGCACCACGGTCGAGTGCTACGCCGCGCTGCGCGCCGTCGGCT
>DHNJ01000110.1:0-167 GCA_002409445.1 Armatimonadetes bacterium UBA5419 | reverse complement strand
CTTCGAGCCGCTGGCCCGCGCGCGCGAGTGGATCTTCGCCCACGGCGGTGTGGCCCGCGTGCGCGTCTTCACCAAGATCTGGCTCGCCCTGTTTGGCGAATGGCCCTGGGACGGCACCCCCCCCCTCCCGCCCGAGCTGATCCTCCTGCCCGCCTGGGTGCCCTTCA
>DHNJ01000159.1:2626-13986 GCA_002409445.1 Armatimonadetes bacterium UBA5419 | reverse complement strand
CTGCTGCCGGTGGCGCAGCTTCGCGCTCGGCGGGCTGCTCGGGCTGCGCGGGCTCGGCCTCGAGGTCCGGCTCATCGGCCTCGGCCGGCGTCTCGGCGGTCTCGGTCGTGTCTGTCGTGGCCGGCTTCGCGGGGGCGGCCGCGGAGCCGCCGCCTTCCTCGATCACCATGAGCACCTGGCCGGGTGAGACCTCGTCGCCAGCCTTGACCTTGAGCTCGGTCACCGTCCCGTCGACGGGGGCGGGGACGTCGAGGCCGGCCTTTTCGGTCTCGACCTCGAGCACGGCCTGCTCGGCCTTCACGGTATCGCCAGCTGCGACGAGCACGCGCACAACGCTCGCGGACTTGATGCCTTCGCCCAGCTCGGGCAGCTTGAACTCCATTGCCATGTGGGTAGACTCCCTGTTCGCGACGCGTCCGATGCGCGGCGCCCCGATTGGTTACCCTAACAATACCAGGCTGCCGGCCGCTCGGGATCGATCTCGAGCGTCGCCAGCGAGTCCTTGGCGGTTTGGGCGGGGATCGCCCCGCGCGTCGCGAGCAGGCTGAGTGCCGCCTGTGCCACATGCCGGTCGTCGACCTCGAAGAAGTCGCGCAACTGCGCGCGGCCCTCGCTGCGTCCGAAGCCGTCGGTGCCTAGGCTGACCAGGCCCTCGGGCAGCCACTTGCCCAGTGCCTCCGAGAGTACCTTCATGTAGTCCGAGGCGGCGACGACCGGCAGGTCGCCCAAGCACTTGGCGATGTGGGGGACCTGAGGCTCCTCGTCGGGGTGGAGCAGGTTCCAGCGCTCGCAGTCCAACGCGTCGCGCTGGAGGTGCTTGTAGCTCGTGGCCGACCAGACATCGGCGCTGATGCCGAACGTCTCGTGGAGCAGGGCCTGGGCCGCGACGACCTCGTTGAGAATCGACGCGCTGCCGACCAGGTGGACCTGCGGCTTGCCGTCCGGTGCCTCGCGCAGGCGGTAGAGCCCACGGAGGATGTCCTCCTCGGCGCCCTCGGGCATCGGCGGGTGAGCGTAGTTCTCGTTGCCCAGGGTCAGGTAGTAGAAGATGTCTTCCTGGTCCTCGTACATCCGCTTCATGCCCTCGCGGATGACGACGGCCAACTCGTAGGAGTAGGCACAGTCGTACGCTTCAAGATTGGGGATGGGCAGCGCCAGCACGTGGCTGTGGCCGTCCTGGTGCTGTAGGCCCTCACCCGCGAGCGTGGTGCGGCCGGCGGTGCCGCCGAGCATGAAGCCGCGACACATCATGTCGCCCGCGGCCCAGACCAGGTCGCCGACGCGCTGGAAGCCGAACATCGAGTAGTAGATGAAGAACGGGAGGAGCTGCAGATCGCTCATCGCGTAGGTCGTACCGGCGGCGATGAAGCTGCACATCGAGCCGGCTTCGGTGATGCCCTCTTCGAGGATCTGGCCGTCCTTCTTCTCCTTGTAGTGGAGCAGGCTGCCGATATCGACCGGCTCGTAGAGCTGGCCCGCGTGGGCGTAGATGCCACACTGGCGGAAGAGCGGCTCCATGCCGAAGGTGCGCGCCTCGTCGGGGACGATCGGCACGATGCGCGGGCCGATGGTCTCGTCCTTGAGGAGCTTGGTCAGCAGGCGCACGAAGACCATCGTTGTGCTGACCTCGCGGCCGTCGGTGCCACCCATGAACTCGTCGAAGTGGTCTTCGCGGGAGGGCTTGAGCGGCTCGTTGACCGGCAGGCGGACGGGCGTCGGCCCGCCCAGGGCGCGCCGGTGGTCGCGGATGTACTGGTACTCGACGCTGTCCTCGGGCGGGCGGTAGAATTCGAGGTTGATCGCCTGCTCGTCGGTCAACGGGAGGTGGAAGCGGTCGCGGAAGGCCAAGATATCGTCGGACTCCAGCTGCTTCTGCTGGTGGGTGACGTTCTGTGCCTCACCGGCTTCGCCCATGCCGTAGCCCTTGATCGTCTTGGCCAAGATGACCGTCGGCGCGCCCTTGTGGTTGTAGGCGGCGTGGTAGGCCGCGTAGACCTTGAGCGGGTCGTGGCCGCCGCGCTTGAGCGCCCAGATGTCGTCGTCGGACATGTGGCTGACCAACTGCATGAGCTTCGGGTCGGAGCCGAAGAAGTGCTCGCGAACGTAGGTGCCGTTCTCTGCCTTGTACCGCTGGTAGGCGCCATCGACGACTTCCATCATGCGGTTGGCGAGCAACCCGTCACGGTCGGCGGCGAGGAGCGGGTCCCACTCGCTGCCCCAGAGCACCTTGATCACGTTCCAGCCGGCGCCGCGGAAGATGGCTTCCAGTTCCTGGATGATCTTGCCGTTGCCGCGGACCGGGCCATCGAGCCGCTGCAAGTTGCAGTTAACGACGAAGATCAGGTTATCGAGTCCCTCGCGGCTGGCCAGGGTGATCGCACCGAGGGTCTCGGGTTCGTCGGTTTCGCCATCGCCGAGGAAGGCGACCACCTTCTGGTCGCTCGGCTCCTTCAGGCCACGGTCCTCGATGTACCGCAACATGCGGGCGCGGTAGATGGCCATGATCGGCCCGAGGCCCATCGAGACAGTCGGGAAGCGCCAGAAGTCGGGCATCAGGTGCGGGTGCGGATAGGACGACAGCCCGCCACCGGGCGCCAGTTCGCGGCGGAAGTTGGCCAGCTGCTCCTTGCTGAAACGGCCCTCCATGAACGAGCGCGCATAAAGCCCTGGAATCGAGTGGCCCTGGTAGTAGATCAGATCACCGCCGGAGGGGTGGTCGTCGCCGCGGAAGAAGTGGTGCAGCCCGACCTCATACATCGTGGCGATCGAGGCGTAGGTCGCGATGTGGCCGCCGATGCCGTGCAGGGCGTTGTTGGCGCGGACAACCATGGCCATCGCATTCCAGCGAACCCAACGCCGGATGCGCTTCTCAATCTCGAGGTTGCCGGGGTAGGGCGGTTGCGACTCGACGTCGATGGTGTTGACGTAGGGCGTCTGCGAGGTGACCGGCAGCACCACGCCCGCCTTCTGGGCGTGGATCTGCAGGTTGGCGAACAGCTGGCGGACCCGGTCGCGACCACTGGTGTAGAGCACGTCGTCGAGCGAATCCAGCCAGTCGGCAAGTTGAAGCGCTTCGAGGTCTTGGGCGCTGATAGCCATGACCGATATCTCCTTGGCGTCGAGCCGGCTGTCTGGGAACCTTATACCTTCTATCATAGCCCACTTCCCTGTTTGGTCATCCGCGGCGGGCAGGCGGGCGGCCGGGTGGGGAGGAGGGCGCTGTTCGGCGGGGAAGGGGGGTGCTACCATCGAGGACTAGAAGGAGATTGCACGCATGAGGAAGATGCTGCTAACGACCATGACTGTGAGCCTGGTGGGCCTCTGGGCCTGCGCGCCAGCGACGACTGATGCGCCGCCGCCGCCTGTCGTTTCGGCTCCTGCCATCGACGGCCCGGCCGACAGCGCGCCCGCCCAGAAGCTGACGCTCGGCTTCGCCCAGGTCGGCGCCGAGAGCGACTGGCGCAAGGCCAACACCGAGTCGATCAAGGCCGAAGCGGAGAAGCGCGGCCACGAGCTAAAGTTCTCGGATGCGCAGCAGAAGCAGGAGAACCAGATCAAGGCGATCCGCAGCTTCATCGCCCAGGGCGTGGACGTGATCGCCTTCGCCCCCGTGGTCGAGACCGGTTGGGACGCTGTTCTGGCCGAGGCCAAGGCCGCCAACATCCCCGTCATCCTCTCGGACCGCACCATCAACACGCAGGACGAGACGCTCTACACCGCCTTCGTCGGTAGCGACTTCCGCGAGGAGGGGCGCCGCGCGGGCAAGTGGCTGGCCGAGAAGACCAACGGCGAGGCGAGCATCCTCGAGCTGCAGGGCACGCCGGGTTCCGCCCCCGCCAACGAGCGCAAGGCCGGCTTCGCCGAGGCGATCGCCGATTTCCCGAACATGAAGATCGTCAAGTCGCAGACCGGCGAGTTCACCCGGGCCATGGGTAAGGAAGTCATGGAAGCCTTCCTGAAGACCCCCGAGGGCCAGGGCGCGACCGCCCTCTACGCGCACAACGACGACATGGCGATCGGCGCGATCCAGGCGATCGAGGCCGCGGGCAAGAAGCCGGGCCAGGACATCGTCATCGTCTCGGTCGACGGCGTGAAGGACGCGTTCCTGGCGATCCAGGAGGGCAAGCTGAACTGCACCGTCGAGTGCAACCCGCTGCTTGGGCCGCCAATCTTCGACCTGGCCGAGAAGCTGGTCGCCGGCGAACAAGTGCCAAAGATCACCTACTCCGAGGAAGGCGTCTTCGACGAGAACAACTATGCGGACGTGATCAACGATCGTAAGTACTAGTCTGCCTGACGGGTGCAGGGCGGCTAGCCTGAGCGGCTGGCCGCCTTGCCCTGTCTTATGGTGAGCGCATGGCCCAGCCCCCGCAGCCCAGCCCAGAGAGCACGCCGCTGCTGTCGATGACCGGCATCGTCAAGCAGTTCCCCGGCGTGCGCGCGCTCGACGGCGTCGACTTCCAGGTGCGGCGGGGTGAAATCCACAGCCTGATGGGCCAGAACGGCGCCGGCAAATCGACCCTGCTCAAGGTGCTGACCGGCGTCTACACCCGCGACGCAGGCCAGATGCTGCTCGACGGACGCGTCATCTCGCCACGCTCGCCACTCGAGGCACAGGGCGAGGGCATCAGCACCGTCTACCAGGAGGTCAACCTGATCCCCGACCTGTCGGTCGCCGAGAACATTGTCCTCGGCCGCCAGACCCAGCGCTTCGGCTTCATCGACTGGCGTGCCGCGCGGCGACAGGCGGACGCCGCGTTGGCCCGCCTCGACCTCCAGTTGGACGTTTCGGCCTCTCTCAACTCCTACAGCATCGCCATCCAGCAGATGGTCGCGATCGCCCGCGCGCTGGACGAGGAGTGCAGCCTGCTCGTGCTCGACGAGCCGACCTCCAGCCTAGATCAACAGGAGGTCGCGCGGCTGTTCGGTGTGCTCCGGCGCTTGCGTGACGACGGCCTGGGCATCGTCTTCGTCACCCACTTCCTGGATCAGGTCTACCAGATCTCCGACACGATCACCGTCTTGCGCAACGGGCGCCTCGTTGGCGAATGGCCCGCGGCGGAGTTCAGCCGGATCGAGTTGATCGCGCGGATGCTAGGCCGCGACCCCGCGAGCCTCACTGAGGCGGAGGCTGGGGCGGCGCCCCCGTCGCCGGTCGCCGCGGCCGAGGCCGCACGGCTCGTGGCGCACCAGCTCGGCCGCCGCGGGCAGCTGCAGCCGGTAGATGTCGAGGTCGGCGCCGGCGAGGTGCTCGGGCTGGGCGGGCTGCTGGGCTCGGGCCGCACGGAGTTGGCGCGGCTGCTGTTCGGCCTCGATCGCGCCGATAGCGGACGGGTCGAGTTAGCGGGCCGGGCGGTGCGCCGTGGTCAGCCGCGCAGCGCGATCGCCGCGGGCATGGGCTACTCGTCGGAGGACCGCAAAGTCGAGGGCATCATCCCCGAGCTGTCCGTCCGCGAGAACCTGATCCTCGCCCTGGCCAGCAAGCGCGGCCTCTGGCGCCGGCTGGGCCGCGCCGCGCAGGAGGCGCTGGCCGACCGCTACATCCAGGCGCTGGGCATCGCTACACCGGACGCCGAGAAGCGCATCAGCGAGCTGTCCGGCGGCAATCAGCAGAAGGTGCTCCTGGCCCGCTGGCTGGCCGCCGAGCCGTCGCTGCTAATCCTCGACGAACCAACGCGCGGTATTGATGTGGGCGCCAAGGCCGAGATCATGGCCCTGGTCGCCGACCTCAAGGCACGCGGGATGTCGGTCGTCTTCATCTCGTCGGAGTTGGAGGAGGTCGTGCGCAGCTCGGACCGGATCATGGTCCTCTGCGACCGGGCCGCGCTGGGCGAACTGCGCGGCGAGTCGAAGACCGAGCAGGCCATGCTGGCGCGGATCGCCTCCGCCCACCAGGAGGTCAGTGGTGGCTAGCCTCGGGCGCATCGTCTCCAGCCGCCATTTCTGGCCGCTGCTTGTGTTCGTCTTGACGCTACTGCTCCTGCGCCATCTCTCCACCGACTTCTTCAGCATCTCCGATGGCAGAGTTTACGGCAGCCTGGTGGACGTGTTCGTGCGTGGCTCGCAGGTGATGCTGCTGGCGCTGGGTATGACCCTGGTCATTGCCACCGGCGGCATCGACCTCTCCGTCGGCGCGGTGATGGCGATCAGCGGCGCGATGTCGGCGTGGCTGCTGACCGCGCACGAGGCCAGCGCGGGGGTCGCGATCGCCGGCGGGCTGGGGGTGGGTGCGGTCTGCGGGCTGTGGAATGGGGCGCTGGTGGCCTGGTTCGGGCTGCAGCCGATCATTGCCACGCTGATCCTGATGACCGCCGGGCGCGGCATCGCGCAGTTGATCACCGACGGCACGATCATCACCTTCCACCACGCGGCCTTCGAGGCGCTGGGCAAGGGCTACGCGCTGGGCGTGCCGATCAGCGTTTGGCTGGTGCTGGGTATGCTCCTGGTCATCGGCGCGGTCGTCGACTGGACCAACCTTCGGCTGTCGATCGAGAGCATCGGCAGCAACGCCACTGCGAGCCGGGTGGCGGGCGTGCCGGTGGCGCGCGTGCGTCTGCTGGTCTATGTGGTGAGCGGTCTGTGCGCCGGGCTGGCGGGGCTGATCAACGCGGCGAACATCGCAGCCGCCGACGCCAACAATGCCGGGCTGTATCTCGAGCTCGACGCTATCCTGGCTGTGGTCATCGGCGGTGCAGCCCTGTCTGGCGGGCGGTTCTCGCTGACGGGCGCGCTGGTGGGCGCGCTGGTGGTCCAGGGCCTGACGACGACCATCCTGACCTCCGACGTCAGCGTCCACGCCACGCGCGTGGTCAAAGCGGTGGTCGTGGTGCTCGTCTGCCTGCTGCAGTCGCCAGCCTTCCGCGCGCGCCTGCAGCGGATGATCCGGAGGCGCCCATGAGACGCCTTCTCGGGCCACGGATGCTGCCGCTCGCGGCGACCGGTCTGGTCGTCGTGCTGCTGTACCTTGCCGCTGGCGCCAAGTTCCACGACAGCAACTGGTTCACCTACCGTGTTCTGCGCGACCTGGTGGTTAACAACGGCGTGCTCGGGGTGCTGGCGATCGGCATGACCTTCGTCATCCTCTCGGGCGGCATCGACCTGTCGATCGGCTCGACGGTGGCCTTCGTCGGCATCCTCTCGGCCACGCTCCTGGGCCAGGGCTGGTCGCCACCGGCGGTCATCACGCTCAGCCTGGTCTGCGGCGTGGCCCTGGGCGCGCTGATGGGCTGGCTGGTCGCCAGCTTCGACCTGCCGCCGTTCATGGTCACGCTGGGCGGCATGTTCTTGATGCGCGGGGTGACCCTGCTAATCAACGACAGCCAGATCGCAATCACCCACCCGACCTACCTGGCTAGTGGCAAGTGGCCGATCCACCCCGCCGCCGGCGCGTGGCTCATCGCGCTGGTCGTGGCGCTGTACCTGCTGCACTACACGCGCTTCGGCCGCAACATCTATGCGGTCGGCGGCTCCGAGCAGTCGGCGCTGCTGATGGGCTTGCCGGTCTGGCGGACCAAGGTAGCGGTCTACGCCTGCTGCAGCCTGTTCGCCGCGTTCGCCGGCGTGGCGCAGAGTTTCGTCAGCCTCTCGGGCGACTCGACCCAGGGCGTGGCGCAGGAGATGGACGCCATCGCGGCGGTGGTCATCGGTGGCACGCTGCTGACCGGCGGGCGCGGCTACGTCGCCGGCACGGTGCTGGGCGTGCTGATCCTCGGGCTGATCCAGTCGGCGATCATCTTCGCCAACATCAACTCGTGGTGGACGCGCATCGGCATCGGCCTGCTGTTGCTGATCTTCGTCCTGCTCCAGCGGGCCATCCAGCAGCGCGTCGACCGCCAGTAGCTAGAACCAGCCGCCGCGGTGCGACGGGGTGAGCATCGCCTGTGCACTGTCGTCGCCCGGGGCAGTCTCCGTCGCCGGGTCCCAGCGCAACTCGCGGCCGAGCATCATCGCCACGTGGCCCAGGTGCCCGATGCTGGCCGAGCGGTGCGCGGTCTCGGCGGGGGTGACGGTCTGGCCGCGCGTCTTGGCCGCGTTGACGAAGTCGCCCATGTGGTCGGTCGAGTGGATGAGGCCATAGTCCTTGTCGGGCACGGGCTCCTTCAGCAAGCTGGCGGGCTCGGACGACTGGTTGCCGCGGTCGACCCAGATCCAGGAGCCGTCCGCACCATAGAACCGCGTGCCAGACCACAGGTCGCCGCCTGAGTTGCCGACGATCATCTCGGTGCCGTCCGCGTACGTCGCCGTGAAGCGATAGTTGTAGGGCGCATCCCAGACACCGGTTGTCGGGTATTCGGCGCTGCCGACGACCTTGACCGGGCCCGTCTCGTCGAAGCCGAGGCCCCAGTGGGCGATGTCGCCGTGGTGGCCGACCCAGTCGAGCAGCTGGCCGCCACCGAAATCGAGGACCCAGCGCCAATTGCCGTGCACGCAGCGCTGGTCGTAGGGGCGGTAGGGCGACGGGCCGACCCAGGCGTCGTAGTTGAGGCTGGGCGGGCAGGTGCCCGGGTCGCCCGCCGGGCTAGATTGGGAGCCGGTGGGCAGGCCGACCTCGACCCGCACGACGCGGCCCAACAGGCCGGCGCGGACGCGGCGCACGACGTCGTAAAAGTTGCCGACCGAGCGCTGCCAACTGCCGGTCTGCCAGATGCAGCCGTTGGCGGCCAACGCGTTGACCACTTCCCGGCCCTCGGCCAGGCTGTGGCTGAACGGTTTCTCGCCGTAGACATCGCAGCGCGCGCGAGCCGCTGCCAGGGCGATCGGCGCGTGCCAGTGGTCGGGGGTGCCGATGGTGATGATGTCGACGTCGCCGCGGGCGAACACGTCGCGGTAGTCGCCGTAGACCGCGCAGTCCTGGTCGCCGTAGCGCCCGTCGACTGACTCCTTGGCGCGCTGGGCGTGACCCGCCTCGACATCGCAGACCGCGACCACGCGCACATCGCCGCGGCCCAGAAGGTTGCCGAGGTTGCCCGAGCCCATGCCGCCGACGCCGATCGCCGCGCAGGTCAGCCGCTCGCTGGGAGCGGGGTTGCCCTGGCCCCAGGCGGGGACGATGTGGAACAAGCCCAGGCCAGCCGCCATGCCGCCCAGGCGGCGCAAGCTCTCGCGCCGGGTCATCGGTTGCGTCGTCACGGTCATACTCCGCACCAAGTCTAGCGCGTTTCGACCGTCGTTGGCTAGGCCACCTCAGCCGCGCTCAGCGCCAGCGTTTGCGGCGGCCAGGGCGAGGGCAGCAGGGCGCCCGCCGCCGGCCGGATGATCCGCGGCGTACCTGCCTTCAGCCGCTCGGCATAGACCTCCTCGAAGGTCTGCAGCCACTTGGCCGGCAGCGTCGCCAGCATCTGCTGGTCGAGGGCGGCGGCTTCCGCGCCGTCGGCGGTCAGCCGGCGCATGTAGAGCCGGTTGAGCGGTCCGCGCAGCCAGTTCAGACTGCCGCTCCAGCCGCGCAGGCGCAGCGCCGCGACGAACGTGTCGTAAAGCCAGCCCTCCCGCACGCTACGCCACCAGGACTGCCCGCGCTCGCGGGCGGCGCGCATGGCGGCGCGGTTGACCGAGAAGATCGGGCCGAGCGAGCGGCGGAGCGAGTAGAACGAGCCCATCGACTCGCGGTAGCTGTTCTGCACGCGCTCCAGGTCCATCGCGTCGTTGGCCAGCCGGGCGTAGTGGCCGTTGAGGAAGAGCCAGTTGAGCGGCTCGTAGGCGCCCTCGAACGGCCGGAACGACTGCTCGCGGACACCGGCCTCGTAGTCGAGCGAGCCGGGCAGGTCGGCAAGGCAGAGGAATTGGCAGGTGTCGACACCGACGCGCTTGGCCCAGTCGACCGTCGCGCGGACCGTCTCGGGTGTGTCGTGGGGCAGGCCGACGATGAACATGCCGTGGACCTGGATGCCCCAGTCGTGCAGCGTGCGCACGCACTGCTCCATCGTCTCGGCGGTCTGGCGCTTGTTCGAGTCCTTGAGGCTGGCGGGATTGATGCTCTCGAGCCCGAGGCACCAGCGCCGGCAGCCCGCGGCGTACATCGCGTCGAGCAACTCATGGTTGCGCGCGGCGCCGACCTCGGCCTGGCAGGTCCAGGTCGTCTGCAGCCCGCGGGCGACCATCTCTTGGCAGACTTCGAGCGCCCAGTTGGTGTAGACGGGGAAGTTGTCGGCGGAGAAGAACAGGTGCAAGTACTCGCCGGTGGCCAAGACGGCCTCGAGCTCGTCGACGAAAGCCGCGGCGGTGTTGTTGCGGTTGCGGCGGCCGTCGCGCGGCCAGACGGCGCACCAGGTGCAGGAGCGCGGGCAGCCGTGCATGCCGTGGACCGCGGCGATGCGGATCGCCTCGACCCGGCGG
The DNA here is from genome assembly GCA_002409445.1 of Armatimonadetes bacterium UBA5419. Classification (GTDB taxonomy): domain Bacteria; phylum Armatimonadota; class UBA10988; order UBA10988; family UBA10988; genus UBA10988. The sequence goes on along the minus strand of DHNJ01000159.1, from coordinate 3,654 downwards.
ATGGCCGTCCAGTCGGCCGGCGGCAGGCCGCAGATCTCGTCGCGGCCGAGCAGGGCGGCGGGCGGGTTGTGACAGATGGTGCCGTCGTCCCAGCGGTAGCTGAGGCCGCCGACTTCATCGAAGGGGCGCTGGCCGGCGAAGGCCTCGAGCAGCGCCGGCAGGGCAGCGTAACCCTCGCCGCGAACGACGTAAGGCGCGAAGCCGAGCGCCTCCTCGGTCGTCGCGAAGCAGTGCGGCTCGACGCCCTGGTGCGCGAATTGGTAGCCACCCATAGCCACGGGCAGGCCGAGCTTGCTCAGCTCTCGGGCGAGGACATAGCCGTGCGGGGCGGTGTTGGAGAGCACCGAAACGCAGGCCAGGTCGAAGGAGCGGGCGATCTCCTCGGGCACGATCGGCGACAATTCGCCAGAGATGACCTCGACCTCGTAGCCGAGCTGGCGCAGCAGGGCGGCCATCTTCGGCCCGCCGCGGGGGAAGAGGATGCCACTGTAGATGTTCTGGTCGTTATACCCCCAGGGTAATCGCGAAGGTTCAATCCACGCGATCTTACGGATAGCGGCATCGTATGTTGAGGAAGCCACGCTACTCTCCTTGCCTGAGAGCGACCTGCCGGCAGCGCACCGACGGGGGCATCTGGTTCTCCATTGTAAACCCGGGGCGCCAGAATGGCCTAACCACGACACCCATGAGCCGCCTGGCATGGACCGGCGGGCACAGCCTAGCGGCAGGGAACCAAAGCGCCGCGGCGAACGATACTCGAGGTACCGGAGGGTGCCGGAGCCGAGACAGAATGGGCGGACTGCTAACCTGGTGGAACCTGATTTACCTCATTCCGCTGGGGATCGCCGTCATCTACCTGGGCCTCGCGGTGACCTTTGGTCTGTTTGAAGGCGGCGAACACGATCACGAGCATGACGTTGAGCATGACCACGACCTCGACCATGACCACGACCTCGACCTGGCTCATGACCATGACCATGACCTCGACGTGGGCCACGGCCTGGATCATGACCATGACCATGACCATG
>DHNJ01000159.1:0-2485 GCA_002409445.1 Armatimonadetes bacterium UBA5419 | reverse complement strand
GACCATGACCATGACCATGACCACGGGCACCACGGCGAGAGCCACGGCTCGTCGGCGGTCAACCCGTTGGCGGCGCTGCTATGGATAATCGGCGCGCGGCACGTAACCACGGGTTTGGCCCTGCAGCTGTTCCTGCTCAACTGGGGTGCGCTGGGGCTGTTGGTCAACGCGCTGCTGATCGGCTGGCTGGGCGAGACCTGGCTGCTGATGTTGGTCTCGCTGCCGCTGACGGCCCTGCTCTCGGTTGGGCTGACGCGCGCCGCGACCTCGGCGCTGGGCTACCTGCTGCCGAAGGACGAGAGTGCGGCCGAGAGCCGCACGGCGCTGGAGGGCCGGCCGGCCCACACACTGTGGTCGACCGACGCCGACAGTGGTGCGGCCGTGCTGACCGACCGCTTCGGCCAGCGGCACCAGGTGGCCGCGCGCTCGACGGGCGCGGCGATCCCACGCGGCGCGGAAGTGATGTTGATCGAGTACGTCGCCGAGGGCGACTACTTCACGGTGGAGCCGGTCGCGGACTTACTTGCCGACCGACTGACGAGCGACGAACCGGCGGCTGTGCAAGAGGCAGCCGCAGCCGATAGAGACTAGGAGGAGACTGCGATGATCGCTGCGTTCGTGTTCTTCGTGCTCGGGGTGGCGCTGATCTTCGGCGGCCTGGCGATAGGCACGCTCAATGCGCTGCAACTTACCGGCGCGATCTTGGGTGGCGTCGTCTCGCTCGGGGTGTCGGCCATCCTGATCTTCCTGCGGCTGTACGTGAAGACCAGCGCCAACAAGGCGTTCGTGCGTACCGGCCGCAGCGGGGCCACGCCCGTGCTCGACGCCGGCACGCTGGTCATCCCCTTGATCCACAACGTGGTCTACATCTCGTTGGAGACGATGAAGCTGGATGTCGAGCGCACCGCCGAGGATGCCCTAATCACCAAGGACAACCTGCGCGTGGACGTGCGCGGGGAGTTCTACATCAAGGTCGATGCCAACAAGGACGACATCCTCGCCGCCGCGCGCTCGCTGGGCGACCGCGGCACGCACCCCGAGCAGGTTGCCAGCATCGTCTTCGAGAAGCTGGTCAGCGCGCTGCGCTCGGTCGCGGCGACGATGGACCTGGTCGAGATCCACTCGCGGCGCGAGGACTTCGCCAAGGCCGTCTTCGAGAGCGTGCGCGAGGACCTCAAGCACAACGGTCTGACCCTGGAGTCGGTGACCATCTCGCGGCTGGACCAGACCGACCCGCGGACGCTGAGCGACGACAACATCTTCGACGCTCAGGGCAAGAAGAAGATCACCGAGATCACGCAGGCCGCGATGGTCGAGCGCAACCGGCTGACCCGCGACGCCGAGCGCGAGCGGATCGCCAAGGACGTCGAAACGCGCCAGCAGATCCTCGCCCTCGAGCGCCAGCAAGCGGAGGCCGAGGCGGCCCAGGCGACCGAGGTGGCCAACGTGCGCGCGGCCAAGCAGCGCGAGCAGCGCGAGTTCGAGCTGCAGCAGGCGCGGGCGGTGCAGGAGGCCGAGATCCTCAAGGAGCAGGCCGTCGAGCAGGCCAAGGCGCAGCAGGAGCAACAGGTCCGCGCGGCGCAGATCGAGCGCGACAAGCAGCTGATCCTGCGTGAGCAGGACCGCCAGCAGACGGACATCACCCGCCAACAGGAGGTCGAGACCGCGCGCATCTCCCAGGAGCAGGCCATCGCCGTCGCCGACCGGCAGCGCGAGATCAGCATCGCGCAGAAGGAGACCGAGCAGGCGACCGCCGAGCGCGCCGCGCTGGAGGCCAAGGCCGCGCGCGAGCGGGCCAACCAGGAGGTCATCACGGTTACCGCCGTCTCCGAGGCCGACCGCTCGGCCCAGACGAAGCTCATCGCCGCCAAGCAGGTCATCGAGCAGGAGAAGATCAAGCTGCAGACCGAGGCCGAGGTGGCCGCCTTCGCGCAGGTCAAGCAGGCCGAGGGCGAGCAGGAGGCGGCGGCGCGACAGGCGGCCGCGCGGCTGCAGCTGGCCGAGGCCGACGCCAAGGCGCGCGAGCGGCTGGCCGGCGCGGACCAGGCGCAGCGGGTGGTCGAGGTCAACGTCGAGCGCGAGCGGGTCGATGTCGAGCGGGCGCGGACCGAGGTCGAGCGGCAGGCGCTGGAGAACCGCCAGACCTTCGACCGCGCGGCGATCGAGTTCGAGCAGGCCAAGCTGCTGATCGGCGCCATGCGCGACGTGCAGGTCGAGATGGCTAGGTCCGTGGCCCAGTTCATGTCCAAGGGCCGGTTCCAGGTCTTCGGCGACCCAACGACCATGTCCTCGATGATGGACCAGTTCACCAAGGGCTTGAGCCTGGGCACGCTGGCCGAGGGCTTCCTGGACAACATGCCCGAGGGCCTGCGCGACGCCCTGGGTGATGTTGGGGCCACGTTGCAGCCGCTGATCGCCCGCCTGGGCGGCAACGGCGCGGCGGCCAGCCCGAGCGAGCCACCGGCCGCGCCGGCGCCGGCGACGC
>DHNJ01000187.1:13114-13339 GCA_002409445.1 Armatimonadetes bacterium UBA5419 | reverse complement strand
GCTGACCACCGGCTGGCTGCTGGCCTGGCCCGCGGCCGAGGCCGAGGGCGGGATCGAGGCGGTCGCCGAGGCCTGGAGCCGCCTGCTCGAAGGCGACCCTTGGCTACGGATGCGGCGACTGACGATCGGCGGCGGTTAGGCGCCGGGCGGCGGCTGCGCCGGTTGGGTCGCGGTGGCGGGGCGCCAGGCGGTGCGGGCGAGCATGTCGGCGGCGTCGATGCGCAC
>DHNJ01000187.1:12599-12984 GCA_002409445.1 Armatimonadetes bacterium UBA5419 | reverse complement strand
ATGTCGGCGGCGTCGATGCGCACGGTGACGCGGAAGATCGGCCGCCCGGCGAGCACGGAGAGCGTGTGGTTCGGCCCCTCGGCCAGCGGCTCGCCGCCGATCAGCCGCCAGGCGGTCTGCCGGTGCCGCTCCTCGACCGTCAGCCCGCCGCCATAGGCCGGGATGCCCGCCTCGAGGCAGGCGTTGGCCGCGAGGTACTGGATTTGCTGGGCCGTGGCCAACCGCGCGGCGGGCAGCATGTTCCAGTGGACGACGGCCGGCAGCTCGGGCTCGGGGTGGCGGATGACCTCCCAGACGTCGCGCGCGCGCAGGCGCCAGAAGAGCCGCGAGAACGCGTCCAGCCGCCGCCAGCGCAGCGCCAGGCGCGCCAGCAGCGGCCGCAGCT
>DHNJ01000187.1:5808-12482 GCA_002409445.1 Armatimonadetes bacterium UBA5419 | reverse complement strand
CGCGCCAGCAGCGGCCGCAGCTGGGCCAGCCGGTGGGCTGACTCGCGCGCGGGGTGGATGGTCAGCAGCAGGTAGCCGGCGACCCGCCCCAGGTCGTCCTCGGCGACCCAGGCGTGCTCGGGCTCGCGTTCGAGGTAGTAATCGGACATCGCCGCCAGCAGGCCGTCGAGCCCCTCGACGGGGAAGGGCAGCGGCGCGCCGAGGAACAGCGTGTCGGCCTGCAGGCGCAGCACCGCGGCGCGGTCGGCAGGGCGGTAGGCGCGCAGGGTGAAGCGGCTCACCGCCAGCCCAACTCCTCGCGCACGGCGACGAACGCGTCGACCGCGCGGTCGAGGTCGTCGCGGCTGTGGACCGCGGAGATCTGGCAGCGGATGCGCGCCTTGTCCTGGGGCACGACGGGGTAGCTGAAGCCGATGACGTAGACGCCATGGTTCAGCATGGCCGCCGCGATGCGCCCGGCCAACGCCGCGTCGCCGACCATGACCGGGACGATCGGGTGGACGCCGGGGGTGATGTTGAAGCCCAGCTCGGTCATCCGGCCGCGGAAGTAGGCGGTGTTGGTCTCGAGGCGGTCGCGCAGCTCGGTGCTGGCCTCGAGCAGATCCAGCGCGGCCAGCGCGGCGGCGACCAGCGGCGGGGCCAGCGTGTTGCTGAACAGGTACGGCCGCGAGCGCTGGCGCAGTAGCTCGACGATCGGCCCGCGCGCGGCCGTATAGCCGCCGCTCGCGCCGCCCAGCGCCTTGCCCAGGGTGCCGGTGATGATGTCGACGCGGTCGAGCACGCCGCAGTGCTCGTGGCTGCCGCGGCCGCGCGCGCCGAGGAAGCCGACCGCGTGCGAGTCGTCGACGGCGACCAGCGCGTCGTAGCGGTCGGCCAGGTCGCAGATGCCGGCCAGGTCGGCGATCAGCCCGTCCATCGAGAAGACGCCATCGGTGATGATCAGCCGCGTCCGCGCGTCCTTCGCCGCGCGCAGCTGGCTCTCGAGCTCGTCGAGGTCGCCGTTGGCGTAGCGGTAGCGCTGGGCCTTGCACAAGCGCACGCCGTCGATGATCGAGGCGTGGTTCAGCGCGTCGGAGAAGATCGCGTCGGAGGCATCGAGCAGCGGCTCGAAGAGGCCGCCGTTGGCATCGAAGCAGGAGGTGTAGAGGATCGCCTCGTCGAGCCCGAGGAACTCGGCCAGGCGCGCTTCGAGCTCGCGGTGGGGCCCCTGCGTGCCGCAGATGAAGCGCACGGAGGCCAGGCCCAGGCCCCAGCGGTCGAGCGCGGCGGCGGCCGCGGCGCGCAGGGCCGGGTGGTTGGCCAGGCCGAGGTAGTTGTTGGCGCAGAGGTTCAGCGTCGCGCCGGCGGCCGTGGTCTCGATCACCGCCTGCTGCGGGCTGGTGATGATCCGCTCGTCCTTGTACAGCCCCGCGGCCCGCACCGCGTCCAGCTCGTCGTTCAGGCGTTGGGCAAACGATTCAGGTAACATCTCAAACGTCCTCGTTCCAGGTCAGTACCACTTTGCCCGACTCGCCCGAGATCATCGCCTGGAAGCCCTGGTCGTAGTCGTCCAGACCAAAGCGGTGCGTGACGATCGGCGACAGGTCGAGGCCCGCGTGGAGCATGACCGTCATCTTGTACCACGTCTCGTACATCTCGCGGCCATAGATGCCCTTGATCGTCAGCATGTTGAAGACGACCTTGTGCCAATCGATAGCGATGTCTTCGGTCGGGATGCCGAGCATCGCAATTTTGCCGCCGTGGCACATATTCTCGAGCATGGTGCGCAGGGCGGAGGCGTTGCCGGACATCTCGAGGCCGACGTCGAAACCTTCCTTCATGCCGATCCGGTCCCAGGCCTCCTGCATCGTCTGCGTGCGCACATCGAGGGTCACGTCGGCGCCGAGCCGGCGGGCCAACTCGAGGCGGAAGGGGTTGACGTCGGTGACGACCACGTGCTGCGCGCCAGCGTGCTTGGCGACCGCGGCGGCCATGCAGCCGATCGGCCCCGCGCCGGTGATCAGCACGTCCTCGCCCAGCACGGGGAAGGCCAGCGCGGTGTGCACGGCGTTGCCGAAGGGGTCGTAGATGGCCTGGATATCGCGGTCCAGGTCCTCGGCCTGGAGCCAAACGTTGGTCTGCGGCAGGCTGACGTAATCGGCGAAGGCGCCGGGCCGGTTGACGCCCAGGCCGATCGTGTCGCGGCAGAGGTGGCGGCGGCCGGCCATACAGTTGCGACAGCGGCCGCAGACCACGTGGCCTTCGCCGCTGACCAGGTCGCCCGGCTTGAAGTCCGGTACGTTGGCGCCGACCTCGACCACCCGGCCGACGAACTCATGGCCGACGACCATCGGCACGGGAATAGTCTTCTGCGCCCACTCGTCCCAGTTGTAGATATGGACGTCGGTGCCGCAGATCCCGGTCTTGAGCACGCGGATCAGCACATCGTTGATGCCGATCTCGGGGACCGGCACCTCCTCGAGCCACAACCCCGGCTCGCCCTGTGCCTTGACCAACGCCCGCATCGTCTCCGCCATGCCTTGCTCCCATCCCCCATGGTAAGCCTGGGCGCAGGGCCTGGCAAACGGCGGCGCGGTGGCATGGCCCGGCCCAGCCCGGCCGGCCGGCCGGCTAGCGCGGGGCGGGCGCCGGCGCGGTGTCGCGCCGCTGCAAGATGCGCCAGGCCAAACGCAGGCCGTAGAGGTTGTTGGCCGCGTTGTAGAGCACCAGAGCGCCCGCGACGCCGACCGCGCCAGCATAGCGGGCCCCGCCCAGCATCAGCAGGATAGCCACGGGCACGTTGAGCGCCAGGAAGCGAACGAGCCGGCCATACTCGCCGCCGAGCTGCACCGTTGGTTGGGCGAACAGCATGACCCCACCCAGGCCCGCGCCCACGGCCAGCACCTGGCTCGGCAGCGCCGCCGGCATATATAGAGGTCCGAACAGCGTCCTGACCAGCCACGGCAGGAGGATGATCACCGCGACGACGCTACCCCCATAGAGGGGGACCCAAAGCTTCATCAGGCGTTTGAGCCACGCCCGCAGCGCGCCGTACTGCCCGGCGCTCAGGTACTCGTTGATGTGCTGGTAGCTGATGGTGGTGATAGCTACCGTGGGGCCGAAGAGTGCACTCGAGAACTGCTTGGCCACCTTGTAGTAGCCGGTCTGTTCTGGCCCGGCGAGCCAGCGGACGATCAACATGTCGCCGCCCGCGACGAGAGCGCCGAGCATGGCGCTGACATACATCTGGCCCATGAACACCCAGAACTCGGCGAGGCGGTGGCGCTCCCGCCAGGCGACGCGTAGCGACATCTGCCGCAGGCGGAGGCCGTAGTTGGGCAGCAGCCGGCGCAGGGCCTGCGTCTGCCCGAGCATGGTGAGGCCCGCGGTGAGCGCGTAGGAGGCGGCCAGGGTGACCAGGTTCAGGTGCCCAGTCTGGCGCAGAATGAAGATCGAGACGACCTGCAAGGCGGGCCAGAGCGCCGAGTAGACGGCCATCAGACGGTAGCGGTGTGCGTCGCGGGCCACGCTGAGGAAGGTGCGGTCGGTGAACATGAGGAGCAGGCCGAGCGCGGCGAGGATGCTGGCCAGGCGTTCCTGCACGGAGCCGCCGGCGTGCCGGGTGAGCAGGCCGACAACCGCGGTCAGGCCGAGCGCCACCGCGCTGGTCACCAGGTCACACCCCAACGCCGAGGAGAGCAACGCGCGCGAACGCGTGACATCGCCCTGGCGCCGGCTGGCCAGCAGGTAGCGCGAGAGCGGGCGCGACGTCTCGAACGAGACTAGCGACTTGATCAGCGTGGCCAGCGCGAGCGCGGCGCCCCAGCGCCCGTAGTCGGCGGGTCCGAGCACGGCGGTGGCCATCATGGCGGTCGGGAACGACAGCGCCATGCCCGCCACGCGCCCCACATAGAGGATCGACCCACCCTTGATCGTGCTCCGCGTCGACGCCACCACGGGCGGCGCAGGCTCTGGTGTCACCGTGTCGGTCGGACCATCAACCACTACGTCTTCTCGTCACTCCGGCCCCTACCGGACCGTGGGTGCGCCGCCCGCCGCTCCAGGCCCCCAATCCACAGGCTGGGGATGACCATCATCGGCCACCCGCCTGGCTGCTCTGCGCGCGCCATGGATCTACGTCCTCAGCGTTGGACGCGCGCCAACCGGCACCTGCCCCGCTGGTCGTGTTGCTCGAGGCGCCAGTGTAACAGGACCCGCCCGAGGCGGGCTAGGGCGCCGGGGTCGTTGGTGGTCCGGTTGGGCCAAGGTGTGCCGCGGCACTGCCGCCGAAGCGGCGGCGGTACAACGCGCCACCGCGGAGCGCCGCCGCCCGCCCGCATTGCTCCTCGCCGTCGCCTGTGCTAGCCTCAGGGGCGCAGTAGACCCACTCCACTATGTCCCAAGACCCTGCCCCAGCTTCCGCCGCGACGATGCGGGCGGCGACGCGTGGGGCGTTGGTGTCGGCGGCGCTGATTATGCTCAGCCGCATCGCCGGGCTGGCGCGCGATGTGTCGGTGGCGGGGGTCTTTGGGCAGACGATCTATACCGACTCCTATGCCGCCGCGCTGCAGGTGCCGGACCTGTTGATGTTCATGATCGCCGGCGGCGTGCTCTCCAGTTCGTTCATCCCGGTCTACACCGAGTACCGGCGCGAGCAAGGCGAGGCGGCGGCCGCGGAGTTGGCCAGCGTGGTCTTCACGCTGTGGATGACCATCGCGATCGTCTCGGTGCTGCTGCTCGAGGTCTTCTCGGCGCCGCTGGTCCGCTGGGTCGGGACCCCAGGCGTCGGGCTGCCGGGCTCGGATTGGCGCTGGGCGGATTACCACCGCGTGCTGACGATGACGCGCATTGTCCTGCCCGCGCAGATCGCGTTCTTCGGCGGCGGGGTGCTGATGGGCATGCAGTATGTCCGCCGCGAGTTTGTCGTCCCGGGGCTCGGCCCGACGATCTACAACCTCGGGCTGATCGTTGGCTGCTTCGCCGGTGGCTGGATGCTGGGGCCGACGGGCGTGCAGGGGCTGGTCTGGGGCGGGCTGATCGGCGCGTTTCTGGGCAACCTGATCCTCCAGCTGTGGGCCGTCAGCCGCTATGAGCCGGGCCTACGCCTTTCGTTCAACTGGCGGCACCCGGGCGCGCGGCGGGTGCTGGTGATGATGCTGCCGGTGATCTTCTCGCTGTCGATGCCGCTGGTCGACACGCAGATCAACCGCTGGTTCGCGATCCGCTACGGCGCGGCGGGCCAGGCGACGGCGTTGGACCGCGCGTACCGGCTGATGATGCTGCCCGTGGGCGTCCTGGGCCAGGGCGTGGCGACGAGCTTCTACGCCACGCTGGCCAACCTCGCCGACCCCAGCCAGCGCCCGCTGTTCAAGCAGACGCTGATCCACGGCCTGCGCCAGCTGGCGCTCGGCGCGCTGCCGATCACCGCGGCGCTGATCGTCCTGCGCGTCGAGCTGGTGGCGATGCTCTTCGAGCGGGGCAACTTCGCCCGCCCCGACACGCTGGTCGTCGCGGGCGTGCTGTGGCTGTTCGCCCTGGGCATCTACGCCTGGTGCGGCGAGCAGCTGGTCGGCCGGGCGTTCTATGCCCTGCAGGACACGCGCACACCGCCTTGGACCGGGTCGGTGGTGACGGTCATCTTCATCGGGCTGAACCTGCTGTTCATGGCCCTGTTCGACGGCTGGCGCGGCGCCGAGGCGCGGTATCTCGGCCTGGCGTTGGCGACAACGCTCTCCGCCTGGCTCTACTTCGGCGCGCTGCTGGTCCTGCTGCGGCGCAAGATCGGGCTGTTGGGCGGGCGACAGCTAGCGGTCGACATCCTCAAGACGCTCGTGGCGACCGGTTGTCTGACGCTGGCGATAAGCGGTTGCCGTGCCGGTCTGTTAAGTCTGGGTTTACAACATGCCTGGGCCGTGGGCGGGTTAAGCTTGGGTCTGGGTACAGTGGTGTACGTCTTGGCCGCACTTGGGCTTGGGCTGATAGAAGTCAAGTCGCTGCGCGGCCTGATGGGTCAGTTGCGGCAGCGGCTGGGCGGCCGGAGAGGCGACTCTTGACGAAATACGCGGTCGAACTTAGACTGATGATACCAACCACCTGGAGTAGGCATCAATGACTGAGTGGAGTGAACTTAGTTTCGCGGAACTGTCGCGCCGGTACGAGAACCTGGTCTCCGGCATTCGCAACGACCTTGCCACGCTGGCGGAGATCGGCCCGGTGCTGACGGACAAAGCCGCCGCCCTGGGCGTCGGGATGAGCCTGGACTACACCGGCCTGGCGGCTGCGGCCCAGGGCCTGGTCGGCGCCAGCCGGCGGGCGACCACGCGGCGCGGGCCGCAGAGCGAGAAGCCTCGGCGCTACGCGCTGATCTTCGCCGACGGCACCCCCGTGACCGAGAACGGGCAGCCGCTGCGCTTCGCCAACAGGGTCCAGATCCTGCGTGGGCCGAAGTACGAGACGCTGGTCGGCGACCGCATCGATGACGTCCGCTTGGTCGACACCGAGGCCAACAACGCAGTCGTTCACTCGAGCCTGCGGCTCGGCCCCGCCCCGGGCGCCCCAGCCGAGAAGTAAGTCCTCCTTCCGGCCGCCCCGCGCGGCCCCCAGCCCTTCGCAGCTCGCGCCCCTGGCGTGGGCTGCGCGGCCTTTGGGGGCGGGGAGCCGGCGCCAGAATCCCCGCATGTGGCGTGGGCTGATAG
>DHNJ01000187.1:0-5674 GCA_002409445.1 Armatimonadetes bacterium UBA5419 | reverse complement strand
GGCTGATAGCCCGCGACCTTAGACTCGGTCCCAGCGTAGCGAAGGCCGAAACAGGATTGTGCTCGGCCCAGCTGCGGACCAGCCAAGGGACCGCCGGCGCCTCGACGGCATCGGCCACTGTTGCTCCGGAGCACCGGTGGCCGTGCGGACAAGAATGTCCGCGGTCCCAGTTAGGCCGCGGCCAAGCGGGGCCGGTGGGGGCGGAGGGGGGCCGTGCAGGAAGGTTCGCTGCCGCGGGAGCGGCGGCGGTACAAGCTCGGGTCCCCGCCCACTCCCTTGGTTGACGCCGGCACAGCGCGGTGGCAAACTCCGTGCAGCCCTTACTGTTGGGGCGAGGCAAGGGAGAGGCGTTGTGCAGAAGTTTATCAACCAGCCGGACGACCTAGCGCGCGAACTGCTCGAAGGGTTTGCTCAAGTGCATGCGGGCAAGGTCCGTGTGACCGATGGCCTGGTGGTCCGGACGGAGCCGAAGCCGAGTGGCAAGGTGGCCCTGGTGACCCTGGGCGGCAGCGGGCATGAGCCGGCGCTGTCGGGGTTTGTCGGCGAGGGCATGCTCGACATCAGCGTCGCCGGCGACATCTTCGCCGCGCCGGGCGCCGCGCGGGTGCTCGATGCGCTGCGCGCGGTCGACAACCCGGCGGGCACGCTGCTGGTCATCCTGAACCATGACGGCGACATGCTCTCGGGCAACATGGCGCTCGAGATGGCCGCCGAGGAGCACCTCAACGTGCGCTCGGTGGTCACCTGCGAGGACGTTTCGGGCGGGCCGCGCAGCGAGCCGGCGAACCGCCGCGGCCTGGTCGGCTGTATCTTCGTCTACAAGGTCGCCGGGGCCGCCGCCGAGCAGGGGCGCAGCCTCGAGGAAGTCGCGGCGATCGCCCAGCGCATGGCCGACAACTCCGCCACCCTGGCCGTCGCGGCCAGCGGCGCGACCCACCCGCAGAGCGGCCAGGCGCTCGGCTCCGTGCCCACCGGCGAGATGATCATCGGCATGGGCCAGCACGGCGAGGCCGGCGGCGGGCAGCAGGCGCTGGCCAGCGCGGACCAGACCGCGGCTCTGATGATCGACGTTCTGCTGGCCGACCTCGAGGCCAAGCCGGGCGACCGCCTGGCCCTGGTCATCAACGGCACCGGCGCGACGACGCTGATGGAGCAGTACATCGTCTGGCGCGCGGCGGCCGCCGTCTGCGCCGAGCGCGGGATCGAAGTCGTCCGCGGCGCCTGTGGCGAGTATCTCACCGTCCAGGAGCAGGCCGGCTTCCAGATGTTCGTCGCGCGGCTCGATGACGAGCTGATCGAGCTGTGGGACGCGCCCGCCAACACCCCGAACTGGACCGTTCGCTAAGGAGACCACACGATGGCGCAGGACAAGTCATACCAGGCCTGGCTCGACATGCTGAACGCCGCGCAGGCGCAGATCGCGGACAACGAGGAGCAGTTGGGCGCGCTCGATGCCCACGCCGGCGACGGCGACCACGGTGCGAGCATGAACCGGGCCATGGGCGCGGTGCAGGAGGCCATCGCCGGCATGCAGGGCGAGGGCGTGGAGGAGCTGCTGAAGAAGGTCAGTGGCAACCTCCTGCGCATCGACGCGGGCGCGATCGGGCCGCTGCTGGGCACGCTGTTCCGCGGCTTGGCCAAGGGCGCGGCCGAGGGCAAGGGGCTCAACGCGGGCGGGCTGGCGGACATGTTCCGCGCCGGGCTCGACGCGCTGCGCGGCCAGACCAAGGCGCAGCCGGGCGACAAGACGCTGATGGACGCGCTGGTCCCCGCGGTCGAGGCGATGGAGGGCGCGGCGGCCAGCGGCGCCAACGCGCGCTCGACCCTGGCCCAGGCCGCCGACGCCGCGGCCGCCGGCGCCGCCGCGACCACCGACCAGGTCGCCAAGTACGGCCGCGCGCGCAACCTCGGCGAGCAGTCGAAGGGCGCCGCCGACCCCGGCGCGACCTCGCTCAGCCTGATGCTGCGCGGCTTCGCCGACGCCGTGCGCGACCTGCTCGACGACGATGACGACCCGGAGACGCCCAATGCCTGACCCCCTCGATACCACCCCAAGCGCCCCGACGCCGGCCGCCAGCGCGCCGGCCGCCAGCGCGGCGCCGAGCACGAGCAAGGCCTTCGCCCCGGACGTGCCGTTCGAGACGCCGGGCTACTTCCTGCGCGGCGCGGCCAACCTCGACTGGGGCCTGAAGAACCGCCTGGCGCGCATCTTCCAGCCCCGTAGCGGGCGCACGGTGATGCTCGCCTTCGACCACGGCTACATCATGGGCCCGACGACCGGGCTCGAGCGCATCGACCTGACGATCGCGCCGCTGATTGACGCGGTGGACGTGCTGATGTGCACGCGCGGTATCCTGCGCACCTGCATCCCGCCGACCTGCACCAAGCCGGTCGCCCTGCGCGTTTCGGCCGGCGCGACGATCCTCCGCGAGCTGAGCCGCGAGCACATCGGCGTCGAGATCGAGGACGCGATCCGCCTCGACGCGGCGGCGATGGCCGTGCAGGTCTATGTCGGCGGCGAGTACGAGCACGCGACCCTGGCCAACCTGACCCAGACCATCGACGCCGGCCTGCGGTATGGCATCCCGACCCTCGGCGTGACCGCCGTTGGCCGCGAGATGGCCCGCGACGCGCGGTACCTGGGCCTGGCCTGCCGGGTCATCGCCGAGCTCGGCGCGCACTACGTCAAGACCTACTACTGCGAGCCCGACTTCGAACAGGTCACCGCGGCCTGCCCGGTGCCGATCGTCATCGCGGGTGGCAAGAAGCTGCCCGAGCTCGACGCGCTGAAGATGTGCTACAAGGCTGTCCAGCAGGGCGCCGCCGGCGTCGACATGGGCCGCAACATCTTCCAGGCGGAGAACCCGTTGGCGATGGTCGCCGCGGTCAACACCGTGGTCCACGACCTGACCCCGCCGGCCGACGCCTACGCCGCCTATCAGGAGGCCTGTTTCGAGGCCAGCAAGTCCTAAGGAGTACCCCCACCATGTCGACGCTTAACCGCCGCCGCTGGCTGGCTAGCCTGGCCGGCCTCGGCGCCGCCAGCGTGGCCGCCGCGCAGTCGGCCGGCCCCGTTCAGTCCTCATCTACCGCCCGCCCGACCCGCCAGGAGAAACCCGTGACCCCCTTGCGCAACGAAGACTTCTACCGCCCCGACGGCACCTTTGACGACGAGAAGGGCAAGCAGGCCTACTACGACCTGATGACCCACTACCACGTGCCGATCTCGGACAACGTGCGCAAGAACCTCTGGGCCGTCGACTTCGCCCTGGGCGATTTTGTCCACGCCGGGATGGGTGGCATCTTCTGGCTCAATGACAAGGAAAACGGCTACTTCGGCCACGAGATCTACCTGCTGCCCGGGCAGATGATCGTCGAGCACGGCCACGCGCCGACCGACGTCAAGGCCAAGCACGAGTCCTGGCAGGTGCGCAACGGGTTCGTCTACCTGTTCGGCGTCGGCGATCCCAGCCCCGAGGCCGAGCGGCTGATCCCCGAGAGCCAGCGCGACCACGTCAGCGTCCGCCACGTCGAGATCCTGCGCCTGGGCGAGGTCGCCTCGCTCTCCGCGATTGGTGACAAGCACTTCATGATGGCCGGGCCCGAGGGCGCGATCGTCACTGAGTACGGCAGCTTCCACGACGGCGAGGGCCTGCGGTTCACCAACCCCGACGTCGCCTTCTAGCTAGTTCGCCCCTGACCAGCGCCGCCCGCGAGCCCAGAACGCCTCGGCCCACGCGCCGAAGCTACCGGTCTCGAGGGCGGCGCGCATTTGGGCCATCAGTGCCTGGTAGAACCAAAGGTTGTGCTGGGTCAGCAGCATCGGCCCGAGCATCTCGCCGCTTTGCACCAGGTGCCGCAGATAGGCGCGCGAATGCCGCGTGCAGGTCGGGCAGACGCACTCGGGGTCGAGCGGCCGCCGGTCGCGGGCGTGGACCTGGTTGCGCAGGTTGAGCCGGCCCTCGCTGGTCAGCGCGGCGGCCGTGCGGCCCAGGCGCGTGGGCAGCACGCAGTCGAACATGTCCATGCCCGCCGCGACCGCCGCGACCAGGTCGTCGGGCCAGCCGACACCCATCAGATACCGCGGCCGGTCGGCCGGCAGCAGTTCCGGCGCGTAGCTGAGCACCTCGCGCATGACCGCCGTCGGCTCGCCGACGCTGAGCCCGCCCAGCGCGTAGCCCGGCAGGTCGAGCGCGCGCATGCCCGCCGCGCTGGCCTCGCGCCGACCGCGGTCGAAGCCGCCCTGGACGATGCCGAACAGCGCCTGGTCGGTCGTTTGCGCGGCGGCGCAGCGCTCGGCCCAGGCCAGCGAGCGCGCGGTCGCCGCGTCCTGCTCGCGCGGCTCCGCGTCGTAGCCGACGAGCTCGTCGAAGCACATGATGATGTCGGCCCCGAGCGCCTCCTGCACGGCGATCGAGCGCTCGGGCGTCAGCTCGTGGCGCGAGCCGTCGTGGTGCGAGCGGAAGGTCACGCCGGCGTCGCTGACCTGCCGCATCGGCGCCAGCGAGAAGACTTGGTAGCCGCCCGAGTCGGTGAGGAAGGCGCCCGCCCAACCGCTGAAGCCGTGCAGCCCGCCCAGCTCGGCGACGGTCGCGGGGCCGGGGCGCAGGTAGAGGTGATAGGTGTTGGCCAGGCAGAGGCGCGCGCCGCTGGCCCAGACCTGCTCCCAGGTGCTGGCCTTGACCGTGGCCTGCGTGCCGACGGGCATGAAGGCCGGCGTCTCGACGGTGGCGTGCGGCGTCACTAGCCGGCCCCGGCGGGCGCGGCCGCCCGGGTCGGTCGTCAGCACGTCAAAGGCGATGGCCATGCGCGCCGGGGGCTAGGGCAGCTCGCCCAGGGCGGCCGCGGCACGATCCGCGTACTCGCTGCCGGGGTGCTCGTCGACGACCTGCTGGTAGTAGCCGCGGGCGCGGTCGGCGTCGTTGCGCTGCTGCCAGGTGCGGCCGAGGTAGTACCGCGCGCCGGGCATGACCGCGGCGTCGTTGGTGGCCAGAGCGGCATCGAGCACGGTCGTCGCCTGCTCGTAGCGGGCTGCCATGAACAGGCACTGCCCGCGCTGGAGCAGTGCCAGCGCCCGCAGCGCCGCGTCGGTCCCGGCGCGGGCGACGGTCAGCGGCTCGTAGGCCTCGGCGGCGGCCTGGTACTTGGCCTGGTTCTGCAGGGCGACGCCGAGGTTGAACTGGCCGCTGTTGGCCAGGTTGCTCCGCGGGTAGCGCTGCAGCAGGGCGCGGAAGGCGGTCTCGGCCTGCGGCCAATCGCCCTGGCGGCTGTAGACCTGGCCGCGGTAGAACATGCTGTCGGCGAGGTAGGTGCCCTGCGGCCAGGCGCGGTCGTAGGCGTCGAAGCCGGCGAGCGCCTCGGGGTAGCGGCCGGCGCGCCACTCGGCGTAGGCGGTGCGGTAGGCCGCGGCGTCGCGCAGCCCGCCCTCGTCCTCCAGTGCGGCGGCGTCGAGCGCGGCCGGGACGGTCTGGTAGGCGGCGACGGCCTCGTCGTACTGCTCGGCCTGCTCGTGAGCCAAGCCCTGGTTGTAGACGACGCGCGGGCGCAGCGGGTGGGTCGGGTACTTGTCGAGCCAGGCCTGGTAGGCGCGCACGGCGTCGACCGGGCGGCCGCGCTCGATCAGCTGGTCGGCCAGGCGGAACTCGGCGTCGGCGGCCAGCGGCGTGCCGGCGGC
>DHNJ01000234.1:3671-4037 GCA_002409445.1 Armatimonadetes bacterium UBA5419 | reverse complement strand
TCGCCGAGCCGCACCCGACGCTCCAGATCGAACACTTCGGCGCCCCCGACCCGGACTCCGCGCCCGCCGAGGATCCGAGCCCGTCGCCGGCTGCCCCCGGCCGCCGCCCGCCCGTCGACCGGCCAGCCCAGGCCGATCGCCCGGTGGTCGATTGCGACCCGGAGTAGCCCCGCCGAATCCGTCACCAGGTTACGGATTTCGCGCGGCTGGGGATTGCTTTACAGACCGATCATAGACCTCCTATAATCGCTTGACACGCCCCCGCGTTGTACAGCAGCGGGGCCTCAATCCTGATGGTACGGAGTGTGACATGGCTAAGCGCCGAGGGTTTACCCTCATCGAACTGCTCGTCGTGATCGCGATCAT
>DHNJ01000234.1:0-3505 GCA_002409445.1 Armatimonadetes bacterium UBA5419 | reverse complement strand
GTGATCGCGATCATCGCTATTCTGGCCGCGATCCTCTTCCCGGTCTTCGCCAAGGCGCGCGAGAAGGCGCGGCAATCCAGTTGCTCGAGCAACCTCAAGCAGATGGGTCTCGCGATCCTGCAGTACGTGCAGGATTACGACGAGATGATGCCGACCCACGGCCGCGACCCGAATCTGGATGCGGCCACGCAGCAACGGCAGGCGATGAGCTATCCGGGCTGGGTCTCCAACGTAATCATTCCCTACGTCAAGAGCTACGACATCTTCACCTGCCCCTCGAAGTCGCAGAGCGCGGGCGGCGGCTGGGTGAATCCGCACAACAACAACCGCAAGTCGTTCTTCGCCTACAACTACCGCGCGGCGGAGTGGAAGTCGCTCTCGGACCTGGCGAACAACGAGGCCGGCATCGCGCGGATCGTGCTCGTCTTCGACGCCAACAACCCCTGGGCGGACGGCATCATCTTCTTCACCGACCGCTACATCAACCCCTACCTGGCGGGCAACCGGTCCAACTCCTGCTGGCACACCGACAACGGCAACTACCTGTATGCCGACGGCCACGTGAAAGCGACCAACTGGACGCAGATCACCTGGGAGCAGCTCGAGCTGACCAACCCCAGCAACCCGAACTGGAACAAGCCCTGCACGCAGCCCTGGCAGTAAGCTCTACCCCCTAACCTTCCCCCGGCCCGCGCATCACCCCGGTGGCGCGCGGGCCGGCGGTGTTGGGGTGGCGGCACCCCCAATGCCTCACCGGTCCTCGCCCAGTTAGGGTGGTCCTGGGCCAGGGGTGGCCTTATTGCCGTCTAGGGGCCGCGCCGGCGCCCCCTAGAACCCGCCCCGGTACCGCACCCCGAACCCCACCACGGCCCGGAAGCCGTCGGCGCTGGGGTCGGCTTGGGTGGAGGGGAAGTGGAGGTCGAGGCGCGGGCCTAGTTCGAGGCCGCGGGCGACGGGGTAGTTGAGGTCGAAGCTCAGCAGCGCGTTCTGGAAGCCGTCGTAGCGACCGCTGGCGAAGCCCATGGCCCCCAGCGTCCCCAGCGACCACTGCTCACCCAACGCCCAGGTGCGCGAGACCGCCGCAAGGGCGTAGAGGCCGCTGCCCTCGGTCACGTCGAGGTAGAGGTAGCCCATCGGGCGGAAGCCCGCGACCTCCGCCTCCAGGCCGAGGTACAGCTCGTGCTGACCCGGGTACAGCGGGTTGATGCCCGCGCGGTCCAGCCACTGCCAGCCGCCGACGACCGTCATCAGCGGCCCCACCCGGCGCCCGAGGCCGAGGTTGAGGCGGTTCTCCAGGTGGCCCGAGGGCTTGCTGAAGCTCTGCGCGGTCAGGCCGCTGAGATGTGCCGTCAGCCCGCCGGCCAGCCCCGCGCGCAGCGTCGTCTCGCTGATCCAGCCGAACCCGCCCTGCCGCAGCCCGCGGAAGCGGTTCTGGCTGTAGAGGCCGCTGGTCGCCTCCCACTCCCAGCGCTGCGCCCGCGCCTCGCCCGCGCCGCCCACGACCACCGCGACCACCGCCAGCCACCACCCTAATCGCCGCACCACCGCTCTCCCAGGCGCCCAAACCCTTCGCGCCCCGGCGCCGATTCCTCCCCCCGGCGGGAGGATCCGCGCCGGCGCCGGCCAACAGCCGGGCCTGGAGGCTCACCATGCTCGCTGGCTGCGCCACAACCGTGATCACCCCGCCCGTGCCCGTCCAGCTCGTCGGCTACGGCCGCGAACGCGTCAGCATCGAGGTCAGCGACGAACTGGTCGCCCGCGCCCTGGTTGTCGAGGCCGACGGCCAGCGCGTGGCCCTGATCTCCGCCGAGCTGCTCTGGCTCGAACGCTGCCAGACCGAGACCGTCCGCGCCCAGGTCGCCGCGCTGTGCGGCCTGGCGCCCGAGGCGCTGATGGTCTGCTGCACGCACACCCATTCCGGCCCCGACACGCTCGATTGGTACGACTTCGCGCCGGTCGACCAGGCCTGGCTGGCGACCCTCCTGCGCCAGCTCGCCGGCTGCGTCTGGCTCGCCAGCCAGCGGCTCCGCCCGGTCCGCGCCGAGCGCGTCGAGGGCACGCTGCCGGTCGGCATCAACCGCCGCCAGCGCGGCGACGGCGGCTTGTTCATCGGCGAGGACTCGGCCGGCGTCTACGACGATTCGGCGGTCGCCCTGCGCCTGGTCGACGAGGCCGGCGCGCTGTACGCCAGCGTCATCTCCGCCGGCACGCACCCCGTCGCCCAGGGCTTCGAGGTGCCCGAGGTCAGCGCCGATTGGCCCGGGGTTATGTGCCGCATGGTCGAACGCGAGCTGGGCGGGACCTGCCTCTTCATCAACGGCGCCTGCGGTGATATTAACCCGCGCGATTGGGGCGACCGCGGCCCCGCGACCATGCGCCGCATCGGCACGCAGGCCGGCGGCGCCGCGCTCGAACTGCTCTCCAGCCCCGCCGCCGCCGCTGACACCGGCGGCGCCGGTGTCGCCGCTAAGCTCCAGCCCCTGCGCCTGCCCCACCAGGACCACCCCTACCTACAGAACCTGGTCCACCGCCGCCTGACCGCCGACGACGGCATGCTGACCGAGGTCCAGGCGCTGCGCATCGGGCCCGTCGGCTTCGTCGGCCTGCCTGGCGAGGTGCTGACCGAGACCGGCTGGGCCGTCCAACGCGCCACGCGGCTGCCCGGCGCCCGCATCGCTGGGTACGCCAACGACTATGTCGGCTACCTGCCGCTGCCGCACATCTACGAGGCCGGCGGCTACGAGCCGCAGTCGACGATGCTGCCGCCCGCCTCGGTGCTCGAGATGGTCGACGTCGCGGTCGCCACGGCCGACGCGGTCGCCCCGGCCGAGGTCTAGGAGCCCATCATGCGCGCCGGTGTCGCCAAGACGATCATCACCCCGCCGCTGCCGGTCCATCTCGTCGGCTACTCGCGCGAGCGGCGGACGATCGAGGTCGCCGACGAGCTGGCCGCGCGCGCCCTCGTGCTCGAGGCTGACGGCCAGCGCGTCGCCCTGCTGAGCGCCGAGCTGCTCTGGCTCGAGCATGGGCAGGTCGAGACCATCCGCGCCCAGATCGCCGCGCTGTGCGGCCTGGAGCCCGGGGCGGTCATGGTCGCCTGCACGCACACGCACTCGGGGCCGGACACGCTGGGCTGGTACGACTACGCGCCGCTCGACGAGGCCTGGCTGGCGACGCTCCTGCGCCAGCTGGCCGGCTGCGTCTGGCTGGCCTGCCAGCGGCTGCGACCGGTGCGCGCGGAGCGGGTCGAGGGCACGCTGCCGGTGGGCATCTGCCGCCGTCTGCGGACCGAAAACGGCATGGTCATCGGCCAGAACCCCGACGGCCTGTACGACGACTCGGCGGTCGGCCTACGGCTGCTCGACGAGGCCGGCGGCCTGTACGCCAGCGTCGTCAGCGCCGGCGTCCACCCGACCAGCCAGGGCGCCGAGGAGCCGCTGGTCAGCGCCGATTGGCCGGGGGTCATGTGCCGCCTGGTCGAACGCGAGCTGGGCGGGACCTGCCT
>DHNJ01000125.1:10812-11456 GCA_002409445.1 Armatimonadetes bacterium UBA5419 | reverse complement strand
TGTTGTCGAGCCAGGCGGACAGGTCGAGTGCCGCGCGCGTCGGTGCGGCGATCGTGCGGACCATCACCCGCGAGCTAGCCGGGTCATAGTCGGCCGCCGTGGCCCAGGTGGCCAGGGCGAGGGTCAGCGCGAGGAGGCGGTAGCGGCTCATGGCGCCACCCACAGGTCGGGCCAGCGGTCGGTCTTGCCATGCCAGCTGAGGCGGACCGGGTCGCCGACGGCCTGGCCGTTGTCCAGCGCGACGACGAAGATCTCGTAGTCGCTGCTGTCGTGGCTGTGCTCATCCGGCGAGGCGCCGTAGGCCAGCCACTTGCCGTCGGCGCTAACCGTCGGGAAGTAGGTGTAGCTGTGGGTTGGGTGCGACGGCTCGGCGAGGAGCACGTGGTCCTGCTCGGTCTGGGGCGACCACATGCGGAACTCTTTGGGTCGGTTGACCCAGTACAGGTTACCGTCACGCCCAATCTGCGCCTCGCAGCCGACCGTGGTGTGGATGGTCTTGCCCTGAGCAAAATCGAAGAACTCGTTCTCTTTCGGGGAACGATAGGCCACCGCCGAGAGGTCGGGCGCCACCGCGCCGACCAGGCCCTGGCCGCTGCCGGTGATCGTCAACGGCTTATCGTTGACCACCGCCTCGGCGCCGTCGG
>DHNJ01000125.1:0-10654 GCA_002409445.1 Armatimonadetes bacterium UBA5419 | reverse complement strand
GACCACCGCCTCGGCGCCGTCGGCCAGCGTGTACTGCTGCAGCAGGCTGTCGCGGACGAAGCAGAAGCCGCTGCTGTCGGGCAGCCAGTTGAGCGGCTCGCCGACCAGCACCCGGCGCGCCTGGCCGCCCGGCTGCATCGGCACCAGCCAGCTCTCGCCCGGCTGCTCGGCCATGCCGTACTCGAAGAGCACCCACTGCCCGTCGGGCGAGATGCGCGGCCGCAGGTAGGCGGTGTAGGCCAGCGGGTCGTCGGTCGCGGCGAAGTTCGTCAGCCGGTCGAAGCCGGTGCCGTCGGTGTTGATGCGGAAGATGTCCCAGGCGCCGTCGCGGTTCGACTCCCAGACCACCACCCCGTTCAGGCGGTTACCCAGGTCGACCACCGCGACCAGCTCCTCGCCGGTCGGCTGCAGGCCACCCTCGACCGCCGGCCCGAGCAGGTCGCGCCAGCCGCGCTCGAACTGCGCCTGACGCTCGGCCGCCGCCTGCGCCGCCGCGGCCGCCTCGGCGCGGGCCATGGTCCAGGCCGCCTCGTCGGTCGTGCCGGTGAAGGCGTAGAGGCTGCCGTCCAGCGAGGCGGCGAGCAGGTTCCGGCCGACGATCACCGGCGGCCACATGATGCCGCTCAGCTGGCCCGGCTGGACCGCCGCCGGCGGGCTCCAGCGCCAGACGATCTCGCCGTTGGTCAGGTCGACCGCGGTCAGCGCGCCGTCCTTGCCGCCGACATAGCCGAGGTCGCCCGCGATCGCCGGGGCCGAGGAGAAGTGCCGCGGCGCGGTCTCCCACAGCAGGTTGCCGTTGACCGCCGAGACCGCCAGCAGCGCGCCGTCGTAGCCCGCGGTCAGCAGCCGGCCATTGGCCAGGGCCAGGGTCGACCAGGTGCTCGGCGCGTTGTCGGCGACCTGGCGGCGCGGCTGCGTGGCCCAGAGCCGCTCGCCGTCGGCCGCGCGCAGAGCGACCAATACGTCGTCGGTCTGCTTCACGTAGACCCGGTCGGCGACCGCCAGCGGCCGTGAATCGAGGACCGTGTCCGCCTGGTAGCGCCAGAGTGGCATACCCGTGCGCAGGTCCAGTGCGTAGAGCTGGTGGTCGTAGCACGGCGCGTAGACCGTGCCCCCCGCCACCGCCAGCGCGGAGCCCAGCCGGTCGCCCAGCTGCTGTTGCCAAAGCTTGCGCCCGTCGGCCCCGTTGAACGCCGCGACCAGGCCGGTGTCGCCCGTGCCGACGATGACCACGCCGTCATCGATCACGGGCGAGGCATAGATCGTCCCCGGCAGTTGCGCCTGCCAGCGTTCGGTCCCCGTGGCGCGGTCCAGGCCGTAGATGTCGCCCGTGCCCGAGACCGCAACCGCCAGGTTACCCTCGGCGGCCAGGCCCGGGTACGCCTGCCCGGCCAAGCCCTGCCCCCAGCGCACCTTGCTGTCGGCCAGGGCGAACGCGCCCACTCCCTGCCGCGTGTGCACCGCGTACGCCGTGTCGCCGATGAGCACCGGCGTCGCGTAGAATCCACCGGCCGCCTGCCCCTCCGCGGGCGGCGGCGCCTGCACGGACCAGTCGAGGGTCAGCGGCGGGAAGAGCGCCTGGGCGGCGACGCTGAGGTGGGTGGCGACGAGGGCGGCGACAAGCACGGTGACGCGGCGAGAGAATGACACTGGTGTTGCTCCAATCTCGCTAACATGACGCTAACGTGGCACGGGAGGTTCCAAAGCACCGCGCGCGCAGCCGCCGCCAACGCCGGCTCGTCACCCTCCTACAGCAAGGCTGCGGCACCGCCTGGCAGCTCGCGAATGTTCGCAGCACGCATGGTGGCCCAAGCGCCGGACGTACTGCGATTCGCCGCTTGGCGGAGCCACACGCGCCTCGACCTACCCCCCCCGAACCCGAACGGTGTTCAATCGATTCTATCATCTTATTCGTATACATGTCAGATGTAGCTAGCATGCACACACCAATTGCGCTCACTGCAAACGCTTGACACGATGGCCGAGCCGGAGCACAATCACTGCTGCCCGGGGTTGGAGTGAGGCGGACATGGCCCACCACCTCCCGAGGGCGAAAGGACACGACCGATGCGAACCATACTCACCGGCTGGGCTGCCCTTCTGGCGGCCGCCGTGATCTTCGCGGCGCCGCCACCCAGTACACCAACACCGACTGGAGCCTGACCAAGGTCGTCGACCGCGTCGAGGGCAACGTCGTCTACTTCAAGGTCGATGCCGTCAAGGGCGAGACCTCGGCCGCCAAGCTCATCTTCGCCGGCACGCTGACCGTCCAGAACAGCGGCAGCGGCGAGGCCGAGCTGGGCAACATCGTGCTCAACATCCAGCAGCGCGGCCGGCTGAACGGCAAGAACGAGTGGATCTCGGCGGCCGCCGCGCTCACCGACACGACCGCTGGCGATGCCGCGACCAGCGCCAACATCGTCGCCGCCGGCTCACAGGAGAAGGTCAACGGCTTCAACTACACCGTGGCCAGCGGCGTGGGTACCTTCGCCCAGACCAGCGCCCTCAACCGCCTGACCTTCGCCGACGCCGAGACGGGCGACGCCTGGACCCTGAGCGCCAACCCGACCCTCGCGGGCGGTGCCTCGGTCAAGTTGGTCTACACTCTCGAGCTCGACGCCGACGCCTTGGCGCTCGCCGCAGGCACCGATCTGCGCGTTGAGGCGCTGGCGACCTTCGCGGGTGCGGGCACCCGGGGTGGCAGCGGCGCGTCGCTGCCGGCCGCGGACGTCGACGGCGACGGCGCGGACGAGACCAACGTGCGCACCGTGGCGAGCCGCTCGAGCGCCAAGGTGCCGGCCCTCGTCGCCCGCAACGCCAGCGTCGCGCTGACCGACGGCGCCCTGGACCCGACCGGCCTGACCACCGGCCTGACCAGCAGCGGACTGACTGTGGTCGGCGCCGATTTCGCCGGCTATGACCTCGACGGCGGCGTGAGCATCAGCGAGAGCACCTCCTTCGAAGTCGCCGTGGAAGTCGCCAATATCACGGACGGCGCCTCGGTGACCAACCTGGTCTCGCTGACGGGTGACCCGGCGCTGGTCCTCTCCGTGCCGGACGGTTCGGACGAGCTGGGCAACCCGCTCTACATCGATCTCGAGCTGGTCCCGCAGCTGCACCTGACCGCCAACGCGACACACGTGTTCAGCGTGGAGGATGACTACCCGTTCCACGCCGCCTACCGCACCTACTCGCAGGGCGGTTACGGCCAGGACGCGGGCACCAACGAGCCCGGCCAGCTGCTCAGCGCCTACTGGAGCGGTGATGTCGTCATCGGCCATGCCGACGGCTACACGCTGACCTTCACCTCCCCGGCGGCGGTGCGCGCGTTCCTGCCGGCGGGCGGCAAGGCCGGCGCGCTCAGCGCCAGCGCGACCGATCCGACCAGCAGCAGCGCGGGCGTCTTCGGCGGCCAGGTCCTGACCCTGAGCCTCAACGTGCAGCTGTCGGGCGCGGGCGCTGAGTTCCCCGCGGGCTTCGGTGACCTGGTCCTGCGCGACCTGGACGCCAGCCTCGACGGCCTGAGCGTGGCTGAGTTCGTCGACCTGGCCAACATCGCCCTCAGCGGCGGCGCGCTGCCCGGCAGCCTCAGCATCGCCGATCTCAACGGCATCGCGGATGCGCTGAACCACGCGTTCCACGAAGGCGCGCTGGCCAGCGACTGGGCCCTCGCACACCTGAGCGAGCCCGGCGCCTAGGCCGCCGCGACCACCCAGCACGAGCGCCGCCCCGACTTCGGTCGGGGTGGCGCTCCGTTTGGGGCCTGCGCTGGGCCGGCGGAAGTGATACGCTCTGCGCACGCGGAGCCCGCCGATGCCGCAGCCACCGGTTGTTGATTTCGAGGCGCACAACGCCGAGGTGCGTGAAGTTTGGGCCGCTTACCACGCCGCCCGCCCCCTGCGCGTGCCGTTCACCCTGGGCCTCAACGTGCGCTACACCATGCGCCGGCCCGAGGCTAACCCTAGCGGCATCGGCTGGCGCGAGTACTTCGCCGACGCGCCGACCATGGCGCGCCGCCAGTGCGAGCACCAGCACTGGATCCGCCACTGGCTGAACCACGACCACGAGATGGGCCTGCCCGCCCAGTGGTCGCTCAGCGTTGACTGGCAGAACTGCTACGAGGCGCTGTACCTCGGCTGCCAGCTCGAGTTCCGCGGCACCGAGGTGCCCGACACACAGCCGCTGCTCGCGGACGAGGACGCCAAGTATCAACTCTTCGACCGCGGGCTGCCCGATCCGTTCGCCGCGCCGGCCGCCGCGCGCGCCTGGGCGCTGTGGGGCGCGCTGGGCGAGCTGGCCGACGCGGGCTGGGAGTTCGAGGGGCGGCCCGTGGCGCGGCCGTGGCCGATGGGCTTGGGGACCGATGGGCCGCTGACCGTCGCCTGCAACCTGCGCGGCGCCAGCGAATTCTGCACCGACCTGTTGGCCGACCCCGACTACGCTCAGCAGCTACTGACCTACATCACCAGCGCGACGATCGAACGCATCCAGGCCTACCGCGCGCGGCTCGACCAGCCCGTGCGCAGCGCCGGCTGGGGGCTCGCGGACGACAGCGTGGCGCTGCTCTCGGCCGAACAATACCGCGCGCACATCCTGCCCCACCACCACCGCCTGGTCGAGGCCCTGCGCGAGCCCGGCGGCCCGCTGCACGTGCATCTCTGCGGCGACGCGGTACGCCACTTTCCGACCTTCATCACCGAACTGGGCGCGGTCAGCTTCGACACCGGCTACCCCATCGACCACGCCGCGGTGCGCGCGCAGTTGGGCCCTGAGATCGAGCTGCTGGGCGGCCCGTCGGTGCCCTTCCTGGCGACCCACGGGCCAGCCGAGGTCGAGGCGGAGTGCGCGCGCATCCTGACCAGCGGGGTGACCGCGGGCGGGCGCTTCGTCCTGCGCGAGGGCAACAACCTACCCGCCGAGTGCCCGCCCGAGAACGTCTGGGCCATGGCCCGCGCCGTCCGCCGTTGGGGCCGCTACGATCCGGCCTGACGCGGACGAGGTGATACACTAGCGCGCGGAGGAACCATGGACCGCGCGACCTTATACACGGATGGCGCCTGCTCGGGCAATCCCGGGCCGGCGGGGATCGGCTTTGTCGTGCTCGATGCCCAGGGCAACGAGATGCTCACCGAGAGCAAGTCGATCGGTGAGTCGACGAACAACATCGCCGAGTACATGGCCCTAATCCGCGGGCTCGAGGCTTGTGTGAAGTTGGGGGTATCGCAGCTGCAGGTCATCTCCGACAGCGAGTTGATGGTCCGCCAGTTGATCGGCCGCTACAAGGTCAAGAACCCCGGGCTGATCCCACTCTACGAACGCGCCAAGAGCCTGGCCCAGAACTTCGAGCAGATCCGCTTCCGCCACGTCCTGCGCGCCGAGAACGCGCGCGCCGACGAGTTGGCCTCGGCCGCAGTCCGGCGTTAACGTTGGCTTTACCTGCAATCGTGAAACCTGGCCTACCATGCGGTGTCGAAGCAGTTGTACGCGCCCCCGCCGAGTCCCCGCTCGGCGCACGCTCGGAGCACCGCGCATGAAGCCAGTCGTCAAACCGCTATGGGACCCGGCCTTCTACGGCCTGGTGCTCGTCGCGTTGTTGCTGTTTGGCGGCTCGCTCGCCTGTCGCGCCAAGGCCCAGTCGCTCGTCCAGCACGAGGCCAGCGCCGTCACCCTCTCCGTCCCCGCCGACCGCTAAGCGCCGCCCGCGCTTACCGTCGGGTCACCAGCACCACGATCGGCGTCTGCTCGCTGGTGCCTGGCTCCGCCGGCTGCACGCGCAACTCCAGTTGCAACCGGCCCCGCTGCCACTCGTCGTCACCCCCGCCCGGGCTCCAGCCCTCGGCCGCCAGCGCCGCCTCCAGCCGCGCCCGCGCCGCCTCCGGCTCGCCGGCCAGGTCGTACCGCGCCAGGCCGTAGTTCAGCAGCCGCGAGGTCCGCGGCTGGCTCAGGCTGATCAGCCCCTCGGGCGACGGCAGTTGCACGCTGCGCAGCGCGTCGGGCCGCACCCAGGCCCAGGCATAGAGCGCTACGACCAGCACCAGCAGCAGCCCCTGCCCCCACAGGCGTGAGCGCGGCCGGGTCTGCGAGTCCATGGGCCGCTCCTACATCAACTCGGGCAGCTCGTGGCCGCGGTCGAAGAGCAGGATCAGCTTGAGCAGTGCCGCGGCCACCTCGGCAGCGGGCAGCTCGGCCACCCGCCAGCCCCAGTTGCCCGTGGCCACGCCGGGCACGTTCATCCGCGCCTCGGGGCCGAGGCTGAGCAGGTCCTGCAGCGGGAAGACCGCCAGATCGGCCGCCGAGCCGAGCGCCAGGCGGACCAGCGCGGCGGCGATGTCGTCCGGCTCGCCGTCGAGATAGGCCAGTGCTCGCGTCCGCTCGACCTCCGTCGCCGTCGCCCACCAGCCGATGGTCGTGTCGTTGTCGTGCGTTCCGGTGTAGACGACGGTGTTGGTCGGATAGAGGTGCGGTAGGTAGAAGTTGGCACCCTCGTGGAAAGCGAACTGCAGCACGCGCATGCCAGGAAAGGCGAAGTGGTCGCGCAGCTGCTTAACCGGCGTGGTAATCACGCCCAGGTCCTCGGCGATGATCGGCAACTCGCCGAGCACGCCGCGCAGGTGGTCGAAGAGGTGCGCGCCGGGGCCCTGCTCCCAGGCGCCCTCCAGCGCGGTCTTGGCGGTCGCGGGCACGCTCCAGTAACTCTCGAAGCCGCGGAAGTGGTCGAACCGCAACGCGTCGACCGTCTCCAGGCTGCGCGCGACCCGCGCCGTCCACCAGCCGTAGCCATCGGCGGCGTTGGCCGGCCAGTCGTACAGCGGGTTGCCCCACAGCTGGCCCTCCTCGGCGAAGTAGTCGGGCGGCACACCAGCGACCTGGCGGCGCGAGCCGTCGGGGTTGAGCTGGAACAGATGGCGGTTGCACCAGACGTCGGCCGAGTCGTAGGAGACGAAGATCGGCAGGTCGCCGATGATCCGCACCTCAAGCTCGTGCGCGTGGGCGCGCAGGTCCATCCACTGGCGGTAGACAGCCCACTGGCAGAACAGGTGGAAGTCGATCCGCGGCGCCAGCTTCTCGCGCCACTCGGCCAGCGCCGCCGGCTCGCGCTGCGCCGCGCCGGGCTCAAAGTTGAACCACTCGGCGCCGTCGTGGGCCTCCTTCAAGGCCAGGTACAGCGCGTAGTCGTAGGCCCAGCCGCCGATCTCCGGGCGCGCGAGGAACTCGTCGGCAGCCTGTGTCAGCGCCGGCTGGTCGCCCGCGCGGAACCGCTCCCAGGCGCGCGCCAGCAGCGCGGCCTTGTGCTCGGCGACCGGCCCGAACTCGACCTCGTCGGCGGCAAAGGCGACCGCTGGCGCGATCTCAGCGGCCGTCAGCAGGCCCCACTCGGCCAGGACCTCGGGGCTGATCAACAGCGGGTTGAGAGCGAAGGCGCTGAGCGCGCTGTAGGGCGAATTGCCGTAGCCGGTCGGGCCCAAGGGCAGGATCTGCCACCACTTGACCTCCGCCGAGGCGAGCCAATCGACCCACTGGTGGGCGGTCGGGCCCAGGTCGCCGATGCCATACGGGCCGGGCAAACTGGTGGGATGGAGCAAGACGCCAGCGGCACGCTCGAAGGGCACTCTCGGCCTCCTCGGCTCGACCGGGCGCCGAGCCGTGACCTCAGGTTACCACGTGGCGACAACCGCCGGGTTGCGAACCTTCTGACGGCCTGCGTCGTTGGGTAAGTAACAGGGTACGAGGAGTCTAACGAGGATCACGAGGGCGAGATGGCCAAGCTGCACTGGGTTCCACTGGCCGAAAGCTGGCAGGCTGCCTGCCAGGGCGGCTGGTTGGTGCTGAGCCACTGGCGGCTGCAGGCCTGGGCCCTCGCCTGGCGCGAGATCACCGCGATCAACTGGCTGCCCGCGATCGACCCGCGGCAGCCGGCAATGGTCGTCCTCCGGCACCAGGGCGGCGAGCGCCGCGTGCCCTGCTGCGAGCTGAGCGCCGCCCGCCTGCGCCGCTGGTGGCACGAAGCCCTCGAGGCCCGCGCCGCCCTGCCCCGCCACGTCCACCTGCCGGACCTGCTGGCCCGCCCCATGGCCTACGGCGGCCGCCGCTTCGTCAGCGAGCTACAGATCCACCTGTCGTCCGCCGGCTCCTATGCCGTGGTCGGCACCGAACCCGCGCCGGCCCGCGACCAACGGCTGCGCGTCGTCGCCGCGAGCCCGGCCGCGGACGCCCTACAGACCGCGAGCGAAGGACCCGTCCTGCGCACCGGCCAGGCCACCTTCATCTTCGATTGGGAACGCCCCACCCTCGGCCGCCGGCGGCACACCATCGGCACCGTCTACCTCGAGCGCTTCGAGTCGCTGACTGACCAGCCGCTGACCCCGCCCGACACCGGCACCGGCGGCCACAGCTAGCGGCGGCGCCAGAGCAGTAGCAGGAACACCGGCCCGCCGATCACCGCGGTGACCACCCCGACGGGCATCTCCGTGGGCGCAACGACCGTGCGCGCCAGCGTGTCGCAGAGCAGCAGAAACCCGCCCGCGACCAGCGCCGAGCCGGGCAGCAGCAGCCGGTGATCCGGCCCCCAGATGCTGCGCACCGCGTGCGGCACGATCAGCCCGACGAAGCCGATCGGCCCGGCCACCGAGACCGTCCCCGCAGTCACCAACGAAGCGGCGAGGAAGGTCCAGACCTGCACCCGGCCCGCGTTGATGCCCCGCCCGTGGGCCAGCTCCTCGCCCAGGGCCAGCTGGTTGAAAGCCGGGCCCAAGGCCAGCAGCGGCAGCCCGCCGACCAAGAGGAATGGCAGCAGCGACCAGCTGTCGCGCGGCAGCGCGGCGGCGAGGCTGCCCAGCAGCCAGCGGTCGAGCGTGACCAGGAAATGCGGGTCGGCGAGGGTGCGGATGACGATGATCGCCGAGGAGGTGACCAACGCGACGGTGACGCCGCCCAGCAGCAGCGACTCGACGCGGAACTCGCGGCGGACGACGCCAATGCGCCAGATGACCGCGGTCACCGCCAGTCCACCGAGCAGCGCGGCGACCTGCACCCCGCCGAACGGCCCGACCTGCAACGACCACTTCGCCGCCAGTGCCAGCGAGGCGCCCAACGCGCTGCCGCTGGCCACGCCCAGGGTGTACGGGTCGGCCAGCGGGTTGCGCAACAGCGCCTGGAACGACGCGCCGCAGAGCCCTAGCCCGCCGCCGACCAGCAGGCCGAGCAGCACGCGCGGCAGGCGCTGGCCGATGACGATGGTATAGTGAAGGTTGCCCGGCCGGCGGCTGGGGTCGCGCAGCGCCGCCCAGACCTCCGCGGGGTCGACCCGCACCGAGCCGAGCAGCAGCGAGACGCCCACGGCGACCGCGAGCACGAGCGCGCAGCCGAGCAGGCCCAGCACCAGACGGCGCGCGGTTAGGCCGGCGGACATGGCGCCTCCCCTGGCAACGGGCCGAGGATCAGTGGCCGGCCGAGGTCGGGGTCGTCGATAACCCGCAGCGCCTGGCCGTAGACGCGGCGCAGGGCTGGGCCGCGGAGCACTTCATCGGGCCCGCCCGCGGCGGCGATGCGGCCGGCCTCGAGCAGGTACAGTTGGTGGCAATAGCGCGCGGCGAGGTTCAGATCGTGGGTCACCAAACAGATCGCCAGCCCCTCGGCCGCCAGCGAGTCGAGCAGCGCCAGGACTTCATGTTGATGATGCCAGTCGAGCGCGGCCGTGGGTTCGTCGAGCAAGAGGATGCGCGGCTCCTGTGCCAGCGCCGCGGCGAGCAACACGCGCTGGCGCTCGCCGCCCGAAAGCGTGTCGAACCGGCGCGCGGCCAGGTGCGCGGTGTCCGTGCGCTCCAGGCAGCGGCTGGCGACCCCGCGGTCATGCGCCGACTCGAGGCCGAAGCGCAGGTGCGGATAGCGCCCCATCAGCACCACCTCGCCCACGCTGAAACCGAACGCCGCGCGCACCTCCTGGGGCAGATAGCCGACCAGCCGCGCACGGGACACCGAGTCGAGGCTGGCCGCGGGCTGGCCAAAGATGCTGATTTCACCCCGCAGCGGTTGCAGGCGACCTACAATCAAGCGAAAGAGGGTACTCTTACCAGCGCCATTGGGGCCCAACAGGGCGGTCAGGCGGCCTGCGGCCACGGTCAGCGAGACGTCCTGCAGGACTTCCTCGGGACCGCTGCTGGCCCGGCCGTGCCCGGCCCGGCCGTAGCCGAAGGCCACCCGGCTGACAGCAATGGGCGGCGCCTCCATGCCTGGCAGTTAACGCCGCGGACCGCGAAGCGTCAAGAGAGACGAGATGGCTAACCAACACAATGTCATTTTCGAGGCTGCCCGCTTGCACTTCGAGCAGGGCCTGAAGCAGGACGACGTCGCCCGCCGGCTGCGCGTCTCGCGGCCGACGGTCGCCCGCTACCTGGCGATGGCCCGCGACATGGGCTTCGTCGCCGTGCGTGTGCTCGACCCCAAGAGCCACGCCTACCTCCACGACCTTGAAATCCACCTGCTCGAGCGCTATCCGCACCTCCGGGAGGCGATCCTGACCGCCTCGCGGCCCGAGATCGTCGAATGCGGCGCCTCCGCCGCCCGCCGCGCGGTCGCCGACGAGCTGGCCGAGCGCGCCGCGGGCCGGCTCGACTTCCTGCTCAGCAGCCGCCGCCGCCAGGCCGACCCCGTCGTC
>DHNJ01000117.1:4487-5212 GCA_002409445.1 Armatimonadetes bacterium UBA5419 | reverse complement strand
GCCGGCGCGCTCGGCCCGCCCAGCGCCCGCCGCCGGTGCGCGCTGACCGCCTCGGTCAGGCGCCGGTTCTGGTCGCGCCCGTTGGCCACGGGGCTGGCACCGGGCGACGGCCCGGTGTCGCCCTCGACCAGCTCGGCGGGGATCTCCGCGAGGAAGCGGCTCGGTGTCGTGTACAGCTCGGCGCCGCCGTCGTAACCGCCGCTCGCTCCCGCCCACGGCGCGGCGCGGCGCACAGCGCGGGTCAGGTAGAGCTCCTCCTTGGCGCGGGTCATACCTACGTAGCAGAGCCGCCGCTCCTCCTCGATCGCCTCCTCGGACTCCAGCGAGCGACCGTGCGGGAACAGCCCCTCCTCCAGCCCGACCAGGAAGACCACCGGGAACTCGAGGCCCTTGGCGCTGTGCAGAGTCATCAGCGTGACGCTGTCGCCCGAGCTGTCCAGGCTGTCGAGGTCGCTGACCAGCGCGACGCGTTCGAGGAACTGCTCGACCCCGTCGCGGCCGGGCGCCTCGGTCATTTCGTGCGCGGCGGTGACCAGCTGGTCGATGTTCTCCAGCCGCGCCGCGGACTCGATGCTGTCCTCGGCGGCCAGCGCCGCGCGGTAGCCCGTCTGCTCGAAGATCGCGCCGACCAGCTCGGCGACCGGCAGCGTGTCCAGCATCGCCGTCAGCCGTTCGAACAGCTGGTGGAAGTCGAGTAGCCGCCGGCGCGCGGCGGTGCCGAGGGT
>DHNJ01000117.1:4108-4350 GCA_002409445.1 Armatimonadetes bacterium UBA5419 | reverse complement strand
CGGCGCGCGGCGGTGCCGAGGGTCGTGTCGTCGTCGGCGAGGAGTGTGGCGAGCGCCTCGCGGTGGCTGATCTCGCGCTCCAGGGCGCGGGTGGCGATCGCCTCGGTCGTCTTGTTGCCGATGCCCCGCGCGGGGACGTTGATGATGCGGTCCAGGCTGACGTTGTCGGTCGGGTTGAACAGCGCGCGCAGGTAAGCGATCAGGTCGCGGATCTCGCGCCGCTCGTAGAAGCGGACGCCGCC
>DHNJ01000117.1:3668-3923 GCA_002409445.1 Armatimonadetes bacterium UBA5419 | reverse complement strand
CGAAGGCGCGCGACTGCGCGTTGGTGCGGTAGAGAATGGCGTAGTCGCCGTACGAGCGGCCCTCGTGCTGGCCTTTACGGATGAGGTCGGCGACGTAGAACGCCTCGTCGGCCGCGTCCTGGGCCACGCGCAGGCGCACTGGCGCGCCGCCAGCGATCACCGCCCGCAGCGTCTTCGGCCGCCGCCCGGCGTTGCGGGCGATGACCGCCCCGGCCGCGTTCAACACGGCGGCGGTCGAGCGGTAGTTGCGCTCCA
>DHNJ01000117.1:2422-3525 GCA_002409445.1 Armatimonadetes bacterium UBA5419 | reverse complement strand
CGCTCCAGCTTGACGATCTTGGCCTCGGGGTAGTCGTCCTCGAAGCCAAGGATGATCTCGACCCGCGCCCCGCGCCAGCCGTAGATGCTCTGGTCGTCATCGCCGACGACACAGAGGTTGCGGTGCTCGGCACTGAGCGCGCGGACCAGCCGGTACTGCGCGCGGTTGATGTCCTGATACTCGTCGACCATCACGTAACGGAACCGCTCGGCCAGCTTCGCGCGGACCGCCAGCTGCCCCTCGACCAGCCGCACGGCGCGCAGGATCAGGTCGTCGAAGTCGACCGCGTTCTGTGCGCGCAGCTCCTGCTGGTACCGCTCGTAGACGCGGCGGAAGACCCGCTCGGGCGGCGTGACCAGGCCGTCGAAATCAGCGATGTACTGATCGTAGTCGAGCAGCTCGTTCTTTAGGTCACTGATCCGCCAGCCAAACTGCTTGGGCGGGAAGCGCTGGACATCCAGGTCGAGCGCGCGGCAGATGCGCCGCAGCAGCGTGCCCCGGTCGTCCTCGTCGAAGATGGTGAAGTTGGACTGCAGGCCCGCCTGCTCGGCGAACTCGCGCAGCAGCCGCGCGCAGATCGAGTGGAACGTGCCCATCCAAACGCGCTTGGCCCGCGGCCCGACCAGCTCGTCGACCCGCCCGCGCATCTCGGCCGCGGCCTTGTTCGTGAAGGTCACCGCCAGCACATGCCACGGCGCGACGTCGCACTCGGTCAGCAGGTAGGCGATGCGGTGCGTGAGCATCCGCGTCTTGCCCGACCCGGCGCCGGCGACCACCAGACAGGGTCCCTCAACATGGCTCGCTGCTTCGCGCTGCTCGGGGTTCAGTCCGTCCAGGACACTCGCCATCGGCTAAGACCCTTCGACCGCGAAGCCCGCGCGGGCCGCCGCCGCGCCGACGAAGCCCCGGAACATCGGATGAGCGCGCGTGGGCCGCGACTTGAACTCGGGGTGGAACTGGCTGGCGAGGAAGAACGGGTGCTCGGGCAGCTCGATCATCTCGACCAACAGGCCGTTGGGCGACACACCGCCGAAGCGCATGCCGGCCTCGCCCAGCAGCTTGCGGTAGGCGTTGTTGAACTCGTAGCGGTGGCGGTGCCGCTC
>DHNJ01000117.1:1501-2288 GCA_002409445.1 Armatimonadetes bacterium UBA5419 | reverse complement strand
CGTAGCGGTGGCGGTGCCGCTCCCAGACCACGTCGCTCTCGTACAGCCGGCGGGCCAAGGTGTCGGGACAGAGATAGCACTCCATCGCACCCAAGCGCATCGTCGCGCCGCGGCTCTCGACCTCCTGCTGCTCGTCCAGCAGGCTGACGACCGGGTGCGGTGTGTTGGGGTCGACCTCCGTCGAGTTCGCGCCGCGCAGACCGCAGACGTTGCGCGCGTATTCGACCACGGCGCACTGTAGGCCGAGGCAGAGCCCGAGGAACGGCGTCCCAGTCTCGCGCGCCCAGCGGATCGCGGCGATCTTGCTTTCGAGGCCAGAGGTGCCAAAGCCACCGGGCACCAGCACGCCGTGCACGCCCTCGAGCGCCGTGGCCACCTGGTCCGGCTCGACCTCGCGTGCATAGATCCAACGCAGGTTGACGTTCACCCCGTGATGGATACCCGCGTGCGTCAGCGCTTCGACCACGCTCAGGTACGTGTCGACGCCCTGTTGGTGGTACTTGGGGATGACCGCGATGGTCACCTCGTCGCGCGCGTCCCGGCGCCGGTCGACCAGCGCCTGCCAGTCGCTCAGGTCCGGCGCGGGGCAGTTGATCTCCAGCCGCCGGCAGACCCAGTCGGCGACGCCCTGCTGCTCGAGGGTCAGCGGAATGTCGTAGATCGACGGCAGATCGGGCGCGGAGACGACGGCTTCGGGCGCGATATCGCAAAACAGGCTGATCTTCGCCCGGTGCTCCTCGGTCAGCCGGTGGCGCGAGCGGGCGATGAGCATGTCGCAGTGCAGCCC
>DHNJ01000117.1:427-1345 GCA_002409445.1 Armatimonadetes bacterium UBA5419 | reverse complement strand
ACCGAGTGCTGGGTCGGCTTGGTCTTGATCTCTTCCTGCGGCCCCACCGCCGGCACGAGCGTGACATGCAGCCCCATCGTGTCAGCCGTCGGCAGTTCGCGGCGGAACTGGCGGATGGCCTCGAGGAACGGCATGCCCTCGATGTCACCGACCGTGCCGCCGACCTCGACCAGCGCGACGTCGGCCTCGGCCTGGTCCGCCGCGCGGCGGATGCGGGCCTTGATCTCGTCGGTGATGTGCGGGATGACCTGCACGGTCTCGCCGTTGTAGGCCTCGCCGCGGCGCTCGCGGGTGATCACCGTGTCGTAGACCTGACCAGTCGTCATTGTCGAGGCACGCGTGACGTTGATGTCGAGGAAACGCTCGTAGTGGCCCAGATCGAGGTCCGCCTCGGCCCCGTCGTCGGTCACGTAGACCTCGCCGTGTTGCGCGGGATTCATCGTGCCCGCATCGACATTGATGTAAGGGTCAATCTTGAGCACACTGACCCGCAGTCCGCGCGCCTTTAGCAACCGCCCCAGGCTCGCCGCGTTGATGCCCTTGCCGATCGACGACACCACGCCACCCGTGATGAACACGTACTTGGCCACCGAACCACCTCCAGACCTCGCCCTCGTCCATAGTAACTCAAGCCTTCGCGCTCGCCGTCAGAGTCGGGCCGACCGATATGCGGCGAGCCGCTCGGGGCACTGTAGGCACCGCGGTCGGGTCCGCGGCGTCTAGGAACCATGCGACATACCGTCTGGCTATGGCTGCTCTGTGCCGCGCTGTGGGGCTTGCCCGCGCGCGCGGCGCTGCTGTGGGAGGTGCCCGCCGAGCAGGCGTGGCCCGATCTGCTGGGCGAGTCCTGGCGGCCGGACCTGCTCGTGCGCAACGACCTGCCGACGATGGACCGCGCCGCGGCCGTCCTGGGCGCGG
>DHNJ01000117.1:0-166 GCA_002409445.1 Armatimonadetes bacterium UBA5419 | reverse complement strand
CGCTCCGCCGAGCCGCTGAGCGAGCTGACCGCCGACCACCTGCGCTTCGTCGCCCTCGCCCACGCCGCGCTGGCCGACACCCCCGCGCGCCCGTACGTCGTCGTCCCGCCCGATGGCCTGCCGACGCCGCTGCTGCACGTGCCGGGCCTGGTCGTCCTGCTCGAGC
>DHNJ01000005.1 GCA_002409445.1 Armatimonadetes bacterium UBA5419 | reverse complement strand
GCGCGCGCAGCTGGCGCGGGGCTACGATCTCGACCCCGCCGCCTGGCGCGCCGACCCGCGGCTGGCGGGCGGCGGTATCATCTGGGATCTGGGCAGCCACCTTCTGGACCTGGCCGTCTGGCTGGGCGGCCCGCTGGCCCGGCTCACCGCGCAGGCGCACCGCGAGCCTGGCTGGGCAGTCGAGCGCAACGCGCTGCTCGCCGGCCAGTTCGTCAGCGGCGCGTTGGCCAGCCTCGAGCTGTCCTGGTGCAGTTGGGGCGGGCATGGCGCCTGTGAACTGTACGGCAGTGCGGGCACGGCGGCGCTGACCGACGACGGCGCGCGGCTGGAGACGGACGACGGCGTCGAGACCGTGCCGTGCGAGGGTCCCGACGTCTACCTGGCGGAGTTGCTCGACTTCACCGAGGCCGTGACCGCCGGCCGCCCGGCGGTGACCAGCGGCGCGGACGGTGTGGTCAACACCCAGTGGCTCGAGGTCGCCTCGCGCTAGAGCCGTTCGAGGCGCATCTGCCGGCTGGCGGTGAAGTAGTCCTCGAGCCGGATCAGGCCGAACTCCTCGATCAGGTCGTCGATCCGCGGCCCGGTGCTGCTGATCTGGTAGCGGCCCTCGTCGGTGGCGTAGTCGAACCGCAACTGGCTACCGTAGACCGCCAGCATTTGGTCCATCTTCTCCCAGTTGTCATCCATGTGCAGCTGGACGGAGTTAAGGTTCACGACCGAGGTGATCAGCGCCTCGTAGGTCGCATGCTCGAGCACGCGACCGCGGCGGTCGGAGATCTGGCCTAGGTAGTGGCGCACGGCCGAGACCATGTAGCAGCCCAGGTCGAGCGACCAGTAGGGCACCTTGAACCCGCCGGGGTAGGCCGAGGCGAAGAAGATCAGGTCCGGCTGCAGGGCGCGGTAGGCGTTGCGGACCTCGTCGAAGTTGAGGTCGAAGCAGATGGCGAAGCCGACCCGCCCGTATTCGGTCTCGATGACGACCGCCTCGTCGCCCGGCCGCACGCCGATCTCCATCTCGCCGATGGTCGGGAACATCTTGTGGTACCGGCCGAGGATATCGCCGGCGCGGTTGACGTAGGTGCTGGTGTTGTGGATGCCGTCGGGGCCGCGCTCCTTGCGCTGCCAGACGAGGTCGATCTGGTGGCGCTGGGCGAGGTCGACGGCGATCTCCAGCGAGCCGCTGTCGGCGTCCTCGATCGGCAGGTCGGCGCCCAGGCGGTAGCGCTCGGCCATCTCCGGGTAGGTCTCGGTGAACAGGAGGACCTGCGCGCCCATCGCCGCGGCGCGGACGACCCACGGCTCGGTGTCGGCGCGCAGGGCGTCGAGCGCCTCGGGCGAGGAGATGCCGCCTCGCGCCGGGTTGCGGTTCAGGCTCGCGACGTGGACTAGGCTGCCCATGGCGGCTCTCCTCGCGGTTGGTTTGTCGTGGGGCTTACGGCGTCTTGGCCGCGGCCAGCGCGGCGTCGGCAGTGGTGTCCAGCTCGGAGGCGATCTTGGTCGGCGCGGCGAGCTGGTTCATGACGTCCATGTGCGCCTTGTCGAGCGCGCGGCGGACGTCCTGCCAGCCGCTGACGTTCGGCTCGGGCACGGCCTGGCCCATGATGTCCAGCGCGCGCTGGTTCTGCGGCGCGGCGGCCAGGTAGTCCTTGGCCGTCCGGGTCGCCAGCGCGGAGGCGCGGACCGGCAGGTAGCCCGTCGCGGCGGCCCAGCGGGCGGTGACCTCGGCCGAGGCGAAGTACTTGATGAACTGCCAGGCCCCCTCCTCGCGCTCGGGCGTTGAGGCGAAGAGCGCGATGTTGGCGCCGAAGAGAACCGTCACGGGCTCGACGCCGACCTTGTGTGGCAGGCCGGTGGCGTCCCAGGCGAACGAGTCGCCAACCGCCTCGACCAGGTCGGGCCGGGCATTGGAGCTGCGGAAGAAGAACGCGCACTTGCCCGAGACGAAGTCGGAGGTCTGCAAGTCCTTGCTGGTCGGCTCGTAGATCAGCTTTTCGCTGACGAGCTTGTCGAGGTAGGTCAGGGCCTCGACGGCGGCCGGTGAGTCGAAGCCCGCGCTGCCGTCGGCCTTGAGCAACTCAGCGCCGAACGAGAGGAAGATGGCGTCCAGCGCGGAGGCGTCCTTGAAGTAGGACAGCGGCTTCATGTCCGGGTGCTTGGCGCGGATCTTGGTCGCCGCGTCGTACAGCTCGTCCCAGGTGGTCGGCACGTTCACCCCGGCCTCTTGGAGCAGGTCGAGGTTCACGTACATCATCAGCACGCTCTTGGTGAAGGGGAACGAGAGGAGCTTGTTCTCGTACTGTGGGAAGCGGTTCATCGCCAGGAAGGCCGGGTAGATGTCGGCCAATGAGGCGGCGTCGAGCCCGGTCTCGGGCTTGTTGACGAACGGCTCGATGTCGCGCACGGCGCCGGCGGCGTAGTACTCGGCGACCATCGACTCATAGGCCACGGCCAGGTCGGGGCGGGCGGCGGGGTCGCTCGATTGGAGGCCGGCGCGGACCTTCTCGAAGAGCTGATCGTAGTTGCCAATGTAGGTCGCTTCAACCGGCAGGACGCCGGGCTGCGCGTTGTACTCGGCGACGATGTCCTTCAGCGCCTGCTCGTAGTCCTGGGTCTGCGTGTGCCAGAAGCGCAGCGCG
Organism: Armatimonadetes bacterium UBA5419; assembly: GCA_002409445.1. GTDB lineage: Bacteria > Armatimonadota > UBA10988 > UBA10988 > UBA10988 > UBA10988. Next base: position 5,297 of record DHNJ01000005.1, on the reverse strand, counting down.
TCGCCCGCGGCGGGCGCGGGCGTGGGGGCGCCGATGCCGCTGCCCGAGCCGGTCGCGCTGGGCGGGGGCGTGGAGTCCGGCGCGGTGCAGGCCACCAGGAGCCAGGCGCACACGGCGAGGGTCGTGCAGACGAGACGCGTTCGAGTAGGCATCGAGGTCCTCCGCCCCAAGTCTAGATCAGCGTCCGCCCGAGAGCAAACGAGGCGGACCCGATGCGGCGGCTCTGCTATGCTTGGGTAACTGCGCTAGAGACGGAGCCGCCAAATGAAGCTGGTCATCGCCATGGTGCCGAACCGCCTGACGCGCCGCGTGCGCGAACGCCTCCTCGCCGAAGGGGTGGGCTACACGCAACTCGCGAGCACGGGCGGCTTCCTGCGCACGGGCAACACCACGCTGCTCATCTGTCTGCCCGCCGCGCGGGTCAACGACCTGCTCGCCGCGCTCGCCGAGGTTTGCGAGCCACGCAAGACGACCCTGAATATGCCCGGCGCTGACCAGCACTCGTACGCCAACCCGGCCGGCCGAGTCGAGCAGATTAGCGTCGGTGGTTTGTTCGCGATGGTGCTCTCCGTGGACCAAGTGGTGCATCTGTGAGCGATCTTCAGCCGGCGTTGAGCCGGCTAGAGATCTACCGCGGGATGGCCAAGTGGAACTTCATGTCCGCGCTGTCCGCGATCTGGGTGTCCATCGCCTTCGGCGTCATCTCCACCGGCTATCTGCTGGCGCTCGGCGCCTCCAACACGCTCGTCGGCATGCTTTCCGGCGCCAACTCGTGGGGCAACACGCTGCAACTGGTCACGCCGCTGCTGGGCGGGCGGGTGCGCAGCCGCAAAGTGCTCTGTGCGAGCGCCAACACTCTAGCCTACGCGGTCTGGCTGCTGGTCGCTGCGTGCGCGCTGTTGCCCGCCGTCTGGCCGCGCGCGGGCCTGGTCATCGCGCTGGTTGTGCTGAGCGGGATGATGCTCTCGGTCGGCTCGCCGGCGGCCAACTCGTGGCTCGCCGACCTCGTCCCCCAGGAGCTGCGCGGCCGGTTCGTCGGGCGCAACCAGAGCATCATCGCCGCGGTCGGCATGGTCATTGCGCTGGGCGCCAGCTGGTACGTCGACCTCTATGCGGGTGCCGCGCAGATCCGCGCCTTCCAGGTCGCCTACGTGGGCGCGGTGATCGCCGGGTTGGGCGCGGTTGTGGTCATGACGCGGATCCCCGAACCGCCGGTCCATCGCTCGGCTCAGCCGCTCAGCCTGGCGCTGCTCAAGCTACCGTTCGAGCACGAGAACTTCCGCAACCTGACCCTGTTCCTCGCCGCGCGCACCAGCGCGATGATGCTCGCGGCGCCGCTGTTCTGGGTCTTCATGCTGCAGTACCTGAAGATGGACTACAAGTTCATCGCCCTCAACTCGATGGCGGTGACTCTGTCGACCATCGCTAGCAACCCGTTCTGGGGTTACATGGCCGACAAGTTTGGTTATCGGCCCATCCTCCGCATCACGACCTTCGGCGCGGCGCTGATCCCGATCCCCTGGTTCTTCATGACCCCGGAGAACTACACCTACATCATTACCCCCGCGCAGATCTGGTCTGGTGTGATGGGCGCGGGCATGGTGCTGAGCCAGTACAACTTGATGCTCAAGATCGCCCCCGCCGAGCACAAGGAAGTCTACATCGGCGTTCACAACGCCACGCTGAGCTTCGCCATGGGCGTCGGCGCGATCATTGGCGGCGTGCTGACCGACCTGATGGCTAACCACCTGGCCGGCGCGACGTTCCTGGGCCGCGCGGTGACCGCCTGGCACCTGATCTTCCTGATTTCGGCGCTGGCGCGGCTGATGGGCCTGGGGCTGCTGATGCGGGTCCGCGAGGAGCCGGACATCGCCGCGCGCGTAGTCATCGGCCAGGTGCGGCGCGGTAACGTGCTGCGCACGCTGTTCCACCTGACCCGCATGAAGCGCACCGGCGACACCGAGGCGCGCGTGCGGGCGACGCGGGCGCTGGGCAGTCCAGGCAACGTCCTGGCGGTCGAGGAGCTGGTCGCCGCGCTGGACGACAGCCAGCTCGAGGTGCGCCGTGAGGCGGCCCGCAGCCTGGGCCAGATCGGTGATCAGCGGGCCGTGGCGCCGCTGATCGACAAGGCGACCGACCCCGTCGCCGACATCGGTGAGGAGGCGGTCGAGGCGCTGGGCCACATCGCCGCCGAGGACTCGTACTACGCTCTCATCGGCCTGCTGGCCGACTCGCGTGATGGCGTGCGGCGCGGCGCGGCCCAGGCGCTCGGTGCATTCGAGGACGAGCGCGCCATCGCGCCGATCGAGGAGCGTCTGCCGGCGGAGCCTGACCTGTCGGTGCGCCTGGCGCTGATTGAGGCGTTGGCGCGCCTCGGTTCGACGCACGCGCTGGGCCAGGTGCGCGGGTTGGTTGGTGCGCTGGGCACGGAGGCGGCGCGCAAGCAACTGGCGCACGCCGTGTCGTACCTGCTGGGTGACGCGGGTGTCTTCTACCACCTGCTGGAGCTGGACCGGCTGGACCAAGAGGAGCGTGTGGCGCGGCTGCTGGAGCGGTCGGTGCGCATGTGGCGGCGGGCGGCAGCGGTCTTTGGCCCGCGCGCGCGGCAGGCAGCCGACAGCATCCACCGCGCGGCGCTGGCCTTTGAGCGCGAGGGCTACAACGAGACCGTCGTCGAGCTGCGCCAGGTGGCCGCGGGCGTCGCGGATGGACTGGTGCGCGCCGGCCGCCGCTGGCCGACCGACGACCCTCGCTGGCAGCGACTGCGGCTGAACGTCACGGTCCTGGCGTTGCTGCGGCGGGCCGCGCGGGAACAAGGGGTCGAGCGCGAGGGCGCGCTCCTGGCCATCTTCGCCTACGAGCAGGTCACGGCGCTGGCGCGTCAACTCGTGCGGGAAACTGAGCGACGGCCGGGCTGACCGCGCTTAGAACGGCAGTTGGTACTGGAAGCCGACGCGGTACTTCTCGCGGTCGCGGTCCAGGTCGAGCCGGTTGGTCACGTCGTCGAGATAGCCCGAGAGCACCAGCCGACCGAAGCGCCCGGTGGGGCTGGCGTACTCGAAGGTCAGCCGGCCGACGTTGCCGCGGCTGAAGGGCGAGACGGTGCCGCGATCGGCGTAGGTCGCGCTGAGAGTGCCGAGCCAATCGGCGGTCCAAGCCACGCTCGCGCTGCGCTCAAGCAGCGACTCGATTGGGCCACCGGCGGCGGTCTGGTGCTTCCAGCGGCTGGACAGCCGCAGGCCCTGGAACAGGAAGTTGCTCGGCGTGGCCAGGTCGACGGTGTAGCTGCGGCCGGCCTCCGGCGCCTCACCGGCGGCGGGCAGGCGGCCGGGTGTGTGCGCCAGTTCGAACGCCGCGCGGCCGTCGCCCAGGTAGCTCTGGGTCGCACTGAACTTGATGGTGCGGCGGCCCGGGTCGCCCCAGTGGCCGCCCTGGCCGGCTTGCTGCTGCCCCTCGCCGCCAAGCCGCAGGCCCAGCCACGGCGTCAGGCCGGCGCTGGCAAAGGCGGTCGGGCTGAGCCGGCTGCCGCCCGCGCGCGCCTCGCGCCAGCCGACCTCGAAGGCCCGCTGCCCGCCGGGGGCGAAGCTCACTGCCGCCTCGCGCTGCTCACCGCGTAGGCTGTCCTGGTCCTCGGTCAGGGCCAGTGAGCCGCGCGCCTGCCAGTTGCCCCAAAGCGGCTGCGTCAGGCGCAGCGACGTCTCGGTCAAACTGCGTTCGGCCGGGCGCGTGTCGCCGCTGCCGGTCCCGTGATACCACAGCGTGCGCCGCTCGGCGCCGATGCTGCGGCCGCGGTAGTCCCAGGTGGTGCCGACGCGGAAGTGCCGTGCGTCGGCGATGTTGGTCGCCAACACGCGCTTCTGGCCGGCGATCTCGAAGGCGGCGTCGGTCGTGTTCAGCCAGCTGTCGTAGGCCGCGCGCACCGCCCAGCCCTCGACCACCTGGCGCTCGAAGCCGAGGCCGGTGTAGCGGCCGTCCTCGCGGCCCTCGCCCGTCTCCAGGCGGCCGCGCAGGGTCAGGCCCAGGGCGCTCTCGATCGTCGCGGCGTGCGTCGCGCGCCAGGGGTCGACCTGGCCGGGGCCGCGGTTCTCGGCGTCGGTTCGGCGGGTCCAGTCGTCGCCGGTGTAGGCCAGCGTCAGCGCGCGGCCGAGCTTGTAGCTGGCCTCGAGCCGGCGGCTCAGCTCGCCCGGCGCTAGGGCCGCTCCCTGGCGGGTGGTCGTGGCGGCGAGTTGGAGCTGGTTCTGGCCGGCGGTGTAGCGCAGGCCGAGGCGGTCCATGGCGCTGGTCGAGCCGCCGCGGGTGTCGCGGTGGAGCAGGCTGATCTCGGCTCCCTCCCACGGGCGGTAGGCCAGCGAGCGTTCCTCGGTCTCGTTGGTCGCGACGCCGCGGTGGGCGTCGGTCGGCGCGGTGACCAGGCGGTTCCAGCTGGCGGTGATCGCCTTGTTGTTGAAGGCCAGCCCGTCGCGCGTCTCGGTCGACCCGCGCAGACCCTGTAGGCTGCCGTAACCGGCCTCCTTGAGCCACTGCGCGTGCTCGTCGACCTGGCGTTGGGTGCGGCTGTAGCTCAGGCCGGCGTAGCTAAGGTTGGCGCGGCTGTCGGTCAGGCCGATGGCACCGCGGTCGAGGTTGCGGCGTTCGAGCGCGGCGCGGAACTGGCCCTGCTCGAAGCCGAGGCTCTCGCTCGTGTCGCGCAGGCCGCCCAGGGCGTTGAGGTTGGTGTAGCCACCACCCGCGCCAACGCTGCGGCCGGCGAGGTTATAGCCGTCGCGACCAAGCACGCGGTCGTGGGCCGCGGATTCGAGGCTCAGCGCGTCGTCGAGAGCGTAGCGTTCGCGGCTGTACCAGGCGCCCAGCGCGCGCACCGACAGCGACTCGCGGCCGACGCCCTGGCCGAAGGTGCGGTCCTCGGTGCGGCCGCCGTCAAAGCGCAGGCTGAACGACTTCTCTTGCCACTCGGCGCTGTAGTCGGCGCGGCGCAGCCCGAGCTGACCCGGGTTCAGACCGAGGGCGGAGGCGCCGGTAACCTCGGCGTCGCTCTCGGCGGCGGAGAAGCCGACGTTCAGCCCGGGCCGGGGCAGCTGGCCACGGTACTCGAACTGCCAGGCGCGGCCGGCGTCGCCGGGGCGGCTGGTGAACAGGCCGCGGCCTTCGTCGACGCGCCACATCAGACTGCCCTGACCCGAGAGCGGGTCGGTGCCCTGGTAGACCGTCGAGCGGTAGTACTCGCCGGGCAGGATGGCGCTACCGGTCGACTGCTTGACGGGGGACTCGGCGGGCGGCGGCTCGGCGGCCGCGGGGGC
>DHNJ01000208.1 GCA_002409445.1 Armatimonadetes bacterium UBA5419 | reverse complement strand
TGACCTTCGCCCTCGACTTCGAGAGCGCGGCGGTCGGCAGCCTCGTGCCGCGCGCCTCGTTCCACGCGGGCAGCGAGAACCCGCCCTGCGGCGTGGTCGCCGAGCCGGGGCCGGCCGGGGGCGCGCGCTGCCTGCGGCTGACCGACGCGCCGGGCCAGGTCAACGAGTTCGACCCGCACTTCGCCTGGGACCCGCGCCACGATTCCGGCCAGACGCGCTTCAGCTTCGACCTCAAGGTCAGCGCCGGCGCGCACGGCTTCGTCGAATGGCGCGACGCCGCGCAGCCGTACCGGCCTGGCCCGCGGCTGGCCTGGGACGGTGAGCAGCTGACCGCCGGCGGCCGCGACGTCGGCAGCCTGCCGGTCGACACGTGGGTCCGCGTGACCATGGCCAGCGGCGTCGGCGCGGACAAGACCGCGACCTGGAGCCTGACCATCGCCCCCTACGGCGGAGCGGCGCGTGAGTACACCGACCTGCCGCCGATGGATGCCGCCTGGGACTCGCTGCGCTGGCTCGGGTTCAGCTCGACGGCCGACACGGCGACCACCCTCTGGCTCGACAACCTGACCCTGGAGCACATCCCGTGAGACCGCACCACATCGTGCCGCTGCTGCTGCTCGCCGCCCTGGCCCTCGGCGCCGCCGGCCGCGAGGAGCAGCTCCAACTGACTGGCTTCGTGCCGCCCCAGGGCTTCGAGCTGCGCCTCGGCGCCGGGGCCGTGCCGGCGATCGAGATCACCAAGACCAGCCCCGAGCGCCGGCTGCTGGCGGGCATCATGGCACCGGTCGACCTGGCCTGGGCGCGGACGATCATCGCCCGCGGCCGCGGCAATGGCGAGCTTGACGCGGCGCGCCTGGCCGCCGTGCTGACCACCGGCGACAACGCCTGGTTCGCCCTCGGCCAGCCGATCGACCTCGCCGACGGCGCCTTCGAGGCCGGGCTCGACCTCGCCGGGCTGCGGCCGACGGCCTACTCCGCCGACCCCACCGCTGAGCCCTCGCTGACCACCTACGACAGCCTCTGGCTGGGCCTGGTCATCGACGGCCCGGCCGACGCGCGGCTCGAACAGGCCACGCTGAGCGCCAGCGACGAGCCGCTGCGGGTGCCGCCGCTGAGCCTCGACCCCGCGGCGATGGCCGCCGCGCCGCTCCCGCACGATGGCGACCTGACAATGCGGGCGGCGCTGGACGAGACCGAGCCAGACGTCGGCCCGGTCCTCCGCCTGGACTACGACTTCGCCCACCCGCGCCACCTCTACGGCTTCCTCGCCTACCCGCTCGAGGTCGACAGCCTGGCCAGCTACCGCTCCCTGCGGATCACCTACCGCGCGCACCTGCCGGCGGGCGTGAGCGTGCTGCTCGCGCTGCAGGAGCAGCCGGGCGGGCAGTACGTCGTGGCCGCGCCGCCGCCCACGCCGGCCGATTCGATGGCCTGGCAAACGGTGGTAGTTCCGTTGAACTCCTTCGAGTTGGGCAGCTGGAGCCAAGACGGCAACAACCGCCTCGACCTGGACGGCTCGGTGGCCCTCCAGTTCGGCGCGCACGGGACCGCCAACCCGCCCGGCGAGGGCACCGTCTGGTTGGCGGAGGTGACGCTTCTGCCCTAGGACATCATGGCCAGCCCATCCGCTCTCGAAGCCGCCCTCCGCGCCGCGGTGCGTGGTGAGGTGGCCGCCGATCCCCTGACCCTCGGCGTCTACGCGACCGACGCCAGCCTCTACCAGATCACCCCCCGCGCGGTCGTCTGCCCGCTGGATGAGGCCGACCTGGTCGCCGCGGTGCGCACCTGCGGCGCCCTCGGCGTGCCGATCCTGCCGCGCGCCGGCGGCACCAGCCTGGGCGGCTCGGCGGTCGGCGCGGCCTGCGTGATCGACGTCAGCCGACACATGCACGCGCTGATCGAGGTCGACGAGGCGGGCGGCTGGGCGCGGGTGCAACCGGGTCTCGTCCGCGACAACCTCAACGCGCTACTGGCCCCGCGCCGGCTGATGTTCGCGCCCGACCCGGCCACGGGCAACCGCGCCGGCGTGGGCGGGATGATCGGCAACAACTCCTCGGGCATGCGCAGCCTGCGCTACGGCTTGACCCTCCACCACACCCGCGCGGTCAAGATCGCCCTGGCCGACGGCCGCGTCACCTGGCTCGGCACCGCCGACCGCGACGACGCGCTGGCCGCCGAGCTGCGCGCGCGGGTGATGGAGGTCGTCGACCGCGTCCGCCCGCAGATCGCCGCGCGCTACCCCAAGATCCTCCGCCGCGTGCAGGGCTACAACCTCGACGCGCTGACCGGCGAGACGCCGAACCTGGCCCACCTGATCGTCGGCAGCGAGGGCAGCCTGGCGACCGTGCTCGAGGCCGAGGTCGGCGTCGTGCCGCTGCCCGCGGCCACCGCGCTGGCCGTCGCCCACTTCGCCGACCTCGAAACCGCGCTGCGCACCGTCCAGCGGGTCGTGCCCGAGGGGCCCTCGGCGGTCGAGATCGTCGACCAGACCACCCTCGACCTGGCTCGCGCCAACCCGGCGACCGAGGATCTCTGCGACTGGCTGGTCGGCAGCCCGGCGGCGGTCCTGGGCATCGAGTTCTGCGCCGACACCGCCGACGAAGCCGCCGCCCGCGCCGCCGAGGTCGGCGCCGCGCTGCTCGCCTCCGGCGCGGCCTACGCCGTCTCGCAGCTGCCCGACGCGCCGGGCCAGCAGCGCTTCTGGGCCGTGCGCAAGGCCGGGCTCGGCGTGATGACGACGATGCGCGGCGAACGCAAGCCGATGCCCGGCATCGAGGACTGCGCCGTCCCGCTCGACGTGCTGCCGGAGTTCATCGAGGCCGTCCTGGCCATCTGCGCCCGCCACGACACGCGCCCAACCCTCTACGCCCACGCCGGCGTCGGGCTGATCCACGTCCGCCCGATCCTCAGCATGAAGGACCCGGCCGACATCGCCCGCCTGAAGGCGATCGCCGACGAGACCTTCGCCCTGGTCATCTCGCTGGGCGGCTCGATCTCCGGCGAGCATGGCGACGGGCTGGCGCGTTCGGCCTATCTCGAACAGTTCTTCGGCCCCGAGCTGATGGCCGCCTTCGCCCAGATCAAGGCCATCTTCGACCCGCGCGGGCTGATGAACCCGGGCAAGATCGTCGCCGGCCCGCCGATCGACGAGAACCTGCGCCTCGGCCCACCCTACCGCGCCGAGGTCCGCGACGGCTGGTACCGATGGTCGCGCGAGGAGCACCTCGACCGCGCGATCGAGCTGTGCAACGGCGTCGGCGCCTGCCGCTCGACGCTGGCCGGCGCGATGTGCCCGACCTACCGCGCGACCCGCGACGAGTCGCTCAGCACCCGCGCCCGCGCCAACGCCCTGCGCCTGGCCAACAGCGGCCACTTCGAGAGCATCGGCGACCTCGCCCTGGCCCCGGTCCTCGATACCTGCTTGGCCTGCAAGGCTTGCCGGACCGAGTGCCCGAGCAACGTCGACCTGGCTCGCCTGAAGGCCGAGGCACTGGCCGCCCGCCGCGCGGTCGAGGGCGCCAGCGCGCGGGACCACGTGGTCGTCGCCGCGCCCCAGATCGCCCGCTGGATCGCCGGCCCGCTGCTGGCGCTGGCCAACGCCGTCGTCGCCGCGCGGCCGTTCCGCTGGCTGAACCAGGCGCTGCTCGGCTTCGACGCCCGCCGCGCGCTGCCGACGTATGCGCGCGAGCCATTCAGCCGCTGGTTCGCCCGGCGCACCCCGCCGCCGGCGACCGGCCGCCGCGTGGTCCTCTTTGACGATACCTGGCTGCGCTACCACGACACCGAGGTCGGCATCAGCGCCGTCGAGCTGCTCGAGAGCTGCGGCTACGAGGTCATCGTCGCCGGCGCCGGCTGCTGCCAGCGCCCGGCGATCAGCCGCGGCGACCTCGACCGCGCCCGCCGCGAGGGCGGCCGCACGCTCGCCGCGCTGGACGTCTGGCTGCGCGAGGGCGTGCCGATCGTCTGCTGCGAGCCGAGCTGCGCCAGCGCCCTGACCGACGACCTGCCCGACCTGATCGAGGACGAGGCGCTGGGCGCCCGCGCCCGCGAGGGCATCTACATGATCGATGTCTGGCTGGCCGGCGAGGTGCGCGCGGGCCGCCTGGCGCCGCGCTTCGCCAGCCCGACCCGCCGCGTCCTGGTCCATGGCCACTGCCACCAACAGGCGCTCTTCGGCACGACCGCGATGCGCGAGCTGCTGGCGCTGGTGCCCGACATGGCCGTGCAGACCGCCGACTGCGGCTGCTGCGGGCTGGCCGGCTCGTTCGGCTACGACCGCGAGCACTACGACCTGGCCCAGGCGGTTGCCGAGGACCGGCTGCTGCCGGCCGTGCGCGCCGCGGGGCCAGAGACGACCGTGGTGGCCTGCGGCTTCTCCTGCCGCCACCAGATTGTCCACGGCACCGGCGTCCAGGCGCGGCACTGGGTCGAGGTCATCCGCGGCACCGGCGGCGCGGGCTAGGCGCAGGACTCGGCGCGCGAGAGGCGAACCGGTGGCCAGGAGCGCGCCGTGATCCTCCGCTTCGGCCCGTTGGCCCTGGTCCTGCTGGCGGCGACCGCCTGGGGACAAGCTATGACACCCACCCACACCGCCCCGCCGCCGACCGACGCCCGCCAGGCCCCCGCCCGCGGCATCAACACCGAGACCCACCCGCTACCCTGGGGCTCGGCCGCCGCCTGGCAAGCCCGCCGCGCCGAGCTGCGCGAGCAGATGCTCGTCGCCGCCGGACTCTGGCCCGAGGTCGAGCGCCCGCCGCTGCAGCCGCACTTCGTCGGCGAGCCGATCGTCCGCGACGGCTACACCATCGAGCGCGTCTGGTTCGAGACCCGCCCCGGCATGATCCTCGGCGGCAACCTCTACCGCCCCTACCCGCTCGAGCCGGACCGCCAATACCCCGCCGTCCTGATCACCCATGGCCACGGCGCCGAGGGCCGCTTCGTGCAGTCGGAGATCTCGAACACACCTGCGCGCGCGATCAGCTTCGCCAAGTTCGGCGCCGTCGCCTTCAGCTACGACATGATCGGCTACCTCGACACCGGCCTCGGCCTCGACCACTACACCTTCGGCAAGGACCAGCCGGTCGCCAACCTCTACGGCCTCTCGCCGCTCGGCCTGCAGACCTACAACAGCCAGCGCGCGCTCGATTTCGTCTGTAGCCTGCCCGAGGTCGACCCGACCCGCCTCGGCGTCACCGGCCAGTCCGGCGGCGGGACGCAGACCTTCATGCTTTGCGCCGTCGACGACCGGCCGCTGGTCGCCTCGCCGGTGGTCATGGTCTCGCTGCACATGGCCGGCGGCTGCATCTGCGAGAACGCCCCGGGCCTGCGGGTCGGCACCGACAACGTCCAGATCACCGCCCTCCACTCGCCCAAGCCGCTGCTGCTGGTCGCCGCGACGGGCGACTGGACCAAGAACACACCGACGGTCGAGGGGCCGTACGCCAAGGAGGTCTGGGCCCTGCAGGGCGCGCCGGACAACCTCGACTGGGTCATCTTCGAGGCGCCGCACAACAACAACCTACAGAGCCGCGAAGCGGTCTACGCCTTCTTCGGCCGCCACCTCTTCGGCGCGACCGACCTCAGCGCCTACCGCGAGCCGGCCTGGACCATCGAGCCGGACGAGGATCTGTTGGTCTTCCCCGACCGCCAGCCACCGCCCGGGCAGTGGGCCGAGGACGCCATCTGGGCCGCCTGGCGCGCGCAGGCGCAGCCCGACTTCGGCCGCCTGGCCGAGCTGGGCATCGGCCTGCGCCACGCCCTGGCCGTCGAGCCGGTCGCGCCGTCCGCCGCGCTGATCGGCGGCACCGCGCCGCACCTGATCCTCGTCCGGCTCGATGGTC
>DHNJ01000190.1:9997-10688 GCA_002409445.1 Armatimonadetes bacterium UBA5419 | reverse complement strand
ATCGCCGGCCCCACCACCGCGGCGCGGGCGTTGCGCGCGGTGGTGGGGCCGGCGATGGTCGGTCTCGCCGAGTTGTGCCTGCCGGCCGCGGTTGCCGGCGGCGATGCCTGAGCCGGGCCGCCCGGCGCGCGGCCCGCTAGTCCTGGTCGTCGATGACGAGCGCGATCATGCGTTGACCGTGCGCGCCATCCTGGCCCGCGACGACCTCGAGGTCAGCCTGGCCGCCGACGCCGACGAAGCGCTCCAGCTGGCCCGCGTCTACGACTTCCGCCTGGCGATCATCGACCTGCGCCTGCCCGGCCGCGACGGGCTGGCCACGATGCATGCCCTGTGGCGCGAGCGGCCGGGTCTGCGCTGCCTGATCCTGACCGCCTACCCCAGCCCCGGGACCCTGCGCACAGCCCTCTCCGAGGGGGCCAGCGCGTACCTCGAAAAGCCCTGCTCGCCCGAGGGCCTGCGCGCGATCGTCGCCTCGCTCCTCGCGCTCGACGAGGGCTGAGACCCGGCTCCGCCGAGCGCCTCTGCCCAGCCCCTGCCCAACCGCGGGGAATCCGCTTGCCATGCGGAGTCACGCGCCCTTGATCGCTTGACAAAAGGGGTGGAATCGGGTATGGTTAGTAGGTTGCAAAAAGCGGTCCAGGGGGCTGGTCGGCTGGGGTGTAGAGGCTCGGCGCGAGGAGCGATACGTGGC
>DHNJ01000190.1:4740-9827 GCA_002409445.1 Armatimonadetes bacterium UBA5419 | reverse complement strand
GAGGGGCTCGAGGCGGTCCGCAAGCGCCCCTCGATGTACATCGGCACAACCGACGCGCTGGGCCTGCACCACCTGGTCTCGGAGGTCGTGGACAACTCGATCGACGAAGCGATGGCCGGGCGCTGTGACACGATCACGGTGATCATCCATCCCGACAACTCGATCAGTGTCGAGGACAACGGTTCGGGTATCCCGGTCGACCTACACCCGACCGAGGGGCGGCCGGCGGTCGAGGTCGTGATGACCAAGCTGCACGCGGGCGGCAAGTTTGGCGGCGAGGGTTCGGCCTATAAGGTTTCCGGCGGGCTGCACGGTGTGGGCGTGAGCTGCGTCAACGCGGTCAGCGAGTGGTGCGTGGTCGATGTGCGGCGCCATGGGCAGTTGCATCGCGTGCGCTTCGAGCGCGGCCGGGTGGCCGAGCCGACGACGGTCATCGGCGAGCTGGCCGATCCGGCACAGACGGGCACGAAGACCCACTTCATGCCCGACCGGACGATCTTCACGGTTACCGAGTACAGCTTCGAGCGCCTGGCCGAGCGCCTGCGCGACCTGGCGTATCTCAACGGCGGCGTGCGCATCATCCTCATCGACGAGCGCGAGGTGGACGACGAGACGAACGACTTCCGCACCGAGGAGTTCCACTTCGAGGGCGGCATCGTCGAGTTTGTCGACTACCTGAACGATGCGAAGGAGCCGCTGCACAAGCCGATCTACATCCACGATCAGCGCGACGGCATCGATGTCGAGGTGGCCCTGCAGTACAACGACGGGTTCATGGAGAACATCCTCTGTTTCGCCAACTGCATCCTGACGCCCGATGGTGGGACGCACCTGTCGGGGCTGAAGACCGCGTTGACGCGTTCGCTGAACACCTACGCGCGGGCGGCCAACCTGCTGAAGGAGAAGGACCGCAACTTCTCGGGCGACGATGTGCGCGAGGGGCTGGCGGCGATCATCAGCGTGCGGCTGGGCGAGCCGAGCTTCGAGAGCCAGACCAAGGTCCGCCTGACCAACCCCGAGGTCGAGGGCCTGGTCAACTCGATTGTCGGCGACATGCTGCAGACCTTCCTGACCGAGAACCCGCAGGTCGGGCGCGCGGTGATCGAGAAGGCGATCACGGCCAGCCGTGCGCGCGAGGCCGCGCGCCGCGCCGCCGAGCTGGTCCAGCGCAAGTCGGCGCTCGAGGTGGGCGGGATGCCGGGCAAGCTGTGGGACTGCTCGAGCCGCGCGGCCGACGAGTGCGAGCTGTTCATCGTTGAGGGTGACTCCGCGGCGGGCACGGCGAAGGCCGGGCGCAACAGTCGCTTCCAGGCGATCCTGCCGCTCGGCGGCAAGCCGCTGAACGTCGAGAAGCACCGGATCGACAAGATCCTGAGCCACGAGCACATTCGCACGATCATCACCGCCCTGGGCACCGGCATCGCCGACCCGAGTCACTGGGAGGAGATCCAGGAGCAGATCCGCACCGCCGAGGAGCGCCGCCGGGAGGCGGCCGCGGCCGAGGCCAGCGCGCTGATCGAGTCCAACCTGGCCCTCGCTCGCGGCGAGGCCGGCGCGCTGGAGCCGAACGGCAACGGCAACGGCCGGCGCGCGCGCAAGGGCAGCGACGACGGCTTCCGCTTCCAGCTGGACAAGCTGCGCTACGGCAAGGTCGTGATCATGGCCGACGCCGATGTCGACGGTAGCCACATCCGCACCCTGCTGCTGACGTTCTTCCTGCGCTACATGCGGCCGCTGGTCGAGCTGGGGCATATCTACATCGCCCAGCCACCGCTGTTCGGCGTCAAGTACGGCGGCAAGATCCGCTACGCCCAGAGCGAGGAGGAGCGCGACGCGATCCTCGAGGAACTCAAGGGCCGCCGCGGCGTTCATGTCCAGCGCTACAAGGGCCTCGGCGAGATGAACGACGACCAGCTGGCCGAGACCACGATGGCCCCCGAGACCCGCAGCATCCTGCAGATCCGCATGGACGATGCGGTGCGCGCGGACCGCATCGTTTCGGTGCTGATGGGCGGCGCGGTCGAGCCGCGGAAGAACTACATCACCGAACACGCCCGCCGCGTGCGCAACCTCGATATTTAACCTGCGCCCCCGAGCGAACGAAAGACAGACCAAGCCATGCGCGATGACGTCCCCTTGCTGCCCGAAGATGAGCTGCCCGACGACGAGCTGGAGCTGACCGCCGACTCGGTGGACGAGCCTGAACTCGACGACGAGGCCGAGGACCTCGACGAGCTGGCCGACGATGACGACGCGGCCGGCGGGGGCGGCGGCGGTGATGCTGGCGGCCCGGGCGAGCCCCCGGCCGCGGGCGGCGGGAGCGGCGAGGGGCCGCGGACGATCTCGCTGGCCGATGAGATGAGCCAGTCGTACCTCGAGTACGCGATGTCGACGATCGTCTCGCGCGCGCTGCCCGATGCGCGCGACGGCCTGAAGCCGGTCCAGCGGCGCCTGCTGCAGGTCATGGCCGACCTGAACCTGCGCTCGACGCGGCCGACGATGAAGTGCGCGAAGGTCGCCGGGCAGACCTCGGGCGACTACCACCCGCACGGCGAGCAGAACGTCTACCCGGCGCTGGTGCGCTTGGGCCAGAGCTGGTCGCTGCGCTACCCGCTGGTCGATGGCCAGGGCAACTTCGGCAGCATGGACGGCGACCCGCCGGCGGCCATGCGGTACACCGAGGCGCGCATGTCGGCGACCGCCGAGGCGATGATGGAGGACATCGACAAGAAGACCGTCGATTTCCAGCCCAACTACGACGAGCGGCTCGAGGAGCCGGTGGTCCTGCCCAGCCGCTTCCCCAACCTACTGTGCAACGGCAACGAGGGGATCGCGGTCGGCATGAGCTGCAAGCTGCCGCCGCACAACCTGCGCGAGGTGGCGAATGGGATCTGCGCCTACATCGACAACGAGGCGATCACCATCGAGGAGTTGATGGAGCATATCCCCGGCCCCGACTTCCCGACGCGCGGGTTGATCCTCGGCCGCCAGGGCATCGTCGACGCTTACACGACGGGCCGCGGGTCAATCACGATGCAGGGGCGCGCGGCGATCGAGCCGATCGACGGTGGGCGCGCGGCGATCATCATCACCGAGCTGCCGTACCAGGTGAACAAGGCGCGGCTGCAGGAGAACATCGCGGAGATGGTGCGCAACGGGCGGATCGAGGGCATCTCGGCGATCCGCGACGAGACCGACCGCACCGGCATGCGTGTGGTCATCGAGCTGAAGCGCGAGGCGGTCGGCTCGGTGGTCCTCAACCAGCTTTACAAGCGCACGGAGTTGCGCTCGAACTTCCCGGTAATCAACCTCGCGCTGGTCGACCGGCGGCCGGTGCTGCTCAGCCTGAAGGACCTGATCCAGCAGTTTGTGCTGCACCGCGAGGAGGTCGTCCGGCGGCGCACGCGGTTCTTGCTCGATCAGGCCGAGGAGCGCGCGCACATCCTCGAGGCGCTGCTGCGCGCCCTGGATATCATCGACGACATCATCGCCTGCATCCGCGGTAGCGCGAACCGCACGGAGGCGCGGCAGAACCTGCAGTCGCGCTTCGAGTTCACGCCGCGCCAGGCGCAGGCGATCGTCGACATGACGCTGGGCACGTTGACCGGCCTCGAGCGGCGCAAGCTGCAGGAGGAGTACGACAGCCTGCAGCGCGATATCGCCGAGTACCGCGAGATCCTGGCCAACCGCAGCCGGCGGATGGACGTGATCAAGGAGGAGACCCGCGAGCTGGCGGCGCGCTTCGGCGACGACCGGCGCTCGGTGATCATCGCCGCCGAGGCCCAGGACCTCAACGTCGAGGACCTGATCGCCGAGGAGGACATGGTCATCTCGATCACCCGCGACGGCTACGCCAAGCGCACGACGCTCGATACCTATCGGGTGCAGCGGCGCGGCGGACGCGGGCTGATCGGCCTGACGAAGAAGGAAGAGGACCAGGTCGAGCACCTGTTTGTCGCGACGACCCACCACTACCTGCTGTTCTTTACCAACCGCGGCACGGTCCACCGGCTGCGCGCCTTCGAGATCCCGCAGGCCAGCCGGACTGGGCGCGGGCTGCCGGTGATCAACCTGATCAACATCCAGCCCGAGGAACAGATCACGGCCATGGTGCCGATTGTCGGGCTGGATTCGCCGGGTTACCTGACGATGATCACCCGCCGCGGGACGATCAAGCGGACCAGCCTGGCCGAGTTCGGCAACATCAACCGCATGGGCCTGGTCGCGATCAACCTGGTCGATGACGACGAGCTGGGCTGGGTCCTGCACACCAGCGGCGACCAGGAGTTGGTCATCGGCACGCGCGCGGGCATGTCCATCCGCTTCGAGGAGGGCGACGCACGGGCGATGGGCCGGGCGACCCAGGGCGTGCGCGGGATCAACCTGCGCGAGGGCGACGAGGTCGTCGGCGTGCGCATCGTCGAGGAGGGCAAGGAGCTGCTGGTCTGTGGGACCGGCGGTTACGGCAAGCGCACCCCGTTCGACGAATACCGGACGCAGAGCCGCGCGGGCGTGGGCATCATCACCTATCGCGTGAACGAGAAGACGGGTCCGGTGGTCGGTATGGCCACGGTCGACGACGACGACGAACTGCTGCTGCTGACCGAGAAGGGCGTGATGATCCGCATCCCCTGCAGCACCGTGAGCATCACCGGGCGCTCGACGATGGGAGTCAAGCTGATCGGCCTGGACGAGGGCGATAGCGTGGCGGCGGTGACCAAGGTCGTCAAGATGGACCACGACGACGACGATGACGACGACACCGAGGACGGCGGCGGCAAGCGCAAGAAGAAGGGCAAGGGCAAGGGTAAGGGCAAGCGCACCTCCCCCGCCGCAGCCGCCGAACGCCGCGACCCCTCCGGCGACGAGCAGCGAGCCTTGTTTGACGAAGAGGAGCTCGAGGCGGAGGACGCCGAACTCGACGATGAGGAGCTCGAACCGGACGATGGCGACGAGGACGACCTGGAGGGCGACGAGGAGTAGGTGCGCCTAGAGCCCGCCCCGTGCGGCGTGGGGTGATGGCCGGCCGTCCGCCGGCGCAACACCAGGCACCGCAGCCCAGATCCCACCCCCATGTGGCGTGGGCT
>DHNJ01000190.1:3910-4574 GCA_002409445.1 Armatimonadetes bacterium UBA5419 | reverse complement strand
TTAGACTCGGCCGCAGCGTAGCGAAGGCCGAAGCAAGATTGAGCTGATGCCTGAGGCCACTGCCATCGCCGCCTGGCAAGAAGGTCCGCGGGGCTAGCACACGTCCAGTCAACCATGAGCAACATTCGGCGGCGCGGGTACCTGCCGCACATTGAGAGTCCCGGCCGCTCGTACCTGCTCACGTTCCGGCTGCAGGAACGCGGCGACGCTTGGCTGCGGCAGCCGGAGGTCGCCAGCCAGATCGAGGGCATACTCCTTTTCCGCCATCGGATGGACTACAGCGTGTATGCGTGGTGCATTATGCCGGACCACGTCCACCTGGTACTGCTGCCACTCCAGGGGCGCAAACTCCCCGCCATCCTACACCGGATCAAAGGGTTCAGTGCACGTCGCTGCAATGCACTCCTGGGCCGCGAGGGAATCTTCTGGCAGCAGGAGACACACGATAGCCTGCTCTACAGCGACCGCGACCGGGAGGCGGCGGTCGAGTACGTCGTCACCAACCCGGTCAGAGCCGGCCTGTGTCAGCGGGTGGACCACTGGCGATGGAGTAGTGCGGGGTACCGAGCACAGATGAGTGCCGGTTTGCTCGGGCCGTGGCAGTGGCCTTAGGCAGCAGCTCAATCCTGCTTCGGCCTTCGCTGCGCTGCGGCCGAGTCTATGG
>DHNJ01000190.1:0-3754 GCA_002409445.1 Armatimonadetes bacterium UBA5419 | reverse complement strand
TATCAGCCCACGCCACAAAGGGGGGATCTTGGCGGCGGTGCCTGGTATAGCGACGGTGGACGGCCGGCATTAGGCCAATCTTGAAAGTGGATCTGGGCGGGATTAGACCAATCCTGCTTCGGCCTCCGCTGCGCGGCGGCCGAGTCTAAGGTCGCGGGCTGTCAGCCCGCGCCACATGGGGGAGTGGGATCTGGGCGGCGCTAGGCTACCTTGGGCCTCGCCCGACCCCTAGTTCGCCGGCGCGGTGATGCCTAGGCGGAGCAGGGGCAGGACTTGGTCGGCTAGGTATTGGTCGAGGTGGAAGAGCGCCCAGCCGCGGGCGCCGAGTTCACGGAGTTGTTGGATCTGGTAGGCGGTGGCGGCGGGGGTTTCCATGCGCCAGGCGGCGATGCCGGCATAGAGGGGGACGCGGTCGCCGGCGGCGCGTTGTTGGACGCCGAAGTAGTCGCGGAACGACTTGTCGTTGGTGTGGTAGTTCATCGGGGTGATGAAATCGACCCAGCCGTTCTCCGCCCACTGGTCCGGGTGCTGGCCGACCTGGTGGTAGGCGTCGACCCAGATCGGGTAGACCGCGGCGGAGACCTGGATGCCCGGCCGGCCCTCGCGCGCGCCCTCGCTCATCGCCTGTACCAGCCGGTCGACGTTGCGCGCGCGCCAGCTCTCGAACTGGGCGCGGGTCGGCCCGCGGTCGATGACCTCGCGCGGCCAGTCGGTGACCGGGCCGAGGATGCTCCGCTCGAAGGCCTCGCGCTCCTCGGCGCCAAAGCCCAGGTCGGCGGTGCCGAAGCGGACATAGTCGAGGTGGACGCCGTCGAGGTCGTAGTTGGCGGCCAACTCGCGACAGACCTCGCGCATCAGCTCACGGTTGCGCTCGTCGACGGGCGAGAGCCAGTAGCCGTAGGTGCCGTCCGCGCGCCCCTGCAGGCGGCCCTCGCTGCTCATCTGGCGGCGCCATTCGATCGGCGTGAGCGGGCGCATGAAGGTGGTCATGATCCAGGCGTGGACGCGGATGCCCAGCCGCCGGCACTCGGCGATCGCCTCGCGCAGCGGGTCCTCGCCCTCGGCGGTGACGTAGGGTAGCACCTTGCTGGGGTAGTTGGCGTAGCCGCCGTTGGCGACGTTGATGAAGACATTCTCGACGCCGCCCGCGGCCAGCGCCTCGAGCGTGCGCGGCCAGCCCCACTCGCGGATGCCGCCGGCGTTCTGGATCCAGGCGCCGCTGAACTCGCCGGGGATGCTCGGTAGCGAGAGGCAGTAGGCCATCTCGGCCGCCTCGTTGGCCAGCCAGGCCGAGCGCGCGGGCGGGATGTAGCGTTCGGCGGCGGTTGTCGGCGGGGGTGGGGGTAGGTTGGCGATGACCAGGCCCTCGGCGTAGCCGTTGCGCGCGGCCTGCAGCAGGCCCTGCGCGCGCGCTAGCTCGCGGCGGGCGGCGGCGCGGCGCTCGAGGCTGAGGCCGGCGCCGGCGATGCGGTTGGAGAGCGCCTCGAGGTTCGGCAGGTCGGCGACAGCGCCGGCCCGGTTGAGCAGGACGGGCATCGCCTGGTGCCAGAGATCGGGGAAGAATTCGGTCGCCGCGGCGAGCAGCAGGTGCGATTCGGTGGCCCGGTCCTCGCCGTTGAAGGCGGCCGCGATGAACAGGCCGGCCGGCGCGCTGACCACCGCGGGGTAGGTCGTCGGGGCGGCGGCCCCGGCGCCGGTCGTGGCCCGCGGCGGCTGCCACCAGCCGAGCACGCGCTCCTCGCTGCGGGCGACGACAATCTCGTACTGCCAGGTGTGCTGCGCCCAGCGTTCGGGCCAGCGGCCCTCGGCATCGGGCACGAAGCGCACGGCGCCGATGGTGTTCTCGCTCCCGCTGGTCAGCCCGCCCGAGCCGGTCAGGCCGAACATGTGCTGCAGGGCGGACGGGGCGGGGGCGAAGACGATCAGTCGGCCGCCGCGCGCGACGAAGGTCGCTAACCAGGCCGCGGCGGCGCTGGACAGCTCGTTGGTCTGTGGCGCGATGACGACCAGACGGCAGTCAGCGCCGGCCGAGGTCGGCAGCTGCTCGGGGTTGAGGCTATTGTGGTCGAGGCCGGCGCGGCGCATGGCGCGTTGGTGCCAGCTGGTGCGGGCGGCGTCGGCCGGGTCGGCGACGAGGACGACCGGCGCGGCGTGCGCGGCCAGCCCCCCGACCAGCACGCAAGCCAACGTCAGCCACCTCAAGGTGCGTGGGCGTAAGTTCACCGGACGGCTCCCGCGGATGATTCAGTGTAGCAGACGACTTCTTAGGGCAGCGCGTCGACCGTGCGCTGGGCGTCGGACTCGTTGTTGTAGAAGTGCGGCGCGAGGCGGACCGCGGCGCCGCGCTGGACGGTGGTGATGCGCGCGGCGGCCAGCGCGTCGACGATCTGCGCGGCGCTGTGGCGCGGGTGGGTCAGGGCCAGGATGCCCGAGCGCTCGCCGGGTTCGAGGCTGCTGCTGGTCGTGTAGCCCTTGGCCGCGGCGGCCTCGAGGAAGGCGTCCTGCCAGGCGAAGAGCCGCTCGGCGATGCGCGCGGGGCCGATCTCGGTGAGCATGCGCGCCGCCTCGGCCAGGGCCAGGTTGCCCCAGGCGTTCGGCGTGCCCTCCTCGAACCGTTCGGGACCAGGCTTGAAGGGCGGCAGGACGGCCTCGGCGCGGACCTCGGCGCCGGCGCGGAAGGTCCAGCTGCCGACCGTATGCCAGCCGACGAGGACCGGTTCGAGCGCGGCGTCCAGCCGTTCGCTCAGGTACATGAAGCCCGCGCCCTCGGGCCCGCAGAGCCACTTGTGCCCGCCGCAGACGACCGCGTCGAGCCCGTCGAGGTCGAGCGGCAGGGCACCGAGCCCCTGGATCGCGTCGACCACGAGGAATGTGCCGCGGCGCGCGCAGAGGTCGGCGAGCGCGGCGAGGTCCTGGCGGTAGCCGTCGAGGAACTGGACCCAGGAGACGGCCAGGACGCGCGTCTGGTCGTCCAGGGCGGCGGCGATGGCGTCGGTCGGGCAGTGGCCGGCGGCGTTGGCGGCGACGGTCCGGACCTCGACCCCGCGGCGCTCGAGGTAGCGCCAGGGCAGGCGGTTGGAGGGGAACTCGCCGGAGAGCGTGACGACGTTGCTGCCCGCGGGCCAGCTGAGGCCCTCGGCGACCAGGGCGAGGCCGGTGCTGGTGTTGCGGATGAAGGCCAGGCGCGTCGCGGGGCAGTCGAGCAGGCCGGCGACCGCGCGGCGCGCGTCGTCGGTCACGGCCTTCCACAGCTCGGGGTAGGTCGCCGCGGGGGCGCGGCTGAAGGCGGCCATCGGCTCGCTGGCGGCGGCGGCGACGCGGGTGTTGAGCGGCGTGACGCCGGCGTGCTGGAGCCAGATCTCGCCGGTTTCGAGGTAGGGCCACAGGGCGCGATAGTCGTCGAAGTTCACGAACGGTTCCTTCCCGAAGCCATTGTAGGGCAGGGCGTGGACACGGTGGCAGCGGGCGGGCGCCGGCGGGTGTAACCGCGGATCGGGGGGCCATCTCTGATGGGGGCAGACAACGCCGCGAGCCTGAGCGCCGCGGCTCGCGTGGTTCCCGAGGAGAAGATAGATGACGAAGCGACACACGAGCCCGCTGTGGGCGATGGTGGTGGTGCTGACACTGTCGGTGGCGGCCAGCGCGCAGGGCCAGTGGGGCCAGCCGGGCCCCGGCCAGCCGCCGGTGCCGCCGCAGCCGCAGCAGGGGCAGGCCGGCATGCAGGGCATGCCCGGTGCGCCGGGCATGCCGGGCA
>DHNJ01000188.1:2637-2878 GCA_002409445.1 Armatimonadetes bacterium UBA5419 | reverse complement strand
GGGCGCGGTCGGCGGCGTCGGCCGCGTCGGCCGCGGCGCGGGCCTCCTCGCGGGCGGCCTCGAGCTCGCTGTAGCGCCCCTCGAAGACCTCGGCCCCGCCCGCGCCGTCAAAGACGACCAGCCGCCGGCACAGTGCCTCGAGGAAGTAGCGGTCGTGGCTGACGGTGATCACCGTGCCGACGAACCCGCGCAGCGCCTCCTCGAGCACCTCGCGGCTGGCGATGTCGAGGTGGTTGGTCGG
>DHNJ01000188.1:0-2465 GCA_002409445.1 Armatimonadetes bacterium UBA5419 | reverse complement strand
TCGTCCAGCAGCAGCACGTTCGGCCGCCGGATGATCAGCCGCGCCAGGGCCAGCCGCGCGCGCTCGCCGCCGGAGAAGGTCCGCAGCGGGCGGAAGACGTCGTCGCCGAAGAAGAGGAACCGCGCCAGATAGCCGCGCACCTGCGGCAGCGGCAGCTGCGGGGCGACCGCGCGCAGCGCCTCGACCGGCGTCTGGTCGCTGATCAGGTCCGCCTGCTCCTGGTGGTAGAAGGCGACGTCGGCCGTCGCGCCCATCCAGGCCCGCCCGCTGGTCGGCGTCAGCTCGCCGCGCAGCAGCCGCAGCAGCGTCGACTTGCCGCAGCCGTTCGGGCCGATGATGCCAACCCGCTCGAGCCGCCGGACCTGCAGGTCCAGGCCGCCAAACAGCGGCGCGAAGCCGGGGTAGCCGAAGCCGCAGCGCTCCAACGTGGCCACGTCGTTCGGCCCGCGCAGCCGCGGCTCGAAGTGCAGCTTGACCACCGGCAGGTCGTCCGCCGGCCGCGCCACGCGGTCGATCTTGTCCAGCCGCTTCTGCCGGCTCTCCGCCTCGCGCACGTGCCGCCCGCGGCGCAGGCTCAGCTTCCAGCGGATCCACTCCTCCTGGCGCTTGAGCTCGCGGCTCTGGGCCGTATAGGCCTTCCACTCGGCCGCCCGCCGGTCGGCCTTGACCCGCAGGTAGTGGGTGTAGGCGCCGTAGTGCCGGCCGTCCATCTCGGCAGCGAACTCGGGGTCGTCGGGCGGCGGCAGCTTCGCGTCCTCGGGCCCGAAGCGGTACAGCGTCAGCTCGGTCTGCTCCAGCTCGGCGATCGCCTGCACGCAGTTGTCGAGGAACCAGCGGTCGTGGCTGACGACGATCACGCCGCCGGGGAAGCTGCGCAGGAACGCCTCGACCCACTCGGTCATCTGGATGTCCAGGTGGTTGGTCGGCTCGTCGAGCAGCAGCAGGTCGCAGCCCGCCGAGAGGATCTTGGCCAGCGCCAGCCGGCTCTTCTCGCCGCCCGAGAGCGTGGCCACCGGCTGGTCCAGCTCGGCCGGGCCGAAGCCCAGCGCGCCGAGCGTGGCCAGCAGCCGCTGCTCGAAATCGAACCCGCCGCGCGCCTCCAGCTCGGTCAGCAGCCGCGCCTGATGCGCCAGCCGTGCCTCGAGCTCCGCTTCGCTGAGGCCGGCCTCGCCGATCGCCTCGCTGGCCGCCTCGAACTCCTCGGCCAGCCGCTGCATCTCGCCCAGCACCTCGCGCGCCTCGTCCAGCACGGTGTGCCGCAGGTTGAAGCCGGGGTCCTGGGGCAGGTAGCCGACGCGCGTGCCGCTGGCCAGGGTCACCGTCCCGCCGTCGGGGTCGTCGGTGCCCAGGATCAGGCGGCAGAGGGTCGTCTTGCCGCTGCCGTTGACCCCCACCAGGCCGAACCGCTCGCCGCGTTCAAGGCTTAGATTGACCCCCTCCAACACCGGTTCGGCATTGAAGTAGCGGCTCACCTCGCGGATTTCGAGCAACGCCATAGGGGCAACAGTCCAGGCCGGATTGTCCCATCCCCGCCGAGTCCGGTCAAGTTAGCACGCCGTGGCACGGGTGTAACCGCGGGCTTGACGAATCTCTCCGCAACCGTTAACAATACGGCCAGTGGAGGAGTCTTGGCCGCAACCGTTCGACATCGACCGACACAACTGATCTGCGGGGTGCGCATGACTCATCCCGCTGGCTTCACCGTGAACCGGCCGCAAGGCTCGGGCTGCTGGGTCTTCGTCTGCTTCCGCAGCCCCGTCCAAATCCGCCATTGCGGCCCACGGACTGAAGCCCAACCGGGCGATTGCATCTGGTATGCGCCGGACTCGCCTGTCTGGTACCGCGGCGCGACCGTCGGCCTGTCCAACGACTGGTTCCACCTCCACCACGACGGCTGCGGCGACCTCCTAGCCCACTACCACCTGCCCGTGCAGACGCTCTTCCGCCCCTTCCACGTCGACTTTATCGCACCGCTGATCAACCGTATGCAGGACGAGGTCATGCTCCAGCGGCCGCACTGGCCCGAGGCGGTGGGGCTACTGACCGAGGAGTTAATGCTGTTGCTTTCGCGCGCGGTCCACCTGGACCTGCCCGACGGCCTGAGCACGGCCGAGGCCGCGCACCTGCCGCGGTTCGCCGCCCTGCGCACCGAGATCGTTCAGAACCTGGACCAGCCCTGGTCCACCAACTCGATGGCCGCGCGGATCAACCTCAGCCCGCCGCGGTTCTCCGCGCTGTACCGTCGCTTCTTCGGCATCAGCCCGCGCCAGGACCTGATCAATGCGCGCCTGCACCTGGCCAAGGAGCTGCTGCACAGCGGCGGCGCCACCTAGCACGCACTATACTGCGCCCAAGAAGGACGCATCACCATGACTCTTCGCCGCACCGACTGTCTCCTGCTCGCCGCCCTGGCCCTCGCGGCCGCCGCACCGCCCGCCCGCGCCCAGTCCGCCGGCCCCGTGCAG
>DHNJ01000108.1:3484-4167 GCA_002409445.1 Armatimonadetes bacterium UBA5419 | reverse complement strand
CATCGGCTGGCTGCAGGCGCAACTCCCCTCCGTGCCCCGCGGCGCGCCACAGGCGCCGGCTGACCGGCTGCATCGGTGCCGTGACCAGCAGCGCCGGCTCCGCGCCGGGGCCCAACGGCTCGCCCAGCGCGCGGCTCGCCGGCAGCCGCACCGGCAGCACCGCCCCCGCTTGCACCCAGAGCCCCGGCCGGTCCGTGCGCAGATCCACCTCCACCGTCGCCGGCCCGGTCTGCTCCGCGCCGGTCCAGAAGTCGGTCCAAGTCCCCGGCGGCAACCACACCTCGCGCCGCGCCGCCGGCCCCAACCCTGGCGCCAGCAGCAGGTCACGCCCAACAACGAACTGGTCGGCCCGCCGCCAAGCCTCGTCGAGTGTCGGCCAGTCGAACAGCAGCGGCCGCAGCGCCGGCCGGCCGTCGAACCGCGCCTCCTGCGCCGCGGTATAGAAGGTGTCCAGCAGGCTCAGCCGGAACCACGCCCACCAGTGGTACTGCCGCGCGACCTCCGGCCCGTAGCGCCACGGCTCGCGCGGCGTGATGCCGTGATTGCGCATGAGCGTCATGAACGCGCCAAACTGCAGGGACCGCGCATAAACCTGTGGGTCGGGCACGCCTTCGTAGAGGCCGATGTCGCCGGTGTACAGGCCGAGACCGGACGCGGCGGCGCTGCCGGCAGCGGTGGCCAGC
>DHNJ01000108.1:0-3367 GCA_002409445.1 Armatimonadetes bacterium UBA5419 | reverse complement strand
CGCTGCCGGCAGCGGTGGCCAGCATCCGCAGGCCGCGCCAGCTACCGCGCTGGTCACCGGCGAAGGGCACGCCGTACTGCTGCGAGCCCGGCGCCATCGGCCGCAGCATCAGCACGAAATCGTCGCCCCGGTGGGCCCTAAACAGGCGGTGGTAGGCCGCTGCGTAGTCCCGCCCATAGACGTTGTGCGCCGCCTCGCCGTCCCGCCCATCGACCAGCTGCGCATCGAGCGGCAGCACGTCGCCGTAGTCGATCATGGCCCCGGCCAGGCCCCAGGCCAGCCGTGGCCCCCAGGCGCGTGCCAGGAACTCGTCGACATGCGGGCTGCTGAAGTCGATGAACGTGGTCTGTTCACCGCCGGCGCGCTTCAAGTACGGCCGCTTCGCGCGCGGGTAGATCTGGCCCAAACCGTCGTGTTGTGCGGTGCGGTCGAGGTTGGTGTCGGCCCAGGCGATCGGTCGCAGGTCGCGCGCGGCGAGCGCCGCATACAGCTCGCGCTCAGCCGAGAGCTCCATCTCGAGGTAGGCAGCGGCGGTCGGGATGTTGCGCGCCGCATAGCCGTCGGCGGCGGCCAGCAGGGCGGCGGCCGGCTCTGCGCTCGGATCCTGGTCCCAGCGCCGCCAGCTGCCGCCCATCCACGGCTCGAACGCCCAGCGCGGCGGCACCAGCGCGCGACCCGTGAGCGCGGTCTGCGCCCGCACCGCCGCCTGCGGCGAGCCGGCCCAGAGCCACCAGTCGAGAATCGGCCCGCGCGCGCTCAGCCGCATGACGTCGGGCTGGGCGACGCCGAGGTCCGCGCGCAGGCGGTACGGCGTCGCCCAGAACAGCGAGCGCAGCTGGCTCGTATGCAGCAGCGGCAGCGGCTTGTACGACTGGTTGGCGACGCCGCGCATCGTGCCGTCCCAGACATCCTCGCCCCAGACGGCGAACGACTTGCCCCGTTGGTCAAGGGCGTCGAACCGCTCGCCCAGTCCGACGACCGCCTCGTCCGTGGCCAGCGGCTGGCGCAGGTCGACCGCCGCCAGGGACCCATCGCCCGCCCAACGCACGCCAATCTGGTCGGCGGTCACCCGCCAGGCGACCTCGCCGCCTTCGCTAATGATCTCGATCGCCGGGCCGGCCTCGCGGTAGGCCAAGGTCGGCCCGGGCCGCCCGTCCGCCGCGGCCCAGACACGTCCGGACTCGTCGTCGGTCGCGCGTAGGTCGAGCGGCGCAGCCGACCACTCGCCCGCCTGGAGGCCGACCAGTCGCCAGCCGCGCACGCCGTCCAACTCGGTCAGCTCCGCGCGCAGCGCCAGTTCGCGGCCGCCGGCGGTTAGCGCGAACTCGGCCTCTCCGGTGCGCGCCAGCCGCGTGGCGCGGACGAACCGGTCGCCGGCCGAGTCGAGCAGGCTGCCGCTGGCGTACCACTGGCGCGTGGCGCGGTCGAGCTGGCGCAGGAAGGTGTCGAGCGTGGCGCGCGCCCGCCGCCAGTCGCCCATCGCCAGCCGCCGCGCGATGTGGCAGCGCGCCTCGTGCGGATGGTACTCGCCCTCGCGCGGCACCCACGGCACGTCGAGACCGAAGAAGCTGTAGCCGTCGAGCAGTAACTGCTCGTACCAGATCTCCGCCAGGCGGCAACGCGAGGCGAAGTTGCCCCGGTGCGTCGGCGCCAGCCAACGCGGGCCGGCCAGCCGCCGCTGCAGGGCGGTGATCTGCGCCAGATCGGCTGGCTGCGCGCGGCGCAGCTCAGCTGGCCGCTGCCACAACCACCGGCCGCTGGGCAAGCGCACCAGCGCCCCAGGCTGCTGGACCACCGCGGCCCGCCCGCCCGGCACGACCTCCATCATCATCGACTCGGCGGGCCACAGCGGCCAGTCGGCGGCTAGCGGGCTGGTCTGCTCGTCGATCTGCGTGTGGCAGCGAGTAACCATGAACCACAGCGGTTGGCCCGGCGCGACACCAAGCGCCGCCCAGGGCACGCTGACCATCGCCCGCCAGCCCCCCTCCGTCCGCGGCTCGACCTGCACGCGCAGAGCGTCGCCCGTCACTTCGCGGTCCTCGACATACCACCACCGCGCCGGGCGCACGCGCTCGGTGTGGCCGCCGTCGGCGTCGACGACCAGGTTATGCACCGGGCCGGCTTGGTCGCGGGCGACGTGGATCTCCAGCCGATCCGGGAAGCCGGTACGCGGGTCGTAGAGCAGGTTGGTTCGCCGCGCGCGCCAACCGGGCGTCGGCTCGGCACAATCGAAAGCCAGGTAGAGCGCCGCCTGATCCCAGGCCAGCGCGGCGGTCGTCGGCGCGACGGCCGGGCCGAGGCCGGCTCGCCGCCACCAGTCGGTGAGCCGCGGCGCCTGCGCCCACTCCGGCCCAGCCAGATCGGGCCCCGGTACCGCGGCCAGCGCCGGACCTAAGTGCACCGCGCACACCCCCCAGCGCGCGTCGCCGTCGGCCCTCGCCGCGCGGCGCGCGTCGAGGCGCAAGGCCAACGGTCCGGCCAGCGCCGCGAGGAGCGCCAGGCCTAGCCCGAGCAGCGCCACCCGACGCGCGTTACTACGCCAACTACCGTCCCGCCACACCGCCCGCGCCGCCTCCTCGCCGCCTACGGATTGTACACAACCAACCCCGCAGCACATTCCGAACGGGGTTCAGTTCATAATTCGGCAATATTCTTGCATAGGGATGCTTACGGCGCGATCCGAATGGGTAGTGCCTGCCGGCGGTGGGGGCCGCGGATGGCTTGATAGCGTGGTTTTGGGCCGGTCAGCCCGACGCCAAACCCGACTTGCCGACCGATTGTGACGAAAGTTTGACGGAGGGTCTTGGCGTGTTACGGTGATCGCTGGCCAGAGGCTGGGACCCGTGCCCAGCCGGAAGGAGGCATACGGAGTGATCCGTTTGACCACATACCATCACCGGGCCCAGGCGTTGGCGCGCACGACCGCGCTGGTCGCCGGGCTAACCCTCGTGGCGCTGACGCCCATGGCCCATGCGGCCAACACCAGCTACACGGTGGTCCAAGGTGATACCGTCTATAGCATTGCCCAGCGTCTGAACCTCGATGTCGACACGCTGCGGGCCGCCAACCGGCTCGACGCGAACGCGACGATCAAGGTGGGCCAGACCCTGGTTATTCCTGGGGAAGCCTCGCGCGCCCCGAGCGTCAACCTCGCCGAGTGGCAGGCCGAGTACGCGGTGAAGGCGGGCGACAGCCTGGCCCGCATCGCCGAGGCCCACGCGGTGAGCGCCGAGAAGCTCGCGGCCGCCAACGAGCTCGAGCCGAATGCCGTCTTGCAGATCGGCCAGAAGCTGCGGGTCCCGACAGCGACCGCGCCGGCCGCGGCCAAGGCCGCCCTCGGCCCGGCGGCCGCCCCCACCCCGGCCCC
>DHNJ01000042.1:668-7913 GCA_002409445.1 Armatimonadetes bacterium UBA5419 | reverse complement strand
CCGGCTCGCCCGCCGACCAGGTCGTCACCTGCCAGCCGCCGGCAGCGGGGTCCAGCCCCGGATTCGGCGCCAGCTCGCGGCCAGCCGCGTCGGTGAAGCTGGCGCGCCGGATGGTCACCGCCCCCGGCCCCGCCAGCTTGAGGTGCAGCCAGGCGCGCTCCGCGCCGACCGGCGCCTCGGCCTCGACCACGACCTCTACCCGACCCGGCCCCGTCGCCTGCGCGCCGTTCGCCCGGCCGACGATCTGGTCGTCCCGCGCGCCGACCCAGGCGACCTGCACCCACAGCTCCGCGACCGGCCCCGCCGGCTGGTCGACCGTCAGCGCGAAGCGGTAGCGCTGCCCCGGCTCGACACGGATCGGCGTCGCGCGCGTGTCGGCGAACGATAGGTCGCAAGCCTCGCTCGGCGGCGCGAACCAGCCCTGCGGCTGCGCGTTCACACCACGGCCGAAGACCACCGGCGGCGCGACCTCGTCCCAGCTACCCAGCGTCGCGCCCCAGCGCTGGGCTAGGGCGTCGAGGTCGCCCGCGCGGGCGCGCATCGCCGCACGGAACGCCACCCGGTCCTCCCGGCCGTAGCTGCGATTGAGTGGGTACCAATACTCGCAACCGTTGTTGTAGCCGACGACCCGGCGCCCCAGCGGGTGCGCGCGGACGGCGGCGGCGGTGCGAGCGATGAACCGCTGCAGGTACTCGCGGTAGGTGGCGGAGAAGAAGGAGGGGTCAGGCTGCGGCGCGCCCGTGGCGTCGGCCTGCATCTGGTCGGCGGCGCGTAGCTCGTTGATCAGCCAGCCCACACCCGCGGCATGGGCCGGCCCGCCCTCGAGCAGGAGGACCAGCTTCACGTCCTGAGCTTCGGCCCAGGCGAGCTGTTCGTCGAGCAGGCCGAAGTCAAACTCGCCCGGCCGCGGCTCGACGACGGCCCACGGCGCCCGCACGGTCATCACGTTGGCGCCGGTCTGCGCGACCAGGTCGTCCTGTTCGCGGATCAGGGGGTAGTGGCTGACGAAGCCGATGGATAGATCACCAGCAGCCACACTCAGCGCCGCGCAGAGCAGCCAGCCGACCATGGGCGCCTCCTGGGTTAGGGCGCCGCAGCCTCCTCCGCGGGCAGCGGCAGCGGGGCCAGCGGCTTGAGCCAGACGTGGCGGAAGTGGATCGGGCTGCCGTGGTCCTGGAGGTACAGCGGCAGCGGCTGCGCGCCCTCCGGTTGGCCAGCACCGGTCTTGTCCGGGACCACGATGTTGTCGTGGATCAGCACGCCGTTGAGCCGCGCGGTCAGCCGAGCGGGGCTGATCTTGGTCTGCCCGTCCTCGCTGTAGCGCGCACCGTGGAAGATGATGTCGTAGGTCTGCCAGGTCAGCGGCGGCAGGCAGGCGTTGGTCAGCGGAGCCACGCTGCGGTACAGCTCACCGCAGACATTGCCGCTGCCCGGCCCCGCGTCGAAGTCGCCAAACGAGTCGCAGATCTGCAGCTCGTAGCGGCGCTGAAGGTAGATGCCACTGTTGGAGCGCGCCGCGCCGCGGCCGGTGGGCATGAACGGGTTACGGAACTCGAGGTGCAACTCGAAGTCGGCCCACGCCTCACGGCTGAGCGGGCCGCTGAGCGCTGGCAGCAGACCGTCGTCGTCCATCCGCCCGTTGGCCCAGTGGTCGGTGCCGGTGCCGTCGAACAGGATGATCGCACCCTCGGGCGCCTGGCGATCCATGGTCGGGCTGACGCGCTTGATGCGGCTCAGATCGACCGGCTGGCCCTGATCGTCGGTGCCGGTGATGACGCCCTCGGACCAAGTCAGCGCGGCGTTGTTTGGACCGGCAAAGCGGACCACGCGCTCGTCCCAGGTGCCGTCGAGGCGGACGGGCGCCTCGCCATCCCAGCCCTGGCCCGGCAGCCCGCCATTAAGCAGCGACAAGCGGAAGCGGCCCTCGCCCAGGGCCATGATCTGCGCGGCGCGCACGGCAACACTCTCTCCCAGGGCCAGGTACTCGCCCTGCACCAGGTAGTCGGGTCCGGCCTGCGTGACATCGGTAATCGGGTCGGCGGCCCACGTGACCGCAGCCAACCCGAGCAGGCTCAAACACCCCAGCAATAAACGATACATCTAGCCACTCCGGCTCCACGATACCACTTCGTCGGACGTCCCGCAGCACCTGCGGGTAAACGCGCCGCAGCCGTCGCCGCCGGGTTGACGAGCCGGTCCCCAACATGCTAAGGTACCTGGGATTCGGCGTCCGCTAGTGGGTGCCGGGCCGGGCCGGGTGAACCATGGGCGATAGCGCGCAACCACTACGAATCGAGACGTACGAAATTGCGGGGCATCCGTGCCTCAAACCGATCGGTGAGGTCGATATCGCCTCGGTCGGGACGCTGCAGGAGGCGATGGCGGGCCTGCTCGAAGCTGGGCATAGCCGCCTGGTGATGGACCTCCAGGGCTTGACCTACCTCGATTCGACTGGCCTGGGTAGCATCGCGGCCGCTCGGCGCCGCGCGCGCGAAGCTGGCGGCGACATGCTCCTGATCTGCGCCAACTCGCGCATCCTCCGCCTGCTATCGATCACCGGCATGGACCTGGTCTTCCGCATTGTGCGCAACGCCGAGGAGGCCGAGCGCGTGCTCGGTGGGGAGAGCCCACGATGAGTGCCGACATCCTGGCCACGGGTGAGGGCTTGCGGCTGACCCTGCCGCCGAGCCCCGCTTTCGCCGTCGTCGCGCGCCTGACCATCGCCGGGGTGGCCGCGCGCCTCGGCATCGACACCGAGGCCATCGAAGACTTCAAGGTCGCCGTCTCTGAGGCGATCAACCTCCTCCTCACCCAGCCGGCGACGGGCGGCCCCATCACCATCGATGTCGCCTGGACGCCGGAAGCGCTGAGCCTCGTGCTAACTCGCGAAGGCGGCGCGCTGCCCAACGACGAAGAGGCGCAAATCGCCGAGGTGGTCATGTTCGAGTATGCTGACGGCGGCGCCATCTCGCCCGACGGCCCCGAGATCCACCTGACCAAGCTCCGCCCTGCCGCGGGCGCGTAACGATGCCGTCTCAGCCACCGGCCGCGGATGCGCTGATTGAAGCCTTCCGTACCCTGCGCGCCTGTACGGACCCGCAGCAGCGTGAGCAGCTGCGCGACCAACTCATCGAGCAGCACCTGCCCCTGGTCCGCGCCCTCGCCCGGCGCTTCGAAGGCCGCGGCGAGCCGTTCGACGACCTGCTCAGCACCGCCACCCTCGGCCTGATCAAGGCCGTCGACCGCTTCGACCCCGAGATGGGTACGCGCTTCACCACCTTCGCCACGCCGACCATCCTCGGCGAGTTGCGGCGCTACTTCCGTGACAAGTCCTGGGCGCTGAAGGTGCCCCGGCGGATGCAGGAGCTCAACCGCGCGGTCAGCACCACCCGCGAACAGTTGACCCAACGGCTCGGCCGCGTGCCGACCTATGCCGAGATTGCCGAAGAGCTGAACCAGAGCGAGGAAGCGGTCATCGAGGCGGTCGAGTCGGGCCAGGGCTACGACCTGCTCAGTTTCGAGCAGCTGGGCCCGAGCGACGACGAGGCCGGGGACGGTCCCGGGGCGATCGACCCCAGCCTAAGCTCGACGCTCGGCCGTGTCCATCTGCAGCAGGCGATGGACGCCGTCCTGGACGAGCGCGAGCAGCGGATTCTCAAGTGGTACTACTTCGACGAGGATTCCCAGACCGAGATTGCCGAGCGTGAGGAAGTCTCGCAGATGCATATCTCGCGACTGATCGGCCGGGCGCGCGCGAAACTGCGGCGCTACTTACAGAGCTGAGCCATGGTCGCCAACCTCCTGGTCGTGCTCACCCTGCTGATCGCTGTCATCGCCTGGGCCTATACCCAGCCGACACCCGAACGCCAGCGCGCCGGCCTGCGCACCGGCCTCGGCCTGCTGGCGGTGCTCTGCATCCTCGCCGCGCTGCGGCCCATCCTGTTGCCGTTCGTCGTGCCGTTGGTCGTCGCCTACCTACTGGACCCCGTGCTCGATTGGTTTGAGGCCCAGGGCCGCCCCCGCGTGATCGGCGTGGTGCTCGTCTACATCCTGTTGATCGTGCTGACCATCGGCGCCATCGTCCTGCTCGTGCCGCCAATCCTGAGCCAGATCAACAAGCTCGCCAGCGACCTGATGCGCGTCCAATGGGAGCGGCTGGTCGAGCCCGAATGGGTCCGTGACCGCCTGATCTGGATCGTCCAGCGCCTGCCCGGCGACCACGACGCGGGCTACAAACTCCAGCTCTCCGAGACGATCACCGCCAACATCCAGCAGCTCAGCTCACAGTGGCGGGAGCTGACCCCCAGCCTGCGCGAACTGGGCAACTGGCTCAGCGAGCGGGCCAAGAGCGCGTTCAACTGGGCCTTCACCACCTTCACCGGCCTGCTCTGGGTCGCGCTGCTGCCGATCACGCTCTGGTACTGCCTGATCGACTTCGACAAGATGCGCCGCCGCGCCTGGTACATCACCCCGCCCGAGCGCCGCCCCGAGATCGGCCAGCTCGCGGGCGCGCTGAACCGCGCCATCGGCAACTACCTCCGCGGCTACGCCATCCTCTGCTTGATGGTCGGCATGACCACCACCATCCTCATGGTCACGATGGAGGGCTTCTTCGACTCCAGCTACGGTCTGGTCGTCGGGGTCATCGCCGGCCTGACCTACTTCGTGCCCTACCTTGGTAGCCTGACATCGGTCTTCCTCGGCACGCTGGTCATCTACATCACCGGCGGCAACCAAATCGGCGAGACGCTGATCGCGTTCCTGCTGCTCCAGGGCACCAACTCGATCTACGACAATGTCGTCAGCCCGCGGATCATCGGCAAGCAGGTCGGTCTGCACCCCATGCTGGTCATGTTCGGCCTGCTCGCGGGCGGGAAGCTGCTCGGGCTGGCGGGGATTATCCTCGCCACACCGATGCTACTGTGCATCAAGGTCATCCTCGAACACTACTTTCCCCGGCTCACCGAGCCGATCCCCGACACCCAAAACCCGGACATCCAGGTCACCGACGAGCACGCCCACACCAACACCGAGGACCCCGAGGTTGAAGCCCTAGCCAGCCTGGAGCCCGATGACCTGTTGGTGACGGAGCCCGTCGAGCCCGAGGACGACACCGACCAACCTTTTGCCCCACCCGAAGACCCGCCCGAGACCGAACCGAAAGAGACCTAAGCCCGATGACTGGTGACCTGATCCGCGCCCGCTTCCTCGAGTTCTTTGCGCAACACGAGCACCTCGTGCTGCCGAGCGCCAAGCTGCGACCCGACGACCCGACGACCCACTTCACTTCCGCGGGCATGCAGCCGTTCGTGCCCTACTTCCTCGGCGTCGAGCAGCCGCCTAGCCGCCGCGTGGCCACCGCCCAGAAGTGCCTGCGCGCCGACGACCTCGACGAGGTCGGCTACACCGCCCGCCACCTCTCCTTCTTCGAGATGCTGGGCAACTTCAGCTTCGGTGACTACTTCAAGGAGGAAGCCATCGCCTGGGGCTGGCAGTTCGTCATCGAGGGTCTCGAACTCGACCCCGAGCTGCTCTGGGTTTCGGTCTACGAGCACGACGACGAGGCTGCGGCCATCTGGCGCGACAGCGTCGGCGTCCGCCCCGAGCGCATCGTCCGCTTCGGCATGGCCGACAACTGGTGGGGACCCGTGGGCAACAGCGGTCCTTGCGGCCCCTGCTCCGAGATCTTCCTGGACCGCGGCCCCGCCTGGGGCGCCGCCGCCGACCCGACCCAGGACGAGGGCGGCGACCGCTACGTCGAGCTGTGGAACCTCGTCTTCCAGCAGTACAACGCCACGACCTCGAAGAAGGAGCTGATGGCCACCGGCAAGTTGCCCGCGCCGCTGCCGCGCCCGGGTATCGATACCGGCGCCGGCCTCGAGCGCATCGCCGCCGCCATGCAGGGCGTCAGCACCGTCTTCGAGAGCGACCTGCTCGCCCCCCTCTGCGACGCGGTCGTCGCCCGCGCCCAAGCCGGTGGCGCACGCGTCGCCTACGGCGACGACCCCCAGGCCACCGCCGCGGTGCGCCGCATCGCCGACCACGTCCGCGCGCTGACCTTCGCCATCACCGACGGCATCTTCCCCTCCAACAAGGCTGGCGGCTACGTCCTGCGCCAGATCCTCCGCCGCGCCGCCCGCTTCGGCCGCCTGTCGCTGGGCCTCAACGAGCCGTTCCTCTACGAGCTCGTGCCCGCCGTCGTCGACCGCTTCGGCACCGCCTACCCCGAGCTGCAGGCCAGCCAGGCCGCCGTCACCGCGCAGGTCCGCGCCGAGGAGGAGCGCTTCGCCGAGACCCTCGACCACGGCCTGCCGCGTCTCGAGGAGGAACTGGACGCCGCCGGCCCGCAGCTGACCGGCGAGCGCGCCTTCTACCTCTACGAGACCTTCGGCGTACCGCTCGAGGTGCAAACCGAGATCGCCGCCGAGCGCGGCCAGAGCGTCGATGTCGACGCCTTCGAGCAGATCCGCGGCAGCCGCGAGAGCACCGCCATCGCCAGCGGCTTCACCGGCCACGGCGACTTCGGCGCCGACCTGCTCGACGGCCTGCCCGCGACCAACTTCGCCCCCGAGGCGGGCGCCTGCACTGCGCAGGTCCTGGCCATCGTCCGCGACGCCGAGTTCGACGCCGCCCGTGGCATCGTCAGCGCCGGCGACGTGCTCGACGCGGCGGGCCCCGGCGAGATCACTGTCGTCCTCGACGCCACCCCGTTTTACGGCGAGGCGGGCGGGCAGGTCGGCGACACCGGCGCGCTGTCCGCCCCGGGCCTACGAGCCGAGGTGCTCGACACCCGCCGCGACAAGGCCGGCCACTGGCTGCACCGCGCGCGCATCGTCGAGGGCGAGCTGCGCCGCGGCGCGACCGTCGAGGCCGCGATCGACACCGCCCGCCGCGACGCTATCCGTCGCGCCCACACCGCCACCCACCTGCTCCACGCCGCCCTCCGCGCGCGGCTGGGCGACCACGTGGCCCAGGCCGGCTCGCTGGTCGAGCCCGACCGCTTGCGCTTCGACTTCAGCCACTTCGCCGCCCTCACCCCCGAGGACCTCGCGGCGGTCGAGGAGGCGGTCAACGACGGCATCTGGGCCGACCGGAGCCTCGACATCGGCGAGCACAGCATCGACGAGGCCCGCGCGTTAGGTGCGTTGATGTTCTTCGGCGACAAGTACGGCCAGCGCGTGCGCGTCGTGCGCATCGGCGAGCCCGAGGCAGCGACCAGCATCGAGCTGTGCGGCGGCACCCACG
>DHNJ01000042.1:0-532 GCA_002409445.1 Armatimonadetes bacterium UBA5419 | reverse complement strand
GTGCGGCGGCACCCACGTCGGCCACACCGGCGAGATCCGCGGCCTGCGCGTCCTCAGCGAGAGCAGCATCGGCAGCGGTCTGCGGCGCATCGAGGCGCTCACGGGCCGGCTCGCCGCCGACTACACGCGCTCCTTCGAGACCCGCCTGCGCGAGGTCGCCGCCGTGCTCCGCGCGCCGGTGGCCGAGGTGCCCGAACGGGTCAACGCGCTGCAGTCCCGCCTGCGCGACGCCGAGCGCCAGTTGGCCGCGGCGCAGGCCGCCCAGTCCGCGGGCCAGGCCGATCAGCTGCTGGCCGGCGCCGAGACCATCGGCGGTCAGACGGTTGTCGCCGCCGTGGTCAGCGCGGCCGATGCCGACAGCCTCAAGGCCCTCGTCGACGACCTGGCCGAACAGGGCGGTGCGGCGGTCCTGCTCGGCGCCGCGCTGGACGGCAAGGTGCTGCTCGTGGCCAAGGCCAGCGACGCCGCGGTCGCCGCCGGGGCCCACGCGGGCAACGCCGTACGCGCCGCGGCCCAGGTCGCCGGTGGTGGC
>DHNJ01000278.1 GCA_002409445.1 Armatimonadetes bacterium UBA5419 | reverse complement strand
CCAGGTCCCAGGCCAGCGCGCCGCAGATCACGCCGCTCTCGCCCAGGTAGCCGCGGTCGGCGGCGACCGCGTCGCTCAGGCCGTCCTCGGCCAGGCGGCTACCGGTGATCGCCCAGGTGCCGTGCTCGACGCGCTGCTCCAGCGCTTCGCCCTCATCGTCGAGCCGCAGCACATCGCCGTTCTGCAGGAAGTAGATCTCCTCGTGGCTCAGGCCCAGGTCCTGGGCCAGTTCGCCATAGGCGACCATGTGCCGGTACTCGCCGTGGAAGGGCAGGCCGGTGCGCGGGCGGATGAGGTTGTGGAGGAGCTTGATCTCCTCGGAGCTGGCGTGGCCGGAGACGTGGACCTGCTCCTGGCCGTGGGTGATGACCTGCGCGCCGCGGGCAAGGATGTCGTTGATGACCTGCCAGACGGTGGTCTCGTTGCCCGGGATGGCGGTCGCCGAGAAGAGGACGGTGTCCGACTCGTAGAGCCGCAGCTTGGGGTGCGTGCCGCGGGCCATGCGGGTCAGGCCGCTGAGCGGCTCGCCCTGGCTGCCGGTGATCAGGATGACGGTCTCGTCGGCGGGGTGGTCGGCGAGTTGGCCGTAGCTCAGGCGCTGCTCGTCGCGGTAGTGCAGGTGGCCCAGCTCGCGCGCGGCGTTGGCGTTGCGCTCCATGCTGCGGCCGGCGATCAGCACCTTCTTGCCCAGCCGGTCGGCGGCGTCGAAGACCTGCTGGATGCGGTGGATCTGGGAGGCGAAGGTGGCGATGATCAGCCGCCCCTCGACCCGCGGGAAGATGCGCTCGAAGGCGCGGCCGACGGTCATCTCGGACGGTGTATGGCCGGGCCGGACGACGTTGGTCGTGTCGCAGATCAGCGCGCGCACGCCCTCGTTGCCCAGGGCGGCGAGGGTGGCGAAGTCGGTCGGCCGGCCGTCGATCGGCGTGTGGTCGAACTTGAAGTCGCCCGAGTGGTAGACCAGGCCGGCCGGCGTGCGGATGGCCAGGCCGACGGCGTCGGGGATGGAGTGGTTGATATGCACCGGCTCGACCTCGAACGGGCCGATCGGCACGCGGTCGCCCGGGGCCCAGACGCGCAGGTCGCATTCGGCCGCGCGCCCGCCGAGCTTGGCCCGCAGCAGGCCGAGGGTCAGCGGCGCGCCGTAGACCGGCAGCTTCCAGCCGTCGCGCTGGAGGTCGGCGAGGAGGACCGGCACGCCGCCGATGTGGTCCTCGTGCCCGTGGGTCAGGACCAGACCGGCGATCTGGGCGCGGCGCTCGCGCAGGAAGTTGAAGTTGTTGACCAGCAGGTCGGCGTGGCGGGCCTGGTTTTCGTCGGGGAAGGCGACGCCGAAATCGATGATCAGGTACTGGCCGGCGGTTTCGAGAACGGTGCAGTTCTTGCCGATCTCGCCGTAGCCGCCGAGGGGGATAACGCGCAGACTAGATGACATTACGTGGGGATCAGTTCCAGTTCGCTCAGGGCGGCGGCCAGCGCGTCGCGCTCGGCCGGGCCCGAAGGCGTGAGGGGCAGCCGCAGGCCGCCGCAGGGTAGACCGATCAGCTCGAGCGCGGCCTTGACCGGCGCGGGGTTGGGTGAGCTGGCGGGGAAGAGCGCGGCGACGAGCCGCATGAAACGCAGGTAGACCGGCGTGGTCGCCGCGTAGTCGCCGGCGAGGAAGCCGTCCATGATCTGGCGCAGCACGCGCCCCGCGACGTGCGAGGCGACGCTGACCACGCCGACGCCGCCCGCGGCGAGGACCGCCGGGGTGTCGCCGTCGTTGCCGCTGTAGATGCTGAAGCCCGCGGGCACGACCTGCGCCATGCGCGCGAACTGGTCGATCTTGCCGCTGGCTTCCTTCAGCGCGACGATGTTCGGCACGTC
The DNA here is from genome assembly GCA_002409445.1 of Armatimonadetes bacterium UBA5419. Classification (GTDB taxonomy): domain Bacteria; phylum Armatimonadota; class UBA10988; order UBA10988; family UBA10988; genus UBA10988. The sequence continues at coordinate 3,948 of DHNJ01000278.1, read as the reverse complement.
CGCGGCCAGCCGCGCGACGGTCGCCGGCTCGATGTTGCGGGCCGAACGGGCCTCGATGTTGTACAGCATGACCGGCTTGTCGGTCGCCTCGGCGACGGTCCGGAAGTGGGCGTAGAGGCCGTCCTGGCCGGGCCGGTTGTAGTAGGGGCAGACGAGCATGATGCCGTCCACGCCGCGCGCGGTCATCTCGCGGGTCATGCGCAGCGAGTCGCGCGTGTCGTTGTTGCCACCGCCCGAGACGACGGGCACCCGGCCCGCGGCGGCGTCGACCGTCGCGCTGACCAGGTCGAACATCTCGTCGTGGTCGAGGGTCGGCAGCTCGCCGGTCGTGCCGCAGCAGACCAGCCCGGTGGTACCAGTGTCGATCAGGTGGTCAACCAGCCGCCGGACGCCGGGGAAATCGATGTTGCCGCGGTCGTCGAACGGCGTGACCATGGCGGTCATCATGGGGCCCCACATCGTCTGCTCGTACTCCAAAGCCACCGGCATACCGGCACCCCCTGATCCTATCACTGCCGCGCTTAGCGTCAAAGGATCGGGGTTGGCGGGGGCGTCGGCCGCCAGATTGTACCGCCGCCGCTCCGGCGGCAGCGTGGCGGCACACCTCCGCCTAACCCGGCCCCAGTCGGCCGCGGCCCAACTGGGACCGCGGACACTCTTGTCCGCAGCGAACGTGCGAACTCGATCTTGGCTAGCTTGAGCGGCACACCCATGAGGGACCGCCGGCGCCTCGACGGCACGGGTGCTAGGTGCTCCGAACAACTGCCGCCGGAGCGGCGGCGGTACATATGCGGGCGCTGCCTCAGCGCACCTCGATCTGCGAGACCATGGCCCAGCCGTTGCCGGCGGTGACCCGCGCGCGGACGTAGCGGGCGGTGGCGGCGAGCGGTAGCGTGTACGGCTCGGCGCCGGCCAGGTTCTCCGGCGCGGTGCCCGCCAGCGCAACGCCGGCCGGCTGCCAGTTGACGCGGTCGGTCGATAGCTCGATCTCGACACGGGCCAGGCCGGTGATGCCCGCCTCGCGGCCCGACAGCGACCAGAGCGTGACCTCGCTGACCGGCCGCGCGCGGCCCAGGTCGACGGTGATCTCGCGCGGGGCCTGGCCCTGCCAGCCGGTTGTCTGCCGCCCGTAGGCGGTGGCGATGACGCCGGAGGTCAGCCGCTGGCCGTCGTCGGCATAGCGGGTGTCGGGGTTCGGGCTGGGGCCGGGGGCGATGACGTAGCTGGCGGTGGGCGCGATGTTCACGCCGCCCGAGAGGATCTCGACCTCGGAGAGCATGAGCCAAGCGGTGGTGCGGAAGACCAGCGTGACCCAGCGCGCCGGCGTGGTCGCCGCGGGGCGGTAGGCGAGGTAGCCCAGCTGGGCGTCGGGGGCGAGGTTGTGGGTCACGACGACGCGCTGGGGCAGGGCCCAGGCGCCGGGCACGCCGCGGTCGGCGAGCGCCGCGGTGACCGGGCTGGGCGGCTCGTCGGCGCCGAGCAGGGCCAGCGAGTCGTCGGGCCAGATGATCGCCGCCTGTCCGCCGCCCTGCAGGTGCGCGCGGACCTCGTCGACCGGCTGCGCGGCGCCCAGGTCGAAGGTCACCGCGATCTGCCCGCGGTGCCAACCGACCGCCTGCCCGTCGCTGTAGCCGCGCTCGGAGATCAGCCCGTCGTTCAGCTGCCCGCCGCGGTCGGGGTAGGTCGCCTCTTCGGGCGGGTCGACGGTGTAGGGCTGGCCGAGGGCGAGGTTGTCCAGCGCGGGCAGCGGGCCGCGTTCGAGCGGGGCCAGGCCGGTGACCCGCGGCAGCGCGCCGTCGACGCCCTCGAAGCTGACGCGCAGGCCGTCGATCGCGCGGCCGACGGGCAGGACGAGCACTTGGTGGTGCAGGTCGGCGGCGCTGGCCGTGCCGCGCAGGGCCCAGCTGCCCGGCTGCCACTCGGTCTCGCCCGGCAGCAGCCACTCGACCCGCGCCTGCCCGCGCCAGGGCTGCGTGCCGGCCGGCTCCTCGAGGTAGACGGTCAGGTCGGCGACGGTCAGCGTCGCGGGGAAGCGGGTCTCGGCGCTGGCCAGGTCCATCGGCGCGCCCCAGCCGCTGCGGTCGAGCGGCAGCGGCGTGCCGGCCGCGTCGGTCCAGGTCAGCTCGCGCTCGGGCTCGGCGATCACGCCGCCGGCGACATAGGTCGCCAGGTCGTCATACAGGCTGCGCAGCTCGGGGTCGGCCGAGCGGGCGAGCAGCTCGACGTTGGCCGTGGAGAGGTAGTAGGCGGTGGCGCCAGCCTGGTAGCCGCCGCGGTCGGGGGCGCCGTCGCGCAGGTAGTGGCGCCAGAGCAGGTCGGCGGGGCGCTGGCGTGGGGCGCCGGACATCTCGATCTCGATGCCCATGCCGGCCGCCTGGGCCAGCTCGGCGGCTAGTTGGATGCGGTTGCGCCGGCGGCCGCCGTGGTGCTGCTCCCAGAAGGCGTAGTTGGGCTGGAGCAGGGCCAGGTCGAAGCCGAGGTCGGCCCATTCGTCGTAGCCCGGCGCGCGGTACCACGGGATCCAGAGGAAGCGCAGGTCGTTGGCGTGGAGCCATTCGCCCGCCGCGCGGCAGTTGCGCTGGTCGATCGGCCGCACGCCCTCGTTCATCCAGTAGCCGCCCCAGAGCTCGAGGTGGCGGAAGCCGGCGGCGGCGAAGCGCTGGGTCATCTGGGTCAGGTACCAGTCGAAAACGCGGTCGACGTCGGCGCTCTGGCTCAGGTCCTCGGAGCGGCCGTCACCGTCGACATCGCCGAAATCGGTGACCGCGGGGTCGGGCCAGGGGATGGCCAGCATGATCTGGCGCTTGGCCGGCGGCGGGCCGAGCACCGCGCTGGCGCGCTCGATCGCCTCGTCGAGGGCGTGCAGGTCGCGGCCCGGCGCGAACCAGGTGTCGAGGTGGTACTGCCAGTCGGCCATGTCGGTCGGCCCGTTCTCGGTGCGCCGGCCGCTGGGGGTGGTGAAGATGAGGAAGAGGTACGAGTCGAACAGCCAGGCCCGCGGCTGGCCGTCGACCTGGTAGGTTGCGTACAGCGCGAGATCGTCGGCGTCGCGGGTCTCGCGGCCGTAGATCAGCGCGCAGTGGTGGAAGCCGGCCTCGGCGGGGGTGGGGTAGGTCGGCTGGGCGAGGGTCATGCCGAGCAGGACGAGCGAGGCGAAGGGCATGTCGGCTCCCGGGCTAGAGGGTGTCGGCGTCGCGGAGATGCCCGGCGCGGCGGCGCCCGGCGCGCCGGCCCGGCCTGCGGGCGAGCAGGCGGTGGAAGTGGTGGCCCCAGTAGTAGTAGGCCACGGGCAGCCCGACCCCGCCCAGCAGGCCGGCCAAGCCCGCCCACGGGCCGAACCGGTACCACTGGTTGACCGCGGCCAGCGCGGCCAGCGCGGCGACAGGCAGGGGCAGGACGAGCAACAGCACGGTCCGCCGCGGGTTGCGCAGGGCGTAGATCACCAGCAGCGCGACAAACGGCGTGGCCAGCGTGGCGTCGCCCACGGTGGCGCCAAGCAGATGGCCCGCGCCCCAGAGCAGCAGGCCGGTGGCGACGATGACGGTCAGCAGGAACCCCGCCTGCACCCGGCTCCCCCACCAACGCTCAACTTCGGCGCCGACCCACCAAGTGACCCAACAGAGCAGCAGCGGCCCAAGCGGCGCGCCGACGGAGACGAGCGGGTAGGTGACCAGCGTCCACGGGCGCTCGAGCCAGGTCTGCGTGTCCAGCGCGAGGAGGGCGGGGACGGCGGGGCTGAACACCCCGAGCACCCAACCGACGACCGAGGCGACGACGAGCCAGAAGGTGACCGGCGCGGTGCTGGGATGGAAGCGGGGACCGAAGCTAATCTGCGGCACGGCCTGGGCCATCAGCGGCTCCTGGGGCTATTGTACCCGCTGCCGTACCGCCTGTTGCTGGCCGCGGCGGAGCGCCGGCGCCCAGGCCCACCCCCATGTGGCGTGGGCT
>DHNJ01000183.1:10402-10937 GCA_002409445.1 Armatimonadetes bacterium UBA5419 | reverse complement strand
CGGCGCGGGCGCGGGCCGGCGGGCTGGCGTGTGCAGCGGGCGGCTCGACCCGTGCGGCGCGTGGTGGGCGGCGACGGTGTCGATGAAGCTGGCGGCCAGGATCGTCAGCCGCAGCCGGCCGGTCATTGCCGGGTCGATCACCGTGCCGAAGATGGTGCTGGTCTCGTCGGTCTGCGTCGCCTGCGCCACCGCACCAGCCAACTCGTTGACCTGCCAGAGCGTCAGCTCGGGCCCGCCGGTGATGTTCAGCAGCAGCTGCGTCGCGCCGACGATGCCGTTGTCCAACAGCGGCGAGGAGATCACGCGCGAGACGATCTCCGAGCTACTCGTCTCGGTCGACGCCTCGCCCATGCCCATCAGCACCGGACCAGCGTTCTGCAACACCGACTTGGCGTCGTTGAAGTCGACGTTGATCATGCCGGGGATGAAGATCAGATCGCTAATGCCCTGCACCGCCTGGCGCAGCACGTCATCGACCATGCCGAAGGCGTCGGTCAGGCGGGTGTGCTTGTCGACCTGCTCGAACAGGCGCTGG
>DHNJ01000183.1:10049-10248 GCA_002409445.1 Armatimonadetes bacterium UBA5419 | reverse complement strand
CGACCTGCTCGAACAGGCGCTGGTTGTCGACGGTGATGATCGCGTCGACGTTGGCCGCGCACTCCTCGATGCCCATCTGCGCGGTCGCCATGCGCCGCTGCCGCTCGAAGAGGAACGGCTTGGTGCATAGCCCGACCGTCAGCGCGCCGAGGTCGCGGGCGATGCGACAGATGACCGGCGCCGCACCGGTGCCGGTGCC
>DHNJ01000183.1:0-9884 GCA_002409445.1 Armatimonadetes bacterium UBA5419 | reverse complement strand
CCGGTGCCGGTGCCGCCGCCCATCGCCGCGGTGACGAAAACCATGTCTGAGCCGGCGAGGATCGCCTCGATCTCCTTGGCGCTCGATTCGGCGGCCTGCCGCCCCTTCTCCGGGTCACCGCCGCAGCCAAGGCCCTCGGTCACGTCGTCGCCAATGACCAACGTGTTCGGCACGTCGACGTTGAGCAGCTTGCGGTGGTCGGCGTCCAGGGCGAAGGTCTGCACGCCAGCGACTTGGCTGCGCACAATCTGCGAAACGGCGTTCACACCACCGTTGCCCACGCCCACGACTTTGATGACGGTTTCGCTCATGTTATCTCTCGACGACGCGTGCCTGGCCCCCGGGACCCTGCTCTGCAGAACGCCCGCGGGCCAAGCATAACACGCCACACCCATCGCGCCCAAGCGCACCTACATATTGAAGGTGCCACTGACGTCCATGGTCTTGCCGCCCTCGCCCTTCGACGCGGTCGAGCCGGCGATCTTCTCGCGCAGGGCGCTCTCGTACTGGTCCTCGTCCACCGGCAGGTCGACCCAACCGTCGGTCCAGGCCGAGAGCAGCATCGCGTTGTTCAGCTGGACGGTGTTCAGCCCCTCGACACCCGGCGCCAGCAGCGGCGTGCCCTTGGTCGCCGCCGAGACCCAGTTGCGCGTGATCTCGGCGTGGTCGCCGCCACCGCCGCGCACCGGGATCTCGCAGCGCCAGACCTCCGGCTCGCCGAAGCCGCCCGGGTACGTCGCGACAAAGTCACTGACCGACTTGACCGTCCGCCAGAAGGTGATCTGCCCGCCCTCCATGACGACCTTGCCGCGGTCGGCGTGGATCTCGATGCGGTTGGTACCGGGGCACTCACCCGTCGAGGTGAGGAACACGCCGGTCGCGCCGTTGGCGTACTCGACGTAGGCGGTCACATCGTCGTCGACCTCGATGTCGTGGTACTTGCCAAACGAGATGAAGGCGCGCACGCGCTGGGGCATGCCGACCCACCACTGCCAGAGGTCGAGGTTGTGCGGACACTGGTTCATCAGCACGCCGCCGCCCTCGCCCGCCCAGGTCGCCCGCCAGCCGCCGCTGTCGTAGTAGCTCTGGGCGCGGAGCCAGTTGTTGATCACGTAGACCGTGCGCCGGATCTCGCCGATCTCGCCGCTAGCGACCAGGTCGCGTAGCTTCTGATGCGCGCGGACGGTGCGCTGGTTGAACATCACGCCGAACGTCCGCCCGCTGGCCGCCGCCGCCTCGTTCATCTCGCGGACCTGCTTGGTGTAGACGCCGGTCGGCTTCTCGGAGAGCACGTGCAGCCCCGCCTTGAACGCGTCGATCGCGATTGTCGGGTGGAAGTAGTGCGGCGTGGCGATCAGCACGCCGTCGACCAGGCCCGAGGCCAACAGGTCGGCGTGGTTGTCGAAGCGCGCCACGTCGTCGCCGTAGCGGTCGGCGGCGAAGTCGAGCCGCTCGCCCGCGGTGTCGGCGACCGCGGTCAGCCGCGTGCCAGGAACATCGCCGCGCCGCAGATAGCCCGCGTGCGAACTGCCCATGCCGCCCAGCCCAATGATGCCAATCCGAAACTCACTCATCAGCCAGCTCCCGCCCGCAGTCTACGCCGACCAGACGGTGTCAAACAAGAGCACCGCCAGAACCGTCACGATTCCACCCAGCGCCGCCGCCGAGGTCACCGCCGCCCAGCCGCCGCTGCCCGCGCCGCCCAGGAAGGCGGCCTGCGTCGCGTCCATCGCTAGCTTCAGCAGCGGCGCGACCAGCGGGAACGAGACGACCGCGCCCAGCGTGCCGCGTGAGTGTGCCTGGGCGACCAGCGCGCCGGTGAACGTCAGCGCCGAACCCAGCGCCGCGCCGCCGGCGACCAGCGCGCCGACCAGCAGCCCGACGTCGGCCACGCGCGTGCCCATCAGCAGCACGAAACCGGGCACTAGCAGCAGCGCGAGGACCGCCAGCAGCAACAGGTTGAAGGCCAGCTTGCCGACGAAGACCGCCGACCCGCCGGCCGCCAGGCGCAGGCCGTCGGCCGTGCGCGCCTCCTCCTCGCCGACGAACGCGCGTGTCAGGCCGGTCAGCGCGGCGAAGTAGAGGACGATCCAGAGCAGCGCCGCCTGCACACTGGCCGACGAGCCCGGGCCGACGGCGAAGCCGACCGCGACCAGCGTCGTCAGCGCAAACAGGACGACCGCCGCCAGCGCCAGGCGCGTGCGGAACTCGACTCGCAGGTCCTTGACCAGCACCGCCCAGGCCTGCGTCAGCACGCCGGGCGGGCCGGGGCGGTCAGCCGCCAAGCTCGATGATGCGGTTGCCATGGGCGATGTCTCGGGGGTCATTGGCGGCCAGCAAGCAGGGCCCGCGCTCGCGCTGCGCGGCGATCACCGCGGCGACCACGGCGTGGCCGGTCGCGTCCAAGTTGGCGCCCGGCTCGTCCAGCAGCAGCACGCTCGGCCGATGCAACGTCGCCAGCGCCAGCCGCAGCCGCTGCACATAGCCGGTCGACAGTTCGCTGACCAGTTGGCCCAGCCGGTCCTCCAGGCCGACGAGCGCGACCAGCTCAGGATCAACCGGCACGCCGCGCAGGTGGGCGAAGAACTCGAGGTTTTCGGCGACCGTCAGCGCCCGATACGGCCAAGTGTCGGGGCCGGCGTAGCCGATGGCCGCGCGGCGGGCGGCGTCGTCGAGCAGCGTCGGGCCGCGCCATAGCTGGACGGCGCCGTGGGTCGGCCGGACCAGGCCGGCGGTGATGCGCAGGAGCGTCGACTTGCCCGCGCCGTTGGCGCCGAGCACCGCAATGACATCACCCGCGCCAAACTCGGCTTCGAGCCCGGCGAACAGCCGCCGCGGGCCAAACTGGTGGCCGACGGCGCGGTAGCGCAAGCTCAACGGTGCAGGGCTCGTCACAACGCGCTATGATAGCCGGCAAGGTCGCCTTGCGGCAACAGCACCGGAGGACAACCATGATCACAGGATGGTGGCATCTTATGGCCGTCGCGTCAGTTCTCGTGCCCAACGTCTTTGAACCCGCACCCGATAGCAGCGTCCGCTTTGGCGGCTGGCTGGGTCATCACCACGATGTCTGCGTGACCGGCGGGCTCGTCGGCCAAGACCTTGAGGCGGTCATCAAGCCGTACCGCGACAAGGTCGAGATCGGCAACGGCGACTGGCGCTGCGAGTACTGGGGCAAGTGGTTCACCGGCCTGGCCCTGGGCGACGCCTACGCGCACAACGCCGCCTCCGCCGCCGCGCGCGACGCCGCGGTCGACGCGCTCCTGGCCACCGCCGCCGACGACGGCTACCTGGGCACGCGCATCCCCGAGCACCGGGGCAAGGGCTGGGACATCTGGGGCCGCAAGTACACGCTGCTCGGTCTGATCGCCGCCTACGACCGCACCGGCGACCAGGCCACGCTGGACGCCGCGCTGCGCGCCGCGGACACCCTCCTCGCCCAGTTTGGTCCCGGTAAGGCCCACCTCCCCGACTACGGCTACGAGCAGTGGAAGGGCCTGCCCTCGTCCTCGGTCCTCGAACCGATTGCCCTGCTCTACGAACGGACCGGCGAAGCGCGGCTCCTGGACTTCGCGCAGTACATCGTCGGCGCCTGGGACCAGCCCGGCGTGCTCGCGCCGCAGGGCATGCGCCTCATCCAGGATGCGCTGGCGGGCAAGAAGCCGACCGAGCTCGTCGCCGCCAAGGCCTACGAGCAGATGTCCTGCTTCGAGGGCCTGTGCGAGCTGTACCGCGGCACCGGCAACCGCCAGTACCTCGACGCGGCGCTAGCGCTGGCCGAGGGTGTCCTGAAGCATGAAGTGACGTTGATCGGTCCCGGGTCGTCGGGCGAGCAGTGGTTCGAGGGCAAGCTGAAGCAGACGGAGGCCATGTACAAGCCGATGGAAGTCTGCGTCACGGCGACCTGGATGAAGCTCTGCTACCAGCTGCTCCGCCTGACCGGCGAGGCGCGCTGGGCCGAGGAGATCGAGCGCAACCTGTACAACGCGATGACGGCCACGCAGATGCCGGACGGGCGCTGGTGGGCGTTCTTCGTCGGGCCGAACGGCGAGCGCGTGCCCAGCGTCGTCCACCACGATGACGTCGGCCTGAGCTGCTGCATCGTCAGCGGCCCGCGCGGCCTGATGCTCACGCCCAAGTGGGCCGCGGGCACCAGCGCGGAGGGCCTGGTCGTCAACCTCTACGCACCGGGCCAGGCCAGCCTGCCGACGCCCGGCGGCCAGACCGCGCACCTGCAGTTCGACGGTAACTACCCGTTCGCCGAGCAGACCACGATCCGCCTCAGCCTGGCGCGCCCCGAGCCGTTCGAGCTGGCCCTGCGCATCCCGGCCTGGAGCCACACGACGCGGCTGACGGTCAACGGTGCCGAGCAGCCGACGCCACGCGGCGACTACGCCCGGCTGCAGCGGCTCTGGCAGGACGGCGACCAGATCGTGCTAACCGTCGACCTGACCGTCCGCGCGCAGACCGCCCCGGTCGGCAACGGCCAGATCGCGCTGACCCGCGGCCCGGTCGTGCTGACGCTCGATGAGCAGATGATGCCCGCGCGCGAGGGCCTCGCGACGATCAGGGTCGCGGATGACGGCACCGTCGCCGCCCGTGTTGACGACCGGCTGGCGCGGCGCTGGGGCAAGCAGGTGGTGGTTCGCGTGCCGAGCGAGGCGGGCGACCTGGTCTTCTGCGACTTCCCCTCGGCCGGCGCGGGCTGGAGCAGCGAGAGCCGCTACCGCTCGTGGCTGCCGCAGCCGCTCGACCTGGCCACGGTCTACGATACCGGCCAGACCTGGCAGACGCTGAGCCACCGCCAGGACGCGCGGCCCGAGGTGCCCGCGGCGCGCCGGGGCGGCTAGGCGTCCGGCCGCGGCGAGTCGCGCAGGGTCCGCCAGGCGACCAGCGTGATCGCGATCTGCAGCAGCGTGGCGGCGCCGAACGCGGCGAAGATGCCGTGCAGGCCGAGGAAACTCAGCCCGGTGCCGCCCGCCGCGGGCGCGGTCGTCAGCTTGCTCAGGCCGCCGGCCATCAGGCTGCCCAGCATCCCGCCCAGGCCGGCGACCAGGCCGGCGTTGACCGTCTGCCCCGTGGCCCGCAGCCGCGGCGGCACGAGCCGCGCGAGGTAGCCCATCGTCGCCAGATGGACCGCGGCGAAACCCAGCGAGTGCAGCGGCATGACCGCCCAGAAGACGATCGCCGGCGGCAGCGGGAAGCTGAGCGCCAGCAGCCGCAACGCGCGCCCAGCCAGGCCCCAGAGCATCAGCGCCCGCAGCGAGCAGCGTCCCATCAGCCACGGCCCGGCGGCCAGCATGCTGATCTCCGCGAGCACGCCGACCGACCAGTAGAGGCCCTTGAGCTTGTCCGCGACCTGGATCTCATCGAGGTAGAGGCTGAGGAACAGGTAGTAGCACTGGTTGGCGACCCAGCTGACCAGGAGGATGACCAGCAGGCGCTTGTACCCGCGCAGGGCGAAGACCTCGCGCAGCTGGGCGCGGCCGCGGGCGGCGGCCGGCGGAGTGGCGGTCTCGGGCTCCGACATCGACGGCGGCGGCCGCATCGTCGCCGCGCGCGCGGCCAGCAGCAGGCCGAAGACAGTGAAGGCGACGAACACGGGCAGCAGGCGCTGCAACGGGTCGGAGGTCTCCTCCGGCGCCATGATCAACGGCACCAGGGTCGCTGCGACGATGAAGCCGACCGAGCCCCAGGAGCGGGTCCGGCCGTAGTGCACCGCCTGGCTGTCGCCGCGCTGGTGGAGGTCTTCGAGGAACAGGGTATCGAGCAGCGGCACCAACGGCGAGCGGCAAAGGTAGAAGATCACCACCACCGGCAGCACGAGCCAAGGGTTGGCCGGCAGCACCCAGAGCAGTGGGAAGCTCAGTGACAGGCCCAGCGCCAGCGCCGCGACCAGGCGGCCGCGGTGCGAGACGCGGTCGGCCAGCGGCCCCCAGTACAGCGCGGAGACGACCATGCAGAGCGAGCCGATGGCTTCGAGCGCGCCAATCTGGAAGTCGTCGAAACCCTTCCGCCGGTAGAACAGCGTGAGGTAGGACATGTGCAGAGCGAAGCCGGCGAACAGCCAGAAGTAGCCCTGCGCGTACTGGGTCAAGCCTGCCACGACGGATACCTTACACCCGCGCGCCCCAAACGCGACCGCCCCCACCGCACAAGGCAGCGGGGGCGGTCGGCGAGCAGTCTAGCGGAGCTACTCCTTCGGCGAGCCTTCGACATCCGTGACGTCGAAGCCATGCTCGATCGGGGTCTCCATCGGCGGGCCGCTGATGTTGTCGTCGGTGTTGTTGCCGATCTTGCCCTCGTCCTTGAAGGCGAGGAAGAAGATCACCATGACAACGGCCGCGAAGATTGCCAGCGGCAGCCAGAAGGACGGCCAGTGCGGCAGCGTCGACTCACCCATGCGCTCGATGGCGCCGGCCGAGCCGGGGACACCGAAGACCTTGTCGGCCCACTTCGCCACGACGATCGCGCCGAGGAACTGACCCAGGCCCTGGGTGAAGAAGATGTTCATCCCCTGGCACTGGCCGCGCACGTTCGCCGGCGTCGCATTGTCAACGTAGATCTGGCCGGTGACGAAGAAGAAGTCGTAGCAGACCCCGTGCAACGCCACACCAAGGATGATCAGCCAGAAGCCGATGCTCGACATCGGGCTGAAGTAGTTGACCATCGGCGCGCCCCAAGCGAAGAGCAGGTAGCGCACGACCCAGGCCAAGATACCGATCGAGATCATCTTCTTGACGCCCAGGCGCCGCAGCATCCAGGGCATGACCAGCATCATCGCCGCTTCGAAGAAGGTGCCGATGTTCTGCCAGAAGGTCTGCCCGGAGATGCCCGTCGACTGGATCAGCGGACCCGCGGACGAGTAGTACGCCGCGAGCGGGATGCAGACCAGGAATGAACACATGATGAAGACGAAGAACGAGGGGTTCCTCATCTGCTGCCAGGCATCCATGAACAGCAGCGAGTTCATGTCGACCGGCTGGCCCTTCTTCGGCGCCGGAGTGGCGGGGAACGAGAGGCAGAACAGGCCAAGCAGGATACCCGCAGCGCCCGACATGTAGAACTGGATGGGCTTGACGTTGCCGTCGGTGAACAGAGCGGCCAGGCCAACGCCCGCCACAATCCAGCCGATGGTGCCCCAGACCCGGACCTTCGGGAACTGGACGCTACCTTCGGGCAGGTGGTGGAAGGAGAGGCTCGCCGTCAGGCCGAGGGTCGGCATGTAGCACAGCGTGTGCAGGAAGATGAGCACGTTGAAAGCCACGTGCTTCTGCATGCCGAACACGACGTCTGAGGGCTGCGCTGCGACACCAGGTAGCAGCAGCATCAACACTCCGCCGACGATGAACAGGGTCGCCAACACCTTCTCGGTGTTGAAGAAGCGGTCGACGGCCAGGCCCATCAGGATGGGCGTCAAGATGGCCGCCAGCGGCGCAGCGGTGTAGGCGTACAGCGCGCCCTTCTCCATGCCGTTGGCGTTCATAAAGACGCTCACCGAGAGGTACCAGGCCCCCCACATGAAGAACTGAAGGAACATGACGACAGACAGCTTAGGGACAATGCCGCCGCCTTCCGAGTGTGCTTGCATTCCGTAGTCCTTTCCCGCGAGCCCACGCCGCGCCCCCGCGCGGCACCACCCGCCATCTCGGGGGCAACCTTAGCACCCCGGGGCAAACGATGCAACGCCTAGACCCAGGCCGCATCTAGCGCGCCCGCTCGCCGAGTCGAATCGCGTAGCCGCCCGCTTAGCCTTGCGCGCGCGTCTACAGCCTGCTATCGTTGCCGATAGTGCCTCTAGAACAGTCCCGCGCGGGCGGAGGCACGCAGGAGAAACCGAGCATGTCTACCCCGACGCCCAGTCGCCGCTCTTTCCTCGGCGCCGCGGCCGCCGCCTCGACGCTCTGCATGGTGCCGGGCCGGGTCCTGGCCCAAGCCCCCAACAGCAAGCTGACGCACGCGATTATCGGCGTCGGGGGCATGGGTAATGGGCACTTCGGCTACCTCGAGGAATGGAACAGCACCATGGTCGCCGTCTGCGATGTCGACAGTGACCGTCTCGACGCCGCCGTCGCGCGGGCCAAGGACATGGGCTTTACCTCCTGCAAAGGCTACCGCGACTACCGCGAGATGCTCGACAAGGAGCAGATCGACATCTGCCACATCGCCACCCCGCCCCACTGGCACGCCCTGCAAAGCATCCATGCGGCCGAGGCCGGCTGCGATATTTGGTGCGAGAAGCCGATGACCCGCACGATCGGCGAGGGCCTGGCCGTGGTCGACGCGGTGCGCCGCAATGGCCGCATCTTCCGACTGAACACCTGGTTCCGGTTCAACGGCGGGTTCTACGGCTCCGGCACGACCGCCGGACCGCTGAAGCAAATCGTCTCCTCGGGCCTGCTGGGCTGGCCGCTGACCGTCCGCGTCAGCCACCACACCGGCTTCAACTGGAAAGTCGGCTCTTGGCAGGGTCGCACCAACCTCCAGCCTGAACCGATCCCTGCCAACCTCGACTGGGACCTCTGGCTCGGACCGGCGCCCTACAAGCCCTACAACTCCCATCGCTGCCACGGCAACTTCCGCGGCTACTGGGACTACGATGGCGGCGGCCTGGGCGACATGGGCCAGCACTACCTCGACCCGGTGCAGTACTTCCTCGACAAGGACGACGAGAGCCCGGTCGAGATCCAGGCCTGGACGCCCATGCCCGCGCACCCCGACGCCTGCCTGACCTGGGACCAGGTCGAGATGACCTACGCGGACGGCTGCAAGATCATCCTCGAAGCCGACACCGTCCCCGACGACGCCTCGGTCACCCGCAACCAGCCGTACATCGAGGGTCCGCTGGGCAAGGTCTGGCCAGGCTTCCGGCTCGAGCCGGCCGACCTGCGCGACGCGATGGCCACGCTGCCCGAGCCGGCACCGCAGGTCACCGACTTCGTCCAGGCCGTGCGCAACCGCCAGACCTTCGCCCTCAACGAGGTCAACGGCCACCGCAGCTGCACGCTCATCAACCTGGCCAACGCGGCGATCCGCACCGGGCGCAAGCTCCACTTCGACTCGCAGACGATGCGCTTCATCGACGACGAGGGCGCTAACCGCCTGATCGACCAGCCCTACCGGGCGCCCTGGCACCTCTAAGGACCGCTCGCCGAAAGGAACCGCGCTATGCGCCGCTACCTGTCCGCCCTCTTCGTCAGCCTGGCTCTCAGCCTCTCGGTCTGGGCCCAGTCGGCCCAGGACCTGGCCCGCCAGTTGCCCATCGATAACCCCGCCGACCCCGCCGCGGCGATGACCCAGGCCGAGGGCGTCCTCGACCAGATCATCGCCCTTGGGCCGGACGGCATCGCCCAGGTCGCCGCGCTCATCGGCACGCCCGATGAAGCCAAGGCTTGGTTCACGCTCAACGGCCTCGCCGAGCGCAGCCGCGCCCTGGGCGAGCCCCAGCGGCTGCTCGTCTCCAACGCGTTGCTGGCCGCCGCGGTCGCCCAGACCGACGTCGCCCAGCGCAACAGCATCGTCCAGATCCTCCAGTACCTCGGCCATGACGAGGTCGTGCCGACGATCGGCGGCTGGCTGACCGACGACGGTTCGAACGACTTCGCCGCCCGGCTGCTGACCGCGTTGGGCACGCCCGCCGCGCGCGCCGCATTGCAAGGCGCACTGGGTCAGACCCAGGGCCGCTCGCAAGCCAACATCGTCCGCGCGCTGGGTGAGCTGCGCGAGGCTGGCGCCCAAGCGCCGATCCTTGCGCTCGCCGGCACCGATGACCCGGTCCTGCGCGAGAGCGTGCTCTATGCCCTCGCCGAGATCGGCGACCCCGGCAGCCAGGACACTCTGGTCACCGCCGCGGGCGTCGCCGGCCGCCGCGAGGCGCTGGCCAA
>DHNJ01000039.1 GCA_002409445.1 Armatimonadetes bacterium UBA5419 | reverse complement strand
CGGCGCGCGGGCTTGGCCGGCGCGCTCGACGGCTGGGCCGCGCGGCCACCGCCACCCCCGCTACCGCGGCGGCGCGAACTGCTGCTGGGCTTGGCCGGAGCCTTGGGCGAAGCCATAGGACGTACTTACCTCGGAAGGTTTCGACACTCCAAAAGCCAAGAGGTAACAGAGGCGCGTCGCTGACCGCCTCGTGGAGCGCGAATTGTACAGCCTGGCCTTGCTCTTCACCATCCTCGCCGCTCATCCTCTGGCCGAGCCGCTCGACCGCGCGCTGGTCGCCGTACCGGCCGTCGGCGGGCACCTGGTCTCCTGGCGCATGCTGCCGGGCGACCCCGCCGACCTCGGCTTCAACCTCTACGCCGCCGACGCCGCCGGCGCCCTGACCCGCCTCAACGCCGCGCCGATCACCGCGACCAGCGACTACTGGCATGCGGGCGACACGCCGGCCGCCACCTACATCTTGCGCGCGACCGACCTCGGCGTCGAGTCGGGCGACCTCGACCGCTGCGTCCCGCTGGCCCAGCCGTACCTGACCCTGCCCGGCTTCGAGGGCGGCGTGCAGAAAGTCGGCCTGGGCGACCTCGACGGTGACGGGCGGCTCGACTACGTCTTCAAATCGCCCAACCGCAACATCGACCCCTGGCACGTCTACTGGGAGCCGTCGCCCGAGACCTACAAGCTGCACGCGGTAAGCGCCGACGGCGAGGTGCTCTGGACCCATGACCTGGGCTGGAGCATCGAGCGGGGCATCTGGTACTCGCCCTACCTGGTCTACGACTTCGACCGCGACGGCCGCGCCGAGGTCGCTCTCAAGGCCGGCGAAGGCGACCCGCGCGACGCGGACGGCAAGGTCCGCAGCGGGCCCGAGTGGCTGCTCGTGCTCGATGGCCTGACCGGCGCCGAACGCGCGCGCGCGCCGTGGCCCGATCGCACCGGCTTCGGCGACGAGGAGGCCGGCTACAACTACGCCAGCCGCAACCAGCTGGCCGTTGCCTGGCTCGATGGCCAGCGGCCCAGCATCTTGGCCCTGCGCGGCACCTACAACACGATCAAGGCCCACGCCTGGAACCTCGTCGGCGACCGGCTCGAGGCCGGTTGGGTCTTCGAATCGGCCGAACCCGGCGTCCGCGGCCAAGGCGCCCACTTCGCCCACATCGCCGACCTCGACGGCGACGGCCGCGACGAGATCCTGCTCGGCAGCGTCGTCCTGGACGACGACGGCACCGTCCTCTGGACCACCGGCTACGGCCACCCGGACCACTTCTACATCGGCAACCTCGACCCCAGCCGGCCCGGCCTGGAGGTCTACTACGGCATCGAGAGCCGGCGCAACGACAACGGCCTGGTCATGGTCGACGCGGCCACCGGCGAACGGCTCTGGGGCATCGACACGCCGACCGCGCACATCCATAGCCACGGCATGTGCTCGGACATCGCGCCCGAATGGCCCGGGGCGGAGGCCTACGGCGCCGATTCCGCCGACCACAAGCCGATCGGCGAGCGCTGGCTGCACGCCGCCGACGGCACGCTGCTGGACCGCGAGCTGGACCTAGGCTGGGGCCACCACACCGCCTACTGGGACGCCGACCTGCAGCGCGAGCTGATCGTCCGCGGCCAGGTCGTCGACTTCGACAGCCTCGGCGTGCGCGCGGCGACCACCGGCTCGGTGCTAATGATCGCCGACGTGGTGGGCGATTGGCGCGAGGAGATCGTCACCAGCACGGGCGGGGAAGTGCGCATCTACACGACCTCTGAGCCGGCCTTCGACCGCCGCACGACGCTCCTGGCCGACCCGATCTACCGCGCCGACCTAGCCCTCCTGGCCCAGGGCTACATGCAGTCGCCCAGCCACAGCGCCAACTTCGAGGCCGAGGCGCCGAACGTCAACCTTCGCGTCGGTGCCGGCGGCGACCCGCGCGCGGTGGTCGCCGTCGTCTCCGCCCCGCTCGACCGCCCGCTGCACGGCCTGCTGCGGCTCAGCGCGGGCGACACGACGATCGAGCCGGCTTCGGTCATGCTCGACCTGGGCATGGGCCAGCGCCGCGTGGTCACCGCCCGGCTCGCCGCGCAGGCGGACACCGAGGTGACCGCGACGATGAGTGTCGGCACCGAGTCCTGGACCGCGCGGGCCGTGGCCAGCGGCCTGCCGTCAAATGGTGAGTTCGAGCGCGTCATGGGCGATGCGCCGGCCGGCTGGCGCTGGTGGTCGCGCGACAACACCGGCGGCACCGTCAGTGGGCCGGGCCGCACCGGGCTCGGCGCGGTGGTCAGCTTCGACGGCGACCGCGACTGGGCTTGGACGCCGGACAGCCGCCAGCCGGTGACCGTCGGCCAGCGCCTGGTCGCCACGGGCTGGGCGCGGGCCGAGGCCGGGCGCGACATCGAGCTGCAGATCGCTGGCTTCGACGCGGCGGGTCAGATCGTCGACTGGCGGCTGGGCACCGACCGCGCCAGCGCGCCGTTCGACTGGCGCGAGTTCCGCGCGGAGGCGACGATTCCCGAGGGCGTAACGCAGGTCGTCGTGCGCTGGATCGGCGTCGAGCGCTCGCGCGTCTGGCTCGATTCGACCCGACTGGAGGTGCTCGAAACTACGCAGTGAGCCGCTCGGCGCCCCCGAGCCACGGCCGCAGGACCTCGGGGATCAGCACGCTGCCGTCCGCCTGCTGGTAGGTCTCGAGGATCGCCGCGAGCAGCCGCGAGGTGGCCAGCGCGCTGCCGTTGAGGGTGTGCACGAACTCGGGCTTGGCCGGCCGGCCATCGCCGCCCGCCTCGGGCGCGGGCCGGTAGCGCAGGCGGCCGCGGCGCGCCTGATAGGCCTCGCAGTTGCTCGCCGAGCTGACCTCCAGGTACGCCTCTTGGCCCGGCAGCCAGACCTCGATATCGTAGGTCTTCGCCGCCTGCTGCGCCAGGTCGCCGGTCACCAGCCGCGTCGTGCGGAAGTGCAGGCCCAGCTCGGCGACCAGCCCCTCGACCTGCACGGTCAGCGCCTCCAGCTCGTCATAGCTAGTCTCCGGCGTGGCCAGGATGTACCGCTCGACCTTGTTGAACTGGTGGATGCGGATCAGCCCGCGCTCGCCCGCCCCGTGCGCCCCCGCCTCGCGGCGGAAACACGGCGTGTAGGCCATCATCCGCAGCGGCAGTTGGTCGATCTCGAGGATTTCGTCGCTGTACAGGCCGGTCAGGACGATCTCGGCGGTCGGGATCAGGTACAGATCATCGCGCTCGGCGTGGTAGACCTGGTCGTCAAACTTGGGCAGCACGCCGGCCGTGGTCATCACGTCGGCGTTGACCGCCAGCGGCGGCAGGATCGGCTCGTAGCCCTGGGCCACGCCGCGCGCGACGCAGAACTGGATCAGCGCCCACTCCAGCCGCGCGCCCCAGCCGCGGTAGCACGGCCAGCCGCTGCCGGTGACCTTCGCGCCGCGCGTGAAATCGACCAGACCGAGCGACTCGGCGAGGGCCACGTGGTGCCGCGGCTCGAAGTCGAAACGCGGCGCCTCGCCGTGCAGGCGGATGACTTCGTTGAGGCTCTTGTCGGTGCTCGCCAGAACGCTCTCGTGCGGCAGGTTCGGCAGATCGAGCAACGCCGCCTCGAGGTCGGCGTCGGCCACGCGGCGCAGCTCGGTCAGCTCCTGTAGGCGGGCCTTAAGCTGGCTCATCTCCGCGGTCAGCGCGCTGGTGTCCTCACCCGCCGCGCGCAGCTTGGCCATCTCTGGCCCGACCGACTTCTGCCGCGCACGGAGCCCCTCCTCCTCGCCCAGCAGGTCGCGCCGCCGGCGATCCGCCTCCAACACCCCACCCAGCGACGCCTCGGGGTCGCGCCGCCGCAACTGGGCCTCCACGGCCGCGGGATCTTCACGAATCAGGCGTATATCGAGCATGGCCCAACCATAGCATCGTGGACAGCACGCGCCAAGGGACCGCCGGCGCTGCCCGGGACCACCTAGTTGTACCGCCGCCGCTCCGGCGGCAGCGGCTGGTGAGTGCACGGATCAGCTTAGCCGAGCCTGACCTCCGGAAGCCCGGACCCACCCTACAGGGACCGCCGCCGCCTCGACGGCACCATTCATCCGATCTTGCTTCGGCCTCCGCTACGCTACGGCCGAGTCTATGGAGCGGACAACATGTCCGCGGTCCCAGTTAGGGTGGCCCGCTGCGTGGGCTGCCGCCGCATTGTACCGCTGCCGCCGGAGCGGCGGCGGTACAACTAGGGGGCCGCGGCACGACAGGGTCCGCGGTCCTGGCCGGGCCGGTCCCGGCGACGTCAACCACGGCTCCCCCATGCCGCCCCACCCCCGCCATGGCGGCGGTGGGCGGGCAATGCTATACTCGAACGGCGTGTGCGGGAGGACGGTCTGATGGCGATTGGCAGCAAGCGGCGCTGGATGGCGCTGGTGATCTGCGTCCTGCTGGCGGGCTGCGAGCTGGTCAAGCCCGAGCCCCCGGCCCCGCCCCCGCCCCCGCCGCTCGGCGGTGCGGTGGTGCCGCCGGTGGAGCCACCAGTCGAACCGCCCGTGTCGGATGTCGGCGGCAGCGTGGTCCCGCCGCCGGTGTTCGTGCCGGTCCCGCCCCACCAGTAGTAGTCGTTGTACCAGCTGTCGTAGTAGCTGAGCTGTGGCGGCCAGGCGTCGTGCCAGGCGAAGACGGTGCCCTCGCCCTGGCCTGCGTTGGTCGATTCCCAGGTGCCGCGGAACTCGACGCCGCGAGGCTCGTAGTAGCTGCTGTCCTGGGGGTGATAAGCACCGCGGAAGGCGCCGTCGATCAGCAGCCCGGCGCCGGTCAGGCGCAGGCGGCTGCTGGAGAGCATCGTGCCGCGCAGGGTATAGCGCTCGCCGTCGAGCAGGACGCTGGCGGTCGCGGTGGTCGAGGTGACCATGCGCAGACTGATCGTGCCTTCGGCTTGATCACCGCGCAGGCGGCCGGTGTAGCGGCCGCTGATCGGCCGGGCGTAGCCCGCATTGGCGGCACCGGGGTTACCGCTGTCCCACCGGATGGCCGCGCCACAGCCGGCTAGGCCGAGGACCAGCGCCCCGCCCAGCAGAGCAAAGAGCCATCGCCGCTGCCTCATCTCACACCCTCCGCCTTTGCAGAATATGACGCGTATTCACCCCCTGGCGTCAACGACCTACGAGACGCGTTCGGTCCAGACGCTAACCGCGCTGAGCACGCCGCGGAAGGTCAGGTTGGCGTCGCCCGCGCGGTCGGGGACGGGGCCGCGCGCGGTCGGCGTGCGCCAGATGTGCGCCGTGCCGCGATCGGGCCCACGCGGGTCGTGGACCACGTGGTCTGGGTCGTACGGCAGGTTCGCGCAGCAGCCGTCGTAGTCGTCGAGCCGCTCGGGCAGGTGCAGGCCCAGACCTCGCTCGCCGGCGCGCGCGGCGTAGACGGCGCGGTCGGCCGGGTCGAACGAGGGCCGGCTGCCCGGCGGCATCTGGCGGGTTTCGGGCAGATCGGGCCCGACGAGCGCCAGCAGCCACTGCGCCTCGGTCGGCAGCCGCCGGCCCGCGGCGGCCAGGTAGGCGCGCGCGGCCTGGTAGCTGATGTTGGTCACTGGCAGCTGCGCGGTGCCCGGCGGCGGGGCGTCGTGGCGCCAACCGTGCAGGTAGGTATCGCGATCGACCGCGAAGCGCGAGGCGCGGGACGGCCGCCACAGCTCGTGGGCGTCGACAAAACGAGCGTACTGGCCGACGGTGATCGGCTCGCGGTCGATGAAGAAGGAGGTGACGTGGACCCGGCCGCAGAGGAAGACCGTGCCCTCCGAGGGCAGGTGCGGTGGGCGGGTCCAGGGGCGGCCGCTGCGGTAGGCGTCCTCGCGGCGGCGGAAGGCGCGCATGAACTGCTCGCGGCTGCGCGGGGTGAGGCCGAGGAATAGTTGGGCGATCTCACGCGGAGCGTCGCGTTTGAGGCCCTCGGTGCGGGTCGGCAGGCCGGGCAGGTCGAGCAGCAGGCTGAGCGAGACGGGCTGCGGCAGGTCGAACTCGCCGCCGGCGACGAACGCGAGCAACGAGCCGTCTTCGGCGCGCTGATCGGTGGTCACCAGGCGGAACCGCTCGCGTTGGCGGGCCAGCTCCTCGGTGTCGCGGCCGGCGCGACAGACCGCTTCGGCCAGCAGCCAGCGGCCATAGGGCGAGGGCACGCCGGTGCCGGCGCGGAGGTGTTCGTAGGCAGCTTCGAGCGCGGTGCGCGCCAGGTCGCCGCCCGCGGCCAGCGCGGTGGGTAGCAGGGCGACCAGCAGCCGGTAGTGGACCTGGGGCAGGGTCGCCGGCTCAGCGGCGAGCAACGTGGCCAGGTCCGGTTCGGTCTTGGTTTCCTTGCGCCAGAGCCGTTGGGCTAGGGCCAGCTCTTCGTCGAGCACGGCGGGGTGGGCGGCGGGGACCGCGAGGCTGTAGCGCACGGCGGCGGCCTTGGCCTCGTCAACCGCGTACCAGGCGAGGGTCAGGTCGGCGAGGCGCCCGTTGGCGACCGTCTCGCGCAGGCGCAGCAGGGCAGTGCTCAGGGCATCGCGTTCGGCCGGGGGGCCGTCGGCGAGCCGTTGGGCCACGGCGGGTGCGGAGATGCGACGCAGGATACGGCGCTCCTCGGCCCGGCGCCAGCGGCCGCGCCACCAGCGCCGGAGCTGCACCCGCAGCCGGCGCCACCATCTCATAGGGCTAGCCGTTCAAACTGTTCCGCCTGGTCCGGCATCAGGTCGCGGACCCAGCCGCGGACGGTGTCGGCGGGCACCTCGCCCAACGCCTTGACGAACAGGTCCATAACCAGGTCGGCCGGCCGCCCACGGCCCAGCAGGCCGGCGGCCTGGAGGTAGTAGGCCAGGTGGGCGTTGCGGTCGAGGCGCTGGGCCTCGGCGGCGGTTTGGTAGCAGTTGGCCGGGTCGCCCAGGGCCAGCGACAGCGCGGCGACCTTGAGCAGCAGGTCGGCCTCGAACTCGTGGCTCAGCAGCTCCTGGTCATCGAGGATCTGTCGCTCGGAATCCATCGCCTGGCGCGGGTCGCGCAGCAGCCGGAGCGCCTGGTTGTAGGCCGCGAACGCCTGCTCGTCCTGGTCCAGGGCGTTGTGTGCGTCGGCCAGAAGCTTGGCGATCAGGACGTTGTGCGCGCAGTCCACGTCGGCGTACGGAGTGAGGATCTCGATGACCTGCGCGGCCTTGTCGCGGTCTAGGCTGTCGGTGGCGAGTTCGCGCGCGCGGTGGTACTCGCGCTCGGCGAGCAGCTCTTGGGCGCCCTCGGCGATGAATCCGGTGTTGCTCGCGGCGACCTGCTTGGCCAGCCGCTCGGCCCCCTCCGCCGCCTGCCCGGCGGCCTTGGCCGCGGCCCTGCGTATCCGGTCCAACCAGCTCATGCTACGTTCCGCCTCGCCCCCATTATAGCGACTCCGAGGGGTGGCGGGTGGCACGAGGCCGGTTTGTGCGGTCTAACAGGCTTAGATCGGGGTCGGAGCCCCTAGACGCCACGCCCAAACCGCGATATAACGTCATTCGCGAGGTATCGAGCACATGCGGCGTACACACTATTGCGGTCAGCCCCGGCTTCATGAGGTCGGGCAGACGGTCTGCGTCAAAGGCTGGGTGAACAGCCGGCGAGACCACGGCGGGGTCATCTTCCTGGACCTGCGCGACCGGACCGGGCTGCTGCAGATCGTCGCCGACCCCGAGCGCGGGGGCCCGGCGGTGCATGCCGTCGCCGACGAGAGCCGCGCGGAGTACGTGCTTGAGGTCGTGGGGACCGTTGCGGCGCGCGGCGAGGGCCTGGAGAACCCACGGCTGGAGACCGGCCAAGTCGAGATCATTGCCCAGGAGATCACGCTACTGTGCCGCGCCGAGCACCCGCCGTTCGAGCTGGACGATACCGAGGTCGGCCTGGAGCAGCGGCTGCGCTATCGGTTCATCGACCTGCGCCGGCCGGAGATGCAGCGCAACCTGCGGATCCGCCACGACGCGGCCCGTGCGGCGCGCGAGCACCTCTCCGACCACGGCTTCCTCGAGATTGAGACGCCACTGTTGCTGCGCGCGACGCCGGAGGGCGCGCGGGACTTCCTCGTGCCCTGCCGCCTGCAGCCGGGCACCTCGTACGTTCTGCCGCAGTCTCCGCAACTGATGAAGCAGACGCTGATGGCCGCTGGCTGCGACCGCTACTTCCAGTTGGCGCGCTGCCTGCGCGACGAGGACCTGCGCGCCGACCGCCAGCCCGAGCACACGCAGATCGACCTCGAGATGAGCTTCGTCGATCAGGACGAGGTCCTCGACACCATCGAAGGCCTGATGGTCGCGGTCTTCGCCTCCAACGGCTTGACGATCGAGGCGCCGTTCCCGCGGCTGACCTTTGAGGAGTCGATGCGGCGGTTTGGCTCCGACAAGCCAGACACCCGCTTTGGCCTCGAGCTGACCGAGATCAGCGACCTGGTCGCCGACGCCGACTTCAAGGTCTTCCGCGCGGTGGTCGCGGGTGGTGGGCAGGTCAAGGGCATCTGCGTGCCGGCCCAAGGTCGCTTGAGCCGCCGTGAGCTGGACGAACTGACCGCCTACGCGGGCGAGTTTGGCGCCAAGGGGCTGGCCTGGATCGCGATCGACGCCGAGGGGCCGCGCAGCCCGATCCTCAAGTTCATCGCCGAGCCGATTCAGCAGGCGATCTTCGAGCGCTTCGGGGCGCGCGAGGGCGACATCCTGCTGTTCGTCGCCGACCGGCCGAAGGTTGTCGCCGAGGCGCTGGGCCGCCTGCGCGTGCGTCTGGCGCACCAGCTCGAGCTGGTCGACCGCAACCGCATCGACATGCTCTGGGTCACCGACTTCCCGCTCTTCGAGGCCAACCCCGAGACCGGCGGCTACGACGCGATGCACCACCCGTTCTCGATGCCGCGGCCCGAGTGCCTGGAGATGCTGGAGAGCGACCCGCTGTCCGTCATCGCGCAGTTGTACGACCTGGTCTGCAATGGCGCCGAGCTGGGCAGCGGCAGCATTCGCATCCATGACCCCGAGGTTCAGCTGCGGGTGCTCGAGGTCATCGGGATCCCGCGGGCTGAGGCGGCTGAGCGCTTCGGTTTCCTGCTCGAAGTGTTCCGCCACGGCGCGCCACCGCACGGTGGCGTGGGCCTCGGCTTCGACCGTATCTGCGGCATCCTCGCCGGCCAGGAGGCGGCGGAGGTCGATATCCGCGAGGTGATCGCCTTCCCCAAGACCTCGACCGGCCGCGACCTGATGCTCGGCTGCCCGTCGGCCTACGACCCGCGCGCGCTGCGCGAGGTCGGGCTGCGGCTGGTCGACGACGATGACGACGCCGCGCCGGCCAAGTCGCGCGCACTGCCCGGAACCAGCCTAAGCTAACGGAGTTAGACCGGGCTCACATGAGTTAGCCCGGTGATTGAGGGATGTCCATGGCCGTGGTCACACAGGCGCAGATCGCCGCCGAGGCGGGCGTGTCGCGCTCGACGGTGTCGGTGGTGCTCGCTGGGCGGTATGCGGCGGTGGGCATCGCCACCGCGACCGTCGAGCGGGTGCAGGCCGCCGCGGCGCGCCTGGGTTACCAGCGCGCGAGCCTGCCGGCGGAGCGCAGCCCGGTCCTGTGCGTGCTGCTGGCCGACCCGGCCGACGAGCTGAACGCGCGGTGCCTAGCGGCGGCGATGAAGGTCGCGGAGGGCACGGGCCACGGCGTGCAGGTGATGATCTGTGGCAGCCGCGGGCGCGAACTACGGGCGGCGGCCGAGGCCATCCTGGAGCTGCGGCCAGCCGGCGTGCTGGCCTGGGATCTGTCGGCGACGCGGCAGGCGGAGCTCGCGGACCTGTTGGCGGCGGGCCGGGTGCCGCTAGCCGCCGCGCAGCCGCACCACGGCGGGCCACCACTGGGCCCGGCGTTGGACCACCTCTTCGAGCGGGGACACCGGCGCGTGGCCCTGCTGGCCTGCCCGCCCGACCCGGCGCTGGAGACTTCGTTCACCGAGACGATGACGGCCAAGGGTCAGCCGGCGGACGCGATCGTGAGCCCCGAGCCGACCAGCGGCAGCGTCCGCGAGGCGCTGCGCGAGCTGTTGCGCGGGCGCAAGACGCGGCCCACGGCGCTGGTCTGCACCTCGGATCTGGCCGCGATGCTGGCGATCCGCCAGGCGCGGCGGCTGGGGGCGCGTGTGCCCAAGGACCTGTCCGTGGTTGGCTGGGGCGACCTGGCGCTCGGCGCGGCGGCCGACCCGCCGCTGACCACCGTCGCACCGCCGGTCGAGGAGTTGACGGCCCGCGCCGTGGCTCGCCTGCTGGGCGGGCCGGCGGGCGGACCGGGCCGGCCGCAGCTGGTGCTCC
>DHNJ01000231.1 GCA_002409445.1 Armatimonadetes bacterium UBA5419 | reverse complement strand
TGGCGCGGGCGGCGTCGGCCTGGGCGGCGTCGGGCGGCGCGGCCGCGGCGGGGGCTAGCGGTAGCCCGAGCGCGCAGGCGAGCGCGAACAGAATGGGTCGGCCAAACAACTTGCTCATATACGGCAGTATGATAACCAAGACGGCTCCTGTGGATAGACGTTCCCGATGACCAAGCTCAAACAGTTGTGGGCGAACCGGCGCAACCGCTGGCTGCTCGTCGCCGCGGTGGTGGTGCTCTACCTCGTCTGGTCGGGCCAACGCGCCAGCGTCCCGCCGGTCCAGGTTAGCACCAGTTTCGAGGGCCCGCTGCGCCTGACCATCGCCGCTAGCGGCCGGGTCGATGGCGAGTCGGCCGACCTGGGCTTCGGCTCGAGCGGCACGGTGGCGCAGCTGTACGTGGGCGAGGGCGACCAGGTCGGCGCGGGTGAGCCGCTGGCGCGGCTGCGGCGCGACGCGGGCGGGATGATGGGCAGCATCTCGGCCGAGGACGAGTCGATCGACGCGCCGTGGCCCGGCCGTGTGGTGCAGATCCATCGCCAGGAGGGCTCGGCGGTGCAGCCGAGCATGCCGGTGCTGCGGGTCGTGCGCGATGGGCGGCCGGAGCTGGTGGCCTTCCTCGATGCCGAGGACGCAGGCTGGCTGCGGCCCGGTGTGGCGCTGACGGCGCGCGCCGGCGGCTATCTGGCGCGGCCGTGGGACGTGCGGGTCGAGTCGGTCGGCGGCGAGGCGGTCCCGCGCGAGGACGTGCCCGGCTCGTCGCGGCAGGTGCGCGTGCTCCTGTCGGTCGAGTCGCCCGGCTTCAACCTGCCCGTCGGCGCGGCGGTCGATATCGACGGCGAGGTGCCGATGGTCGACCAGGCGCTGCTGGTGCCCGCCGGCGCGGTGACCAAGAGCGGCGCGCACTCGACGGTTTGGCGCGTCGACGACGACAACATTCTGCACCGTGTCGAGGTGCGCACGGGGCCGACGAACCTGCGCTACGTGTCGATCCTCGCGGGCCTGGAGGCGGGCCAGCGGGTGGTCGTCGAGACGGGCGCGGGCGGACAACTGATGGGCCCGGCGATCGAGCTGGAGGCGGGCCAGCGTGTGCGGCCGACGGTCTGGGAGGGCGAGGCGTACCTGCGCGACGAGCTGGGGGCCGGCGAGGAGCCGTCGTGAACGGTGCGCTGACCAACGGAACCGTGCCGCCGGCGATCGTCGCGCGCGGGCTGAGCAAGGAGTACCAGCTCGGCGCGGTGACGGTGCACGCCCTGCGCGATGTCGACCTGACGATCCCCGCGGGCCGGTTCGTGGTGCTGCTGGGGCCGAGCGGCTCGGGCAAGACGACGCTACTGAACCTGATCGGCGGTCTGGACCAGCCCAGCGCGGGCGAGCTGACGGTGATGGGCGTGACGCTGGGCAGTCTCGACGACGAGCGGCTGACGACCTATCGGCGCGACACGATCGGCTTCGTCTTCCAGCTGTTCAATCTGGTGCCGACGCTGACCGCGCTGGAGAACGTGCAGCTGATCGGCGAGCTGGTCGGCCAGGGCGCGGAGGCGGGTGCGATGCTCGACGCGGTCGGCCTGGCCGAGCGGCGCAACAACTACCCCAGCCAGCTCTCGGGCGGCGAGCAGCAGCGGGTGGCGATCGCGCGCGCGCTGGTCAAGCGGCCGGCGATCCTGCTGGCGGACGAGCCGACCGGCGCGCTCGACGGCGAGACCGGCCGCGCGGTGCTGCAGCTGCTTTGGGAGCGGACGCGCGAGGCGGGCATCACGGTGCTGATGGTCACGCACAACGAGGCTTACGCGGCGGCGGGTGACCTGGTCTTGCGGCTCAGTTCGGGGCAGGTGGTTTCGACCGAGGCGCAGGCCGCGCCGCGCGCGCCGCGCGACTTGGAGATGTGAGGTGAGCCGCGCCCCAGGCCCGCGGTTGACCGCGCTGCTCGCGCTGAAGGTCTGGCGCGACACCCGCGCGCTGGGCGGCACCAGCCTGTCGCTGATGGCGCTGGTCGCCGTCGGCGTCAGCCTGTACGTACTGTTCGCCCAGGCGCGGACCAACCTCGAGAGCAGCATCGACCGGTTCTATGCCGAGGAGCATTTCGGCCAGGCGACGATCCTGGTGCAGAGCGCGCCGGCCAGTCTGGTCGACGCGGTGCGCCAGCTGCCGGGGGTCGAGGTGGCCATCGGCCGGCGGGTCAAGGACGGAGTGATCACGCTGCGCGACCGGCCGCGCTCGCGGGTCATGGGGCGGTTTGTCGGTGTGCCCGCGGGTGGCCGCGAGCCGATCAACAGCTACCGCATCGTCCGCGGCCGCGATGTCAACGGGCGGGGCGAGGCGGTCCTGGAGCAGAAGTTCGCCGCCGCCAACCGCCTGCGGCCGGGCGACCTGATCACCGGCGGCTACCTCGGCGTGCGTCACGATTTCGTCGTCGTCGGCCTGGCGACGAGCCCCGAGTACCTCTACCCGACGCCGGACAAAGAGTCGCCGATGGTCGCGCCGGACAGCTTCGGCGTCTGTTGGATCGAGGACGACGCGCTGCGCGCCTGGCTCGGGCTGGGACAGGTGATCACCGAGGTGCACGTGCTGTGCGCGCCGGAGCAGGCGGAGAACATCCTGCGGGCGATGCGCGCGCTGGGCGAGCGCTACGGGCTGCGCAGCTGGTGGACGCGGCTGGACCAGCCGAGCGCGCGGCTGCTGGCGATGGACCTGAAGGGTTGGCGGACGATGAGTCTTGCCTTCCCCGTCCTCTTCATGTTCGCCGCCGCGCTGAGCCTGTACAGCTCGCTGAGCCGTGTGATCCGCCTGCAGACCGGCGTCATCGGTTTCCTGCGCGCCAGCGGCCTGGGCCAGCGCGAGGTGCTCTGGCACTACCTGGCCCAGGGCGTTCTGGTCAGCAGCCTCGGTGCGCTGCCCGGGGTCATCGGCGGTCATCTGGCCAGCATCTGGCTGCTCGGGCTGTACCAGGGCGTGATCCGCGTGCCTGACATGATCACGCGGCCGCACCCGCTGGTCATGGTCGAGGCGGCGGCGATGGCGGTGACGGTGGGCATGGTCGCCGCCTGGGTGCCGGCGCGGCGGGCGGCGGGGACGCCGCCGGCGGTGGCCATGCGCGGCGACGACGCGGCCTCGACGAAACGGATATGGAGGAC
>DHNJ01000312.1:1048-4699 GCA_002409445.1 Armatimonadetes bacterium UBA5419 | reverse complement strand
TACGGCGACCACGACGCGCTGATGGCCTGCCACGCCTCGCCGCCGCACGCGCTGCTGCTGGCCGCGCTCGACCACCGGGGCTCGACCGCCGCCGCGCCGCTGGCGCCGGCCATCTTGCGCTCGCTACCGACCGACCCGGACCGCTTGTTGGCCTACGCCACCGACGACTACGAGCGGCTGGCCGGCCGTGTGCTGCGCCGCGCGGGGCTGCTGGACGACCTGGTCGAGACCTGCCTCGCGCTCCTCGGCGACCCGGCCGCGCGCAGCGTCCCCGAGCTGGCCGAGGCGATCAGCGTGCGCCACGGCGCCTGGGCCGGCTCGCCCGGGGCCGAGATCCGCGCCGCCCAGACGCTCAGCGCGCTCGGCCCGCCGGCCGCCTACCTGCCGCGCATCATCGCCCGCTACGAGCACTGGAGCACCCAGCCGATGACGCTGCCGCGCGTCTTCGACCGCGGCATCCCCGTCATCGAGGAGCTGCCTCTGCGCCACTGGGTCTCGTTCTACCTGGCCCGCACCCTGGGCCAAGACGGCAGCCGCGCGGCGGTCGACGCGCTGCTCGCCGGCCTGGCCAGCCCGCCCGAGGCCGCCGACGGCCGGCCCGACCCGCTCGGCGTCGGCGTGCTCTTCCTGCACAACGACCCGACCCCGTGCTGGCGCGCGGAGACGGCTTGGGCGCTGGGGCGGTTGGGCGACCGGCGGGCGATCGCGCCGCTGCTGGCGATCCTCGCCGACGACGCCAACGCCGTCGACACCCGCTACGCCGCGGCGCAGGCGCTGGTCGCGCTCAGCTCGGCGGCCGAACGCGCGGCGCTGCCAGCGCTGCTACCAGCCAACACCGAGCACAGCATCAGCCAGCTCGTCCGCGGCGCAGCGGCGGCGGCGGCGGCGGACTAGCGGCCGACGAGGTCACCCAGCCAGGCGGTCGCCGGCGGGAAGCAGGCGGCCCAGGCCGGATCGTTCAGGCCCAGGTCGGCCGGCGGACGGTAGGCGAAGGCCAGTTGGCACAGGTCGGCGTCGCTGGCCTGGGCGAAGTCGGGCCGCAGGTCGCCGGCGCGCTCGGTGAACAGCGGCTCGAGGTCGGCCAGCAGCCGCGCGCGGTCGGTCAAGCGCGCCGCGGGACCGGTCGTCGGGTCGTCCTCGCGCTCGACGGTGGCACCCAGCTCCTGGGCCGCGGCGACCGTCGGCGAGTCCGCGGGGACCACCCAGCGCAGCTCCTCGGTCGCGCCCCAAGCGCCCGTGCGGTGGGCGTGGAACGCGCGCAGATCGCGGATCGCCTCGGCGTCGAGCGCGACCACCGCCTGCGGCCCGCGCGGCCAGCCGGCGCCGGGCACGAAGCAGCCGCGCACGGCACCGGCCTCGTCCAGGGCGAAGACCGGCGGGTTGAGCGGCAACAGGCCGTTCAGCTTGCCCCGCAGGTCCGCCGCGTCGTCCCAGCTGGCACCCAGGTGCGGCGCGAAGTACTCGGTCCAAAGCGCCTCGAACTCGGCCAGATCGTGCAGGCCGACGGGCCGCACCCGCTCCGGCCGCGGCGGCAGCGCGCGCCCCTGCTCCATCGGCCAGCCGACGACCAGCGGGTCGTGGATGCGGACGAAGCCCGATTCGGCCGACCACCCCGGCCGCAGCCGGACCAGCAGCAGCGGGCAACCCGCCTCCGCGGCGACCTCGGCGGCCCGCTCGCACAGCGCCTGCTCGAGGCCTTGATCGCGATGGTCGGCGTCGACGACGAGCTGGCGCAGCAGGGCCACCTCGACCCGCGCCGGCCCGAAGCGCAACGCCCGGCGCTGCAGCTGCGCCCCGCCGAGCATGCCCTCGCCGCCCGCCTGCCCCAGGTAGGCCAGGTGGTCGGCGGTCTGCCCCCAGCGCCAGCGCAGCCGGCGCGCCGCGCGGCGCGGGTCGGCGTGCGGCCACCAGACGCGGGCGACGGCGACGAACAGCTCCTCGACGTCCTCGTCGGAGGTGATCACAACAGGGTTCCAAGCGCTCATGGTCAGCCTCTAGAAGTCGTCGGAATGCGGGATGAACGGGTGCTGCACGGGGAACAGAATGGCCAGCATCTCGGCCGCGCCCGGTTCGGCGGTCAGCAGGTCTGGCCGGTCGAGGAAGCGGGCGACGGGCTGGTAGCCCCACATCGCCTGGACCAGCGCCTCGGGCGCCCAGCGCGCGCGTGGGCCGGCCGGCGCGACCAGCACTGCCCGCCCCGGGCCCAGTTGCAGGCCGTACTCGGCCTCGCCGATGCTCAGCACCAGCTTGCGCGGCGCGCGTTCGCCCCAGCGCTCGGCCCAGACCGGCAGCATCGCCTCGCACCAGGCGCCCACGTCGCCCAGCCGCGCCTGCCAGCCGGCCTGCCGCGGGCTGTGCCAGCCGCTGTACAGGTCGGCGTGCGCCTGTAGCCAGGCCAGTTCGCGACTGCCCAGCGGCAGTTGCCACTTGAGATGCGTCGCCTCCGGCACCAGGTCGCGATGGGCGGCGAGCAGGGCCAGTGTCGCGCCCTCGCTGCTCGCGGCCATCTCGTGCGCCTCGTAGGCCCAGGCGTCGCCGCTGCGGTAGAGGTAGCCCTCGACCCGCCCGTCGGCCGTGCAGGCGACCTTCAGCAGGCGCTGCTCGTCCGAGAGGCCCAGGCGGTACCGCTGCGCCTCGACCTCGCGGTCGAAGCTGCCGAGCACCTCGTGGTAGGTACCTTGGTAGAGCCGCAGCAGGTCGGCCGCGTCCGCCCGCGCGGCGTCGCGCACGGTGTGCGTCGGGTGCTCAGGCCAGCGCACCTTGGCCAGGTCGACCGAGTGCTCGGCGTTGGTGCAGCAGACGCGGTAGCCGTGCTTGCCGTAGAAGTTGGCGATGCCCGCGAGCAGCAGCAACGGCCAGCGCTCGCGCTGGGCCAGAGCCGTCGCGTCGCGCATCAGCGCCCGGCCATAGCCCTGCCCGCGCACCTCCTCGGCGGTGACCACCCCGCCCACGCAGCCGGTCAGGATGCGCGCCGGGCCGTGACGCAGGTGGCGCAGCTGCAGGTTGTAGCGGCCGACGAGCACGCCGTCCTTGAAGGCGGCGCGACTGGCCCAGTCGGGTCGATGGGCCGGGCTGGCCGCCGCGCGTCGTTGACGGGCGGCGGCCAGGCGTTGTTCGATGTCGACGTTCGGGTAGAACTCGCGCAGCATCAGCGCTTCGCTGGCGTCCCACTCGGCGTCGGTCTGCGGCGAGCGGACCTCGGGGGGCTCGCCCGGCGCTCGTCGTTTGGTCTCAGCCACGCTAGGCGATCTCGACCCGGCGGCCGGTCTGCGCCGACTCGTAGGCGGCCACGCTGATCGCCACGGCGTCGCGCGCGCACTGCAGGTCGTAGGTCGCCTCGCTCGCGTCGAGCTTGCCGTCGCGCAGGTCGAACAGGCGCTGCAGGTGCGTCGGCTCGCTCGGCAGGGCCTCCAGCTCGTAGCTCTCGCCGCCGCGGCCGTCGGCGAACGGGGTCACGACGGCCTTGCCGCCATCGAGCCGCAGCCGGCCCTTGGAGCCGATCACCTCGAGCCCGCCCGGCCCGCCGGTCTGCACCCACGAGGCGACCAGGACGCCGGTCGCGCCGCTGGTGAACTGCAGGAGCGCCACGCCGTGGTCGTCAACGCCGGGGTACTCGCCGGACTTGTTCGAGATGTCCGCCTGCACGCTGGC
>DHNJ01000312.1:602-922 GCA_002409445.1 Armatimonadetes bacterium UBA5419 | reverse complement strand
GAGATGTCCGCCTGCACGCTGGCGACCGGCCCGAAGACCAGGCGCGCGAAATGCATCGCGTGCGCGCCCATGTCGCAGAACGCGCCGCCGCCCGACTTCTCCTTCTGCGTGAACCACTGGAAGGCCGGCGCGTCGAACCAGCGCCCGTAGGCCGCGTGGTGCGCGTTGCGGTACCAGAGGTGGGTGACCTTGCCCAGGCCGCCCTCGGCCAGGAACTTGCGCGCCGCGAGGGCCGCGCCGGGGTACGGCTGGAAGAAGCCGATGACGCACTTCACGCCGGCGTTCTCAACCGCCGCGAGCATCGCGTCCGCGTCCTCGAC
>DHNJ01000312.1:0-423 GCA_002409445.1 Armatimonadetes bacterium UBA5419 | reverse complement strand
GCCAGCGGCTTCTCGCAGAAGATATCGAGGCCCGCCGCGGCCGCCGCCTCGACCAACGGCCGATGGCTCGCGTTGTCCGCGCAAATCACCGCCACCTCTAGCCCGGGGGTGGCCAGCGCCGCGGCCAAATCAGCCGTGTAGGCACAGCCCATCTCCTCGGCGATCTGCTGCCCACGCTCGGCCATGTCGTCCCACACCACGGCCAGCTCGAGGTCGTCGCTCTCGCGAATGGTCTTCAGATAGCCCGGCGTGTGGACATGCGCGCCGCTCAACAATGCCAGTTTCATCTACCGCTCCTCTGCGGCGCTTCGCTCGCGCGCCGCCATGGCGCGTACGATAGCACAAGCGTGGCCCGCCGTGCGGACCCTCACTCCGCGCCCACGACCCGCACCGTCTCCGCCGCGGCGACCAGCCGGTCGTAGG
>DHNJ01000021.1 GCA_002409445.1 Armatimonadetes bacterium UBA5419 | reverse complement strand
GCCGCATCAGGACGCTGGCGCCGGGCGCCGCCTGGACGCCGCCGGCGCGGCCGGCGGGGCGGCCGGTCGACGAAATCGTGCTGCGGACCGCGGGCACCACGTGGAGCATGGCGCTGGGTGCGGGTCCGCTGGTCCGCGCGGTGGTCGCTGACGGCCTGGCACTGGGCAGCGTCTCCGCCGCCGCGCACCAGATTGTTGGCGGTGCGGCCGCGTGGAGCCGTGCGAACCGAGTCGAGTCAATGATGGCCTTCGACTTGCCCGAGGCGACGATGGTCGACGCGGTGGTCAGCTACCAGACGCCGACCGGCGCGAGCTACCGTGCGGGCGTGCGGCTGATCGGCGTCGACGACGAGCCGGTGCTGCTCATCCGGCCGCTCTGGTACGAGAACCTCAGCGATCGGCCCTGGACGCTGTGGAGCGCGTTCATCTTCTGCGACCCGGCGATCGGCGGCGACGGGACGGACGACGTGCCGGGCGGGCCGGCGGTGCCGAACTACTATCGGCAGCTGGGCGCCTACACCGACCCGGCGCTGGGCGGCGCGTTCGGTGCGTTCGGGCCGCAGGGCGGCTGGCACGTCAGTTTCTCCGACTTTGACGGCATGCACCACCCGGACGCGACCTTCGGTGTGGAGCAGGCGATCCCCGCCGGCGAACGGATCGAGCTGGTGCAGGGCCCGTACCTGCTGGCGTTCGGTGTGACTGGTGCCGACGATTGGCGGGAGTTGAGCCAGCGCTGGCTGCCGCTCGGGCAGTTGCAGATCGCCGCGCCGTAGGTCACGGTTCAACGGTTGCGCGCTGTGGGGGCCGCAGCATACTGTGGTCCAAAGGAGTGTGAGATGAGCAAGATCGCGATCGTGTACTACTCGCAGACCGGCACGAACCACGCCATGGCGCTGGCGGCGGCCGCGGGGGCGGAGGCCGAGGGCGCCGAGGTGCGCGTCCTGATCGTGCCGGAACTGGCGCCGGCGGCGGCTATCGAGCGCAACGAGGGCTGGCAGAAGTTCCGCGAGACCGTGGCCGATGCGCCGGTCGCGACGCTGGATGACCTGGAGTGGGCCGACGCGGTGATCTTCGGCACGCCGACCCGCTTCGGCAACCCGGCGAGCCAGCTGAGTTCGTTCCTCGACACGGCGGGCGGCCTCTGGGCGCGCGGCGTGCTGGCGGGCAAGGTCTACGCGGCGTTCACCAGCGCGGCGACGCTGCACGGGGGCCACGAGGCGACGCTGCTGTCGCTGTCGCACTACTTCTACCACTTCGGCGGCGTCATCGTTACCGTGGGTTACAACGACGCCAGCGTCAACGAAACGGGCAACCCGTACGGGCCGTCGGTCCAACAGACGGGCGACGGCACGCGGCCGCACGCCGCGGAGTTGGCGCACGCGCGAGCGCTCGGCGCGTTGGTTGCGACGACGACGCAGAAGCTGCACGGCTAAACCGGCGGCGACTGGTCCAGAGACAGTGAAGGCCGCGACCGAGAGACCGCGGGCTTCTTGACTCCTCGGGAGAGATTCGAACTCCCAACCTAGTGGTTAACAGCCACCCGCTCTGCCGTTGAGCTACCGAGGAAGGTGCTAGTCATCATAGTGCAGCGCGCCCCTCGTTGTCAAGTTGGTACCCGTGCGCGCGTAGCGATCGGCCAGGGCGAGCCGGTTGACGACTCGCGGGCGCGGTGCTACATTACTGGCTTGCTGGACGCCGGGCCAGCGCAAGGGCCCCGTGGTCTAACGGTTAGGATGCAGGCCTTTCAAGCCTGAGGCACGGGTTCAACTCCCGTCGGGGCTATCGGGCGGATAGCTCAGTTGGTTAGAGCCTCCGGCTTACATCCGGACGGTCACAGGTTCGAGTCCTGTTCC
Source organism: Armatimonadetes bacterium UBA5419 (assembly GCA_002409445.1). Lineage (GTDB taxonomy): Bacteria > Armatimonadota > UBA10988 > UBA10988 > UBA10988 > UBA10988. Next base: position 3,904 of record DHNJ01000021.1, on the reverse strand, counting down.
GCCCACAGTGCATGGCTCAGCAAGGACGCTGAGCCCTGTACATTTCGCCGAGGTAGCTCAGTTGGTAGAGCAGCGGACTGAAAATCCGCGTGTCGCCAGTTCAAATCTGGCCCTCGGCATGCAAAACCAGGGCCCACCAGGCAGACGCTTGGTGGGCCCTGGTCCGTTTGGGTTGAAGCGGCCGCGCTTACTTGCGGGAGGTGAACAGCTCGGAGAGCGAGCGGTTGCCGTGCACCCGGCGGATGGCCTCGGCTAGCAGCGGGGCGGCCGAGAGGACCTTGATGCTGCCGATCTGGCGCTCGACGGGCAGCGGCACGGTGTCGGTGATGAGGATCTGGGTGATCTCGGGCCGGTCGAGCCGCTGCAACGCATCACCGGTGAACAGCGCGTGGGTGACCGCGATGCGGATGTCTGGTGCGGCCCCAGCGGCGAGCATGGCGTCTACGCCGTAGCCCAGGGTCTTGCCCGTCGAGACGATGTCCTCGTAGACCAGCGGCCGCTTGCCGCGCAGGTCGCCGGCGATGTGGGTGACCTCGACCTCCTGCTGCTGCGGGCGGTGCTTGTGAATGACGGCCATCGGCAGCTTGAGCAGGCTGGCCATCTTCTCCGCCGCCTTCGCCCGACCGGTGTCCGGCGCGACGACCACACAGTCGGTCAGGTCGGTCTCGCGCAGGGCGTCGCAGAAGATGTTCAGGCTGGTCAGGTGGTCGATGGGGATGTTGAAGAAGCCCTGGATGGCGCCCGCGTGGAGGTCCATGGTGATCACGCGGTGGGCACCGGCGACCTCAATCAGGTCGGCGACGAGGCGCGCGGTGATCGGCTCGCGCGGAGCGTCCTTCTTCTCCTGGCGGGCATAGCCGTAGTAGGGGACGACGGCAGTGATGCGTTCGGCACTGGCGCGCTTGAGGCCATCGATGGTGATCAACAACTCCATCAGGTTGTCGTTGACCGGCGGGCAGGTGGGCTGGAGGATGAAGACGTCCGCGCCGCGGACATTCTCGTGCCCCTGGACGAACACCTCGCCGTCGCTGAACCGCTTGATGGTTGCTTCGACCAACGGCATGTCGAGCAACCCGGCGATTTTGGCTGCTAGGGCCGGGTTTCCCTGGCCACCAAACAGCTTGTAGTTTTCAAACATGGGCATGGTCTAGTTCGTCCCGGCGCGCTAGTCACGATAGGCCCGACCGGCAGGGGCGTCAAGGGTGAGCGCTCGGTTGACAGAGGGTTAGCCCATGGTATAGTTGGCCAGCCGGCGCCGCCCGGAGCCGGATATCAATCGGCGCACCTGCGTGCGCCACGAACCAGAGGATCATCTTGAAGATCGGCTATCGCACGGCCGCGTTCGCTGACCGACCGGTGACCGAAGCGCTGCAGGCTATCGCCGAGGCCGGATACAACAGCGTCGAGCTCTGCCTGGAATCCGACGGACTCAATCCGTTGGAGTTGACGCCTGCCAAGATCACCGAACTGCGCGCGCAGCTCGACGACCTCGGCTTGAGCGTCGCCGCTGTCAGTTATCAAGGCCTCGAGGACCAACTCGAGGTGCGACGCCAGCGGCGGTACGCGGCGATCGACCTCCTGCCGCAGTTCGGCGCGCCCGTGTTCGTCGTCGCGAGCCGGCGCGAGGAGCCGGCGCGCCTGCACGTGCAGTGGGACGAGGCGCTGCAGCTCTACTCCGAGTTGGGTAACCTCTGCGCCGAGCGCGACTGTATCCTGGCCGTCGAGCCGAACCCAGGTCTGGTGATTCGCAATACGGAGGACCTAGTCCGGGCATTGCGTGAGCTTGACCACCCCAACGTGGGTGCCACCCTCGATGTTGCGCATGCCGCAGTGACGGGCGATGACCTGCCCTGGTCTATCTACCAGTTGGGTGGCCGTCTGCGTCACCTCCACATCGCCGACATCCGCGACGGGGTCCACGACCACCTGGTACCCGGCACCGGGCAGATCGACTTCCACACGCTGCACGAAACCTTGGACAGCGTGGGTTATAACGGTCCGGCGGTGCTCGACATGAACCCCGGCCCGGGCGACCCAGCGGCGATTTGCCGCGAGGCGCTCGTCGGCTTCCGCCAAGTGTGGTCTGACTAGCCGCGATGGTGCCCTCCCTGGGGACGTACCACTACCGCGTGCTCTATGCCGATACCGACCTGGCCGGCGTCGTCTACCACGGCCACTACCTTCGCTTCTTCGAGGCCGCGCGTACGCAGTTGATGTGCGACGCCGGCCTAGCTCCCGCCGATGTCCAGGCCGCGGAGCAGATCGTCTTCGCCGTGACCGAGGTCGGCGTGAACTACCACCAGCCGGCGCGCTACGGCGACGTGCTGCGCATCGAGGTGGAACCGACGAAGGTCGGTCCGGCTCGCTTCACGTTAGCCTATCGAGTCTATCGGCCCGAGGCCGACGAGCCGTGCGTCACCGGTTGGACGACCATCTGTGCCCTCCGCCTCGACACCCAGCGGGTCGCCCGCTTACCCGCTGCGATGCGGGCGTGGTGCGAGGCCGCGTTGGCTCCTTAGCCCCGACCGGACTAGCCCTGAAAACATATGGAGTAGACCAGGATGACTGCCAGTACGCTTGGTACGATCCTCATAGCGCTCGCCCTCGTGGGCACCATCGCCAGCATCGTCGCCCTGGCCAAACGTCACCCGCTCACCGAGACGCTGTGGGGTGTGACCAGCGGGGCCGTGCTCGGGGCGATGCTCGTCCTGCTCGCGGCGCTGCTGCGCGGCGACTACAGCCTGGTCTACGTCGCGGCCAACACCTCCAACGCCCTCGGCCAGGTCTACAAGGCCACCGCGCTGTGGGCCGGCCAGGAGGGCACGAACCTCTTCTGGTGCTTCGTCACCTTGATGATCGTCGGTCTCCTGCTGCGCCGGCGCGAGCGCCTGCCCGCGGAGGACGGGTTGCTGGCAAGTGCGGCGGCGGTGCTGATGGTCATGTGCCTTGGCCTCCTGGCCCTGGCGCTGGTCAAGAGCCCGTTCGAGGTCCACACGCCGGCGCCGGCCGACGGGCGCGGCCTGAACCCGCTGCTCGAGAACCCGTGGATGGTGGTCCATCCGCCGGTTCTGTTCGTTGGTTACTCGCTGCTGTTTGTGCCGCTGGCGCTGGCCTTGGTCTCGACCTGGCGGCGCGACCAGCAGTGGCTGGAGCCGGCGCGCTTCTACACGATGTGGGGCTGGCTGTTCCTCGGCGCGGGCCAGATGCTCGGCGCCTACTGGGCCTACATCACGCTGGGCTGGGGCGGCTTCTGGGCCTGGGACCCGGTGGAGAACTCGTCGCTGGTGCCCTGGATGGCCTCCACCGCGCTGCTGCACGGCTTCATCGTCCAGCGTCGCGGCGGCACTTGCGGCCCGCTCAACTACTGGCTGGCGACGGCCACCGCGGCGCTGATCATCTACGGCGCCTACTTGACCCGCTCGGGTGTCCTGGCCGACTTCTCGGTCCACAGCTTCGGCGACCTGGGCGAGGCCTACAACAACGTCTGGCTCGCGCTGCTCGCGCTGCCGATCGTCGCGTCCGTGGTGGTCTGGGCGATGCGCCGGCCGCCGGTGGTCGACAAACCGATCCATCCGTCGGTCTTCTGGCTCTGGGTCGGGCTGTGGGTCCTGATCGGCATGACCATCCTGATCTGGCTGGGCATGTCGATGCCGTTGCTCACGCAGCTGTTTGGCGGTGAGGGCAAGGCGGTCGAGCAGAGCTACTACAACAAATCGCAGACGCTGATGTTCATCGTCTCGACGGTCACTCTGCTCGCCCACCTGCGCCCGCGTGGCGGGGCGACCTGGGCCGCGCTGCTTGCGACTGGGCTGGTCGCGACAATCGTACTCGGGCTCCTGATGAAGCCGGAGGTCGCGCTGCTGATGCGTGTCGGGCTTCTCGTTTGCGCGGCGGTCAGCGGGGC
>DHNJ01000167.1:11234-11816 GCA_002409445.1 Armatimonadetes bacterium UBA5419 | reverse complement strand
AGATCGACGCCCTGCTGGCCGCGCGGCGGATGGTTCGCCTGCGCGGCGCGGCGCGCGCGGAGCTGAACGGGCAGGTGGTCGAGGCCGAGGACCTGCTGGTCGATCTGACCGACGACCAGCGGCCGCTGGCCTGGGCGCGGGGTGGGGTGCGCTACGGGCAGGGCGCGATCGACGCGACCGTCGAGGACATCCAGATCGACCTCGCCACGCGCACCGGCCTGCTGACCAACGCGCGGCTCGAGGTGGCCCTCGAGAGTGTCCGCCGGCTGCGCGATCTGCTCGACCCCGACGAGCAACCGGACCGCCTGATCATCACCGCCGAACGGGCGGAAACCAAGCTGATCGACACCGCCCGGCGCGGCGAGCGGCGCGTCTTTGAGGCCGACGGCGTGCGCGTCACGCTGCCGACCAAACGCGACCCGCAGCTGGGCCTGCGCGCGCGGCATGCGCGGCTGCAGATGGGCCCGTCGGGCCGGCTCGACGACCACGTCGACTTCTTCCAGGCCAACAACGCGCGCTTGATGTTTGGCGACAAGCCGGTCTTCTCACTGCCGCGCCTGCACGTGGGCAAGGGCGGCGTCT
>DHNJ01000167.1:10254-11053 GCA_002409445.1 Armatimonadetes bacterium UBA5419 | reverse complement strand
TCGAGACGGTCTTCGGCTGGCAGTTCACGCCCGAGCTGCGCCTGCGCGTGACCCCGCGGCTGGGCACGACACACCTGATCTCCGGCAGCGTCTCGTTGGAGCACATCTCGAAGCTGGGCAAGTTCGGCCTGAACGCGACGCTACGCGAGCGGACGCTATTGCCGGTCCAGCGGACGCCAGTGTCGTACGCACGGCTGCCCGAGATCAGCTGGGAATCGCCGCGGTTCCAGCTCGGTCGCAGGCTGGGCCACCTCGAGGTACAGACCGGTGTCGGCTACCTGAAGGAGTACGGCACCGTCAGCGGCTGGCGCGCGCGGGCCGAGGCCCAGTGGGTCAACCAGTTGCTGCACACACCGACGACGGGCTTCCAGCTGCACGCGCGGACCCGCTACAGCTGGGGCGAGGGCGGCTACCAGTACGGCTGGGCGGGGCTCGGCGCGAGCCTGGAGCACGTCTTCTTCCGCCGGCTGTGGGTTCAAGCCGGAATCCACCAGCGCTACATCACCGGCAGCACCCCCTTCCGCCACGAACTGGTCGAGACGCCGCTGGAGGTGCTCTCGGAAGCGCGGCTACGGCTGGGCAACCACTGGGTTATCGAGAACCACCTCGCCTACGACGTCAACAATGGCCAATTCTCCGACCAGCGCGCGGGCCTGCTGCGGCGGGACGGGCTGCTCGAATACGGCCTGCTGGTACGTACCCTGCCGAGCTTCGAGCTGCAGATAACGGCGGATGTGTTGGGGTTCTAGGGGGGCGGCGGGCACGGAGAGCCTTGCCCACGGAGCGCCGGCTTACAGCC
>DHNJ01000167.1:1101-10088 GCA_002409445.1 Armatimonadetes bacterium UBA5419 | reverse complement strand
CTAGCCCACAACGCTGGGCGCCAGCCCAGCCGGAACGTACGGGCCCGGCCCACCACCGCCGGTGACGGTATGCCGAAATGTAGCGCCGGAACTAGCCAAATCCTGCTTCGGCCTCCGCTGCGCTGTGGCCGAGTCTAAGGGTGCGGACAGGAATGTCCGCGGTCCCAGTTAGGGTGGTCCGTGGCGGAGCGCGGACGGGTGAGGCGGGGGGCGTGCCGCGGCTCTGCCGCCGGAGCGGCGGCGGTACAAAGGAGCGCCGCCGCACCCTTGGCAGAAGCGGCTGTTGCGCGTACCTTGGGCGGTGGGTCGGTATTTGCTTTGCCGGGAGTCCGCTATGTCCCATCGCCTCGAACACCTTCTGCCCAACGGTCTGTTGCTGCTGGTCGAGCCGCTGGCGCGGCTGGCGGTCGCGACGCATCTAGTGCTGCCGGTGGGCACCGCCCATGATGCGCGTGGCGCAGAGGGCACGGCGCGGCTGCTGCATGCCTGGTGCCAGCGGGGTGCCGGCGGGCGCGACACGCGGGCGCTGAACGAGGCGCTGGAGAACCTGGGCGCGGCGCGCGGCGGCTCGGCCGGGCGGCAGGCGACCAACTGGTCGCTGACCTGCCTCGCCGACGACTGGGCCAAGGCGCTGCCGCTGCTGGCCGACACCATTTTGGACCCGCGCCTGCCCGCTGACGAGTTCGAGCCGGTGCGGCAGTTGGCGCTGGCCGAGTTGAGCGGGCTCGATGATCAGCCGGCGCGCAAGCTCGGCGTCGAGCTGACCGCTCGCTACTTCCCCGGCGACTTCGGCCGCGGGGCCCTGGGCAGCAGCGAGACGCTGAGCGCGGCCACGCCAGACGCCCTGCGTGCCGCCTGGCGCGCGCAGTACCAGCCGGCCGGCGCAGTGCTGTCGGTGGCTGGTGGCGTCGACCCGGACGAGGCGATCGCGCGGCTGACCGACGCGTTCGGCAGCTGGGCGGGTGCGCCGCCGGCGCCGCTGGCGGTGGAGCCGCGGATCGGCGCGCACTATGAGCACGTGACCGCGAGCACCGAGCAAGTGCACATCGGCCTGGCCTCGCCGGCCGTGCCGCCGACCGATGCTAACCGGTACCAGGCATCGGTCGCCTCGGCGGTGCTCTCGGGCGGGATGGGTGCGCGACTGTTCACCGAGGTCCGCGAGAAGCGCGGCCTCTGCTACTCGGTCGGCTCGCGGCTGCAGATGATCGCCGGCCACGGCTACCAGCTGACCCAGGCGGGCACGACCACCGAGCGCAGCGCCGAGACGCTCGAGGTGACGCTGGGCGAGCTGCGCCGGCTGGCTGGTAGCGTCACGGCCGAGGAGGTCGAGCGGGCGCGGGTCGGGCTGCTGAGCAACGAGGTGATGGCCGAGGAATCGACCGGCGCGCGGGCCGGGCGCGCGGCGCAGGACTGGTGGCTGCTGGGCCGAGTGCGCAGCGCGGCGGAGGTCCGCGCGGGGCTGGAGGCGGTCACGGCGACCAGCGTCAACGACTACCTGGCGGCCCACGAGCCCGCGGGCTATACCGTGGTCACCCTGGGCACCGGCTTCGACTGGCCGGCCGGCCTGAGCTTGTAGAGGAGGAGCCGACGATGCGCCAAGACCAGACCCAGCTCGCCAACGGCTTGCGGCTGATTGGTGAGTACAACCCCGAGTCGCTCTCGCTGGCCGCGGGCTTCTTCTGCCGCACGGGCAGCCGCGACGAGACCCTGGCCGAGAGTGGCGTCAGCCACTTCCTCGAGCACATGATGTTCAAGGGCACCGAGCGGCTGAGCTACGACGAGATCAACAAGACCTTCGACGAGATCGGCGCGCGGTACAACGCGTTCACCTCCGAGGAGAACACGGTCTACTACGGCCAGGTGCTGCCCGAGTATCAGGGCCGGCTGGTTGGGCTGCTGGCGGAGATGATGCGGCCGGCGCTGCGCGAGACCGACTTCGATATGGAGAAGAAGGTCATCATTGAAGAGATCGCCATGTACGCGGACCGGCCGATGTGGATCGCCCACGACCTGTGTCGCTCGCTGCACTATGGCACGCACCCGCTGAGCCAGCTCGTCCTGGGCACGACCCAGAGCATTACCGACCTGCGGCAGGCGCAGATGCTGGACTACTTCCAGCGGCGCTACGCGGCGGACAACTTGACCTTCGTGCTCAGCGGCAAGTACGACTGGGACGCGGCGGTGGCGCAGATCGAGGCGGCCTGCGGTGGTTGGACGCCGAGCCAGGCGGGACGCGACGTGGCCGGGCCGGTGGCGGGGGCCGGGGTCAAGACCACGCGGATCGACCGCTTCCAGCAGACGAACATGATCCTCATGGCGCCGGGCCTGGCCGCCCGCGACGAGCGCCGTTACGCCGCGTCGGTCCTGGCCGCGGTGATCGGCTCGGGCCAGGCCAGCCGCCTGCACTGGGCGCTGGTCGCGCCGGGCCTGGCCGACCGCGCGCAGCTGGGTCACGACGAGGAGGACGGCAGTGGCACCTTCGCCGGCGTGCTCGTCTGCCAGCCCGAGGCGAGCCAGCGAGCGCTCGACGTCTACCGCGGCGTGCTGGACGAGGTCCAGCGCGAGGGCATCCGCGCCGACGAGCTGCAGCGCGCGACGCGGCGGTTCGCCAGCGGCGTCGTCCTGCAGGCCGAGTCGCCGCTGGGGCGGCTGGTCAACGTCGGCTTCAACTGGGTCTACCGCGAGCAGCAGCTGTCGATGGACGACTGGCTGGCGCAGTTGCGGGCGGTGACCGTCGAGGACTGCAACGCGTTGTTGGCCGAGCGGCCGTTCGACCAGCTGGCGGTGGCCGCCGTGGGGCCGATCGACGAGCTGCACTGAGCGGCGCGCGGCCGACTCCGCGCGGTTTGACCGTAGCATGAGCGACGGCTATACTATACGTTTCGGCGAGGGCGGCGAAACGTATATGACGACAGTGGCGGCGGTGTCGTCGGTCCTGGCTGGCTGGGCGCCGACGGAGTGGGCGGAGTCGTGGGACAACGTCGGGCTCCTGGTCGGTGACCCGGGCGCGGCGGTCGGGCGGGTGCTGGTCGCGCTAGACGTGACCGACGACGTGCTCGATGAGGCGGAGCGGCTCGGGGCCGAGATGATCGTCGCGTTCCACCCTCCGCTGTTTGCCCCGCTGTCGCGCGTGCGGGCGGATGAAGCCGAGAGCCGGGTCATCTGGCGCGCGGTAGCCGCGGGGCTGGCGCTGTACGCCACGCACACGTCGTTGGACAGCGCGCGGCCGGGGACCAGCGATTTCCTGGCCGAGGCGCTGGGCCTGGGGCCGACGCTGCCCTTGCGGCCGGCGGCCGAGGACTCGGAGCGCGGCCTGGGGCGGCTGGGCGAGCTGCCGGCGCCGGTCGCGCTGGGTGCGTTGACCGCGGCGGTGGCCGAGGTGACCGGCGCAGCGTATTGCCGGCTGGCGGGCGATCCGCAGCGCGCGGTGCGGCGAGTCGCGGTGCTGGGCGGCAGCGGCGCGAGCTTTGTCGCGGAGGCGGCGGCCGCGGGCGCCGAGGTGCTGATCACGGGCGATGCCAAGCACCACGACGCGCTGGACGCAGAGCGACGGGGCCTGGCGCTGATCGACCCAGGGCACGGGCCGAGCGAGAAGTTTGTGGTGGAGCGGACGGCGGCGTTCCTGGCCGCGGCCTGCCCCGAGGTGCTAGTCGACGAGAGCAACGCGACGGTTGATCCGTTCGCGAGAGGAGCGTAGGCATGAGGATTGCGAGCCTGAACGAAGCAGCGTTGATCGAGGAGCTGCCGGCGCTCTATGAACTGTTGCTGACCGACCTGCGGGTGGGCGAACTGCTCGACGAGCGCGCGGAGATCGATGATGGCTCCGGCAAGGAAGCGGACCTGGCGCGCGCCGAGGCGCGCCTGGCCGAGGCCGAGGAGCAGCTGACCACCCGGCGCGCCTCGCAGATCGACCTGCGGCTGGAGCGCGACGGCCTGAAGGAACGCCGCGAACGCGACCAGCACCGGCTCTGGCAGGAGGCGCCGAGCGTCCACGAGGCCGAAGCGCTGCAGGCGAACCTGCAGGCGAGCGCCCTGCGCCTGGACGAGATCGCCACCCAGTTGCTCGACCTCGACAACCGCATTGAGCCGCTCGAGCACCAGCGCGAGGACGAGCAGCGCACGCGCGACGAGCTGCAGGCCGAGCTGTCGGTGGTGCAGGCCAACTTCGCCGAGCAGGTCAAGGGCATCGACGCCGAGCTGCGCGAGCTGCACGCCCGCCGGCAGGCCCAGGTCGTGACCATCGCGCCGGTCCTGCTCGCCCGCTACGAACTCATCCGCAGCCGCCGCGGCGACCCCGGTTTGGTCCGTGTCGATGGCGACACCTGCGAGGCGTGCCACACCCAGCTGACCAACTACATGCAGCGCATGTTGCAGACCGGCCAGCGGGTCCAGCAGTGCGAGAACTGCAACACGATCCTCTACTGGGTGGGCGAGGCGCGCCGGCCGCAGTGGGACGAGGAGCTTGACGGCGAGGAACTGGTCGTCGACGATAGCGGTGATGAATAGCATCGTACCCAACCGCTTGCTTGGCCGGGTCTGCCTGGTCAGTGGCTCGACCTCCGGCATCGGCGAGGCGATCGCCCGCCGGCTCGCGGCCGAGGGGGCGCAGGTCGTGGTTAACGGCCGGCGTGCGGACCTGGGCGAGGCCGTGGCCGCGGCGATTCGCGCCGATGGTGGCGCGGCGATGTTTCTACCGGCCGACCTGACCCAGACCGACGACTGCGCCCAGTTGGTCGCGGCGACCCACGAGACCTACGGCCGGCTCGACGCCCTCGTCCACAACGCGGGTAACAGCAAGCGTGGCACGGTTGTCGACACGCCGCTGGCCGACTGGCAGCTGCTACTGTCGTTGAACGTAACGGCTGCGTTCCTCCTGGCCAAGGCCGCGATCCCCGTGATGCAGGCCCAGGGCGGCGGGAGCATCGTGCATATCGGCTCCGTCCACACGACCGTGCCCAAGCGCAACATGGCCGCCTACTGCGCCAGCCGCGGCGCGCTGCTAATGCTCAGCCGGCAGATGGCGGTCGACTACATGCAGGACCGCATCCGCGTCAATGTCGTGAACCCCGGCTGGGTCGACACCCCGGGCGAGCGCGAACTGCTGGTCGGCCTCGGCCAGAGCCCCTCGGTCATGGACACCGCCGCCCGCGCCAACCCCTTCGGCCGCCTGCTCGGCCCCGACGACATCGCCAAGGTCGTCGCCTACCTCGTCTCCGACGACAGCGAACTGGTCACCGGCTCCGCCTTCGACATCCACCACGAGCATCCGCTGAGCGGGTAGGGGCAGCACATCTCCGCTGGCAGGCGCAGGTGGCGGGGCGGAGTAAGTACCAGCCGGCACGTCCCGCCGCGACCCACCGATGCCTGCGACATCTCGCACCGGCTTCTGCCGCCGAATTGTACCGCCGCCGCTTCGGCGGCAGGGGCCTGGAGCACCGAACAACAATGCCGTCGAGGCGCCGGCGGTCCCTGTGGGGCCGACTCGTACCGCCAGCACGCGGCTGGCCTTATGTTAACTGCGGACAGGAGCGTCTGCGGTCCCAGTCAAGCCGTGGCCGGGCGGGGTCAGGTTGGGCTCAAGGTGTGCCGGTGCGCTGCCGCCGAAGCGGCGGCGGTACAACTGGGGCCGCCTGCACTCGTGGCCCTGTTCGGCTTACGAGGCCTGGGGCGCAGGGCAGATTCGGGTCCGGGCCGTACGCGGGGGACAGAGTGAGGCGACAGCAGCTAGGTCGCCGAGCCACGACTCACCGATGCCGAGGGCATCCGCACCGCATTCGGCCGCCGAATTGTACCGCCGCCGCTTCGGCGGCAGGGGGCCGGCCCACCGGTGGTCGATGCCGTCGAGGCGCCGGCTGTCCCTGTGGGGCCGTCTTGATGCACCAACGAACGGCTAGTCTTATGTTAACTGCGGACAGGAGTGTCCGCGGTCCCAGTCAAGGCGTGGCCGGGCGGGGTCAAGTTCGGCTCAAGGTGTGCCGCCGCGCTGCCGGCGAAGCGGCGGCGGTACAAGAAGGCGCCCGCGGCTTCCTCGCCGCCTCTACCCCAGCACCGGCTCGATCACCGCCCCGCCCTGGCGCGCGGATTCGTAGATGGCTTCGATCAGGGCCAGCGAGCGGCGGCCGCTGGCGATTTCGCAGCGGCAGGGGCCTTCGCCGCGGAAGTAGGGGACGGCCTCAAGGTAGAGCAGGCGGTGGCCGGTGAACTCTTCGTCGCGCTCGACGAGGGTTGAGAGGTCGGGCAGGTGGGCGTCGTTGGCCATCTGCCAATCGAGCACGCGGTGGGTCGCCAGCGAGACGCTGCCATCCATGGCGTGGAGCTCGATGCGCTCGCCGTGGTCGGGCCAGGCGCAGGTGGTGCACTGGATCGTGCCGAGCGTGCCACGGCGGAAGGTCAGCAGAGCGAGGGCGACGTCCTCGACCTCGACCAGGTCCTTGGGGTGGCCGATGGTGTCCCAGCGGGCCTGCACGGTGGCCAGGTCGTCGAGGAGGTACAGCAGGGCGTCGATCATGTGGATGCCCTGGTTCATGCAGGCGCCGCCGCCGTCGAGCGCCCAGGTGCCGCGCCAGCCGGAGTAGTAGACGTCGTCGCGGTAGCGCAGGCAGAGGGCGTTGATCAGCGCGGGCGTGCCGAAGTGGCCGGCGTTGATCGCGTCGCGGACGGCGTTGACCGCGCTGTAGTAGCGGGTGGGGAAGACGATCACGCCCTTGACCCCGGACTCGCGGACCGCGGTCAGCATCGAGTCGGCCTTAGCCAGGGTGATCTCGAGCGGCTTCTCGACGATCACGTGCTTGCCGGCGCGCGCGGCGCGTTCGGTGTGCTCGCCGTGCAGGCCGCTGGGCGTGCAGACGACGACGACGTCCACGTCGGGGCGGGCGAGCAGCCGCTCGTAGTCGTGCTCGAAGTCGCAGGAGAACTTGCGGGCGTAGGCCTCGCCGTTGTCCCGGTTGAGGTCGCAACAGGCGGTCAAGCGCGCGCCCGGCGTCTGGCTGATGAAGTGCGCATGCACCTCGCCGATGCCGTTGTAGACACTGTGGCCGCCCAGATTCTGGTTTGGCACACCAACACCCAACACTGCGAAATTGACCGTCTTATCCAACACAACCTCCACTCTGACCTCCCTATTCTAGCCTCACGGCCGCTAGGCTGCCAAATCGGCGTCGGGCGGCGGCCGTGTTGGGCGCTAGCGGGGGGCGTGGTAGAATCGAAGGGTGCTCGGAGGTGGTGAGATGGCGGCTCGGCCGGCGCTGACAGCGCGTTGTTTCTGCCTGCAAGATTACCCAGACGAGGCGAGCCTGGCCGCCGCCCTGGCGAACAACGGGCTCGGCTTGACGACCTACGAGGTCCGCCGCGTGGCCGAGCTGCTGGGCCGCAACCCGACCCTGACCGAGATCCACCTGTTCAACGCCGAGTGGTCGGAGCACTGCAGCTACAAGTCCAGCCGCCCGACCCTCAAGGAGTTCCTCCCCGTCGACGGCCCGACCGTCATCCAGGGCCCCCAGGAGGACGCGGGCATCCTGCTGCTGGGCGATACCGGTGACGGCGACCGCTGGGGCATCGTCATCGCCCACGAGAGCCACAACCACCCGAGCCAGGTCCTGCCCGTCGAGGGCGCGGCGACCGGCATCGGCGGCATCGTCCGCGACGTCGATTGCATGGGCGCGCACGTCATCGGCGTGGCCGATCCGCTCCGTTTTGGCGACCCCCAGGGCGCCTTCCCCGACCGCACGCGCTGGATCGTCGAGGGCGTGGTCGACGGCATATGGCAGTACGCGAACGCGCTCGGCGTGCCCTGCCTGGGTGGCGATATCTACTTCGACTCGTGTTATGACGACAACTGCTTGGTCAACGTTGTCGCGCTGGGCATCATCCGCGAGAGCCGGATCATCCACAGCCGCGTGCCCGCCGAGGCGCAGAACGAGCCCTACGACTTGATCCTCGTCGGCAAGCCGACCGACGACTCGGGCTTTGGCGGCGCGGCGTTCTCCTCGGTCACCCTCGACGACGAGGACGAGGAGTTCAACCGCGGCGCGGTGCAGGTGCCGGACCCATTCCTGAAGAACGTCCTGGTCCTCCACAAGGCCAACGAGGCCGTGCGCGAGGCCGCCTTCGCCGCCGGTGTGCCGGTCGGCATGAAGGACCTCGGCGCGGCGGGCATCGCCTGCGCCAGCGCGGAGCTGTGCGCCGACGGCGGCTACGGCGCGCGGATCGACCTGGACCTCGTGCCGGTCGCACTGGACGACCTGCAGGCCGAGGTCATCGCCTGCGCCGAGACCCAGGAGCGCTTCGTCTGGGCCGTGCCGCGGCACTTCACGCCGACGGTCCTGCGCATCTACAACGAGGAGTGGGCGCTGCCCGAGATCTACGAGGGCGCGCGCGCCGCGGTCATCGGCGAGGTGACCCACGACTGGCGCTACGTCTTCGTCCACAAGGGCGAGACCGTCTGCGATGCGGACATCCGTCACGTGACCGAAGGCATCCTCTACGACCGCGAGGAGGCGCCGCGCGAGTGGACCGAGAGCGAGCCGGCCGCCGAGCTGCCGGCCGACCTCGACGGCCTGCTCAAGCGCCTGCTGGCCAGCCCGAACCTCGCCTCGCGCGAGCCGGTCTATCGCTACTACGACCCCGAGGTCCAGGGCGGCGCGGTGCTGCGGCCGGGCGAGGGCGACGCGGGCGTGCTCGCGCCGCTGCCCGGCGAGTCCTGGGGCGTGGCCCTGGCGGTCGACGGCAACCCGCGGTATGGGCGCATGGACCCGCGTGTCGGCGGGCAGCACGCCGTGGCCGAGGCGATCCGCAACGTGACCGCGGTCGGCGCGCGCGCGGTGGGCCTGACCGACTGCCTCAACTTCGGCAACCCCGAGGTGCCGACCGCCTTCTGGGAGTTCCGCCAGAGCGTCCGCGGCATCGCCGAGGCCGCCCGCGCGGTACACCTGCCGGGCCAGCCCGAGCACCCGACGCCGTTCGTCTCGGGCAACGTCAGCCTCTACAAC
>DHNJ01000167.1:729-984 GCA_002409445.1 Armatimonadetes bacterium UBA5419 | reverse complement strand
CGGGCAACGTCAGCCTCTACAACCAGTCGGCGTCCGGCGCGGCGATCGACCCGAGTCCGATCGTCGCCTGCCTGGGTGTGATGGACGACTACTCACGTGCGGTGACGATGCAGCTGAAGCGCGCCGGCTCGGTGCTGGTGCTGCTCGGCGCGCGGCGCGACGAGCTGGGCGGCTCGGCCTACTACGAAGTCGAGTTGGGCTGCTACGGCGCCCGCCCGCCGGCGTTTGACGGCGCGCGCGAGGTCGCCCAGAACG
>DHNJ01000167.1:343-605 GCA_002409445.1 Armatimonadetes bacterium UBA5419 | reverse complement strand
CGCGCGCGAGGTCGCCCAGAACGAGACCGTGCTGGCCGCGGTCGATGCTGGCCTGGTCGACGCCTGCCACGACATCTCCAATGGCGGCCTGCTGGTCAGCCTGGCCGAGATGGCCTTCGGTGGCTGGTGCCACGGGCGGCTGGGCGCGATCATCGGGCTCGACGCGATCCCCTGGGCCGGCGACTCCGTCAGCTCCGGTCGCGAGCGGCTGGCCAAGCTGTTTGGCGAGACCAGCGGCTACCTGCTCGAGGTCCATCCCGAC
>DHNJ01000167.1:0-172 GCA_002409445.1 Armatimonadetes bacterium UBA5419 | reverse complement strand
TCGGCGCGCTGGCCGAGGCGCGGGGTGCGGAGTGGGCGGTCATCGGCAAGGTCGGCGGCGAGCCGAAGCTGACGGTCTTGGCCGAGGAGCGGCCGCTGGCCGAGATCGACCTAGCTGCCGCGCGCGAGGCTTGGGCCGGCGGCCTGCAGGAGGCGTTGGCCTAGCGGCTGGG
>DHNJ01000059.1 GCA_002409445.1 Armatimonadetes bacterium UBA5419 | reverse complement strand
CGACGCCGCTGCCGCCGGTGGTCTGGGGCGAGCGGCGGGCGTCGCGGCGGGCGGCGGCGTGGGATCGGCTGAGCGATGGACAGCTGTTGCGAACGGCCGCGGCGCGGCCGTCGTTAGCGCGGGCTGTGGTAACCTATCGCAGAGAGCACCGCGACCTGCGGCCGGCGCTCGATGGCCACGCGCTGCTGGCTCTCGGCTGCCCGCGGGGGCCGGTGCTGGGGCGCTTGCTAGCGCGGCTCCGCGCGGCGCGGATCGACGGTCTGGTCAGCGACGAGGCCGGCGAACGCGCGCTGGTCGCGGCCTGGCGGGCGCGCGACGAGGTACAACCGGATGATTGACAGCACACGCCTGATTGGGTTGCTTCTGGGCCTGCCGCTGTTCATGTTCGCCCTGACGGTCCACGAGGTCGCCCACGGCTGGGTGGCGCGCAAGTTCGGCGACCCGACGGCGGAACAAGAGGGCCGACTGACGCTGAACCCCCTGGCCCATCTCGACCCGATGGGCACGCTAATGTTCGTCATCTCATCGCTGGCGGGCTTCGGCTTCGGCTGGGCCAAGCCGGTGCCGGTGCGCCTGGGCAACGCGCGCGAGCCGCTGAAGGCGATGTGGTGGGTGTCGCTCGCCGGACCGCTGAGCAACCTGCTGCAGGCCGCGGTGGCGCTGCTGGTGTTGGTGCTGATGCGATTGGCAGCGTGGCCGGTGATCGAGTCGCTGGCGCTGGTGATGTCCGCGGGCTTGGGCGCGCTGGTCATGGGCGGCGCGCCGCTGCAGGTCATCCTGCCGGCCCTGGTCAGCTACTACCTGATCATCAATCTCGTGCTGATGCTGTTCAACCTGCTGCCCATTCCCCCGCTCGATGGCGGCCACGCGCTGATGAGCGTGGTCGGCTGGCGCGGGGCGCAGTTCCTGGCTCGGCTGGCGCCGTACGGCTTCATCATCGTCTTGGCGCTGATGTACTTCGGCGTGACCGAGTGGTGGATTGGCTGGCCGTTGAAGCAGGTCTACTTCTGGCTAGTCGGCCTGTTGGCGTAGTCGTTCACGAAGGAGCTTCCATGCGCGTACTTTCGGGTGTCAAGCCGTCGGCCGAGATGCTGCATCTGGGCAACTGGTTCGGCGCGGTCCAGCAGTTTGTGCAGCTGCAGGAGACCGAGGACAACTACATTTTCATCGCCGACTACCACGCCCTGACCACGGTCCAGGACGCCCGCCAGTTGCGCTCGAACAGCCTCGAGATCGCCACCCAGTACATGGCCTGCGGCCTCGATCCGGCGCGGACGGTGCTCTGGCGCCAGAGCGACGTGCCCGAGGTCTGCGAGCTGACCTGGCTGCTCAGTTGCGTCACGGGCATGGGCCTGCTCGAACGCGCCCACGCCTACAAGGCCGCGCGCGACGAGGACCGGCCAGTGTCGATGGGCCTGTTCAACTACCCGCTGCTGATGGCCGCCGACATCCTGGCCTATGAGGCCGACGTCGTGCCCGTGGGCGAGGACCAGGTGCAGCACGTCGAGATGACCCGCGACATGGCGGAATACTTCAACAACACGTTCGGCGAGACGCTCAAGCTGCCGACCTACCGCTTGGCCAAGACCGCGCTGCGCGTGCCGGGGACCGACGGGCGGAAGATGTCGAAGAGCTACGGCAACACGCTGGGTCTGTTCGAGGAGGAGAAGGCGCTCAAGAAGAAGGTCATGAGCATCGTCACCGACTCCACGCCGATGGGCACGCCGCTGGACCCGGACAATTGCACCGTGTTCGCGCTGCACCGCCTGTTTGGGCCGGAGGGGCTGGACGAGCTGGCGGAGCAGTACCGGACCGGCGCGATCGGCTATGGCGGGTCGAAGAAGCTGCTGTTGGAGCGGCTGCTCGGGGGCCTGGCGCCGCTGCGCACGCGCTATGCGGAGCTGAAGGCCGACCCGGGCTACGTGCGGGAGGTCCTGCGCGACGGGGCCGAGCGGGCGCATGTGGTTGCCCGGCGCGTGACCGACGCCTGCCGCCTGGCCAGCGGGTTCGCCGACCCGTGCTGACGGCGACGCGCCAGCGCGCGACGCGCCCGCAGCGCTCGGCCGCGGCGAGCGAGCCTCTCCAGTATCGCGGCTACCCGGTCGAGCTCGAAGCCTTCTCGGGCCCGCTCGACCTGCTGCTCTCGCTGATCCGGCGCGAGCAGATCGACATCTTCGACATCCCCATCGCCAGCATCACCGACCAATACCTGGCGGCGCTGGCCGACCTGCAGCAGAACCGCGTGCCGCTGGCCGGCGAGTTCATGGTCATGGCCGCCACGCTGATGCAGATCAAGGCGCGCATGCTCCTGCCCAAGCCGCCGCCCGTCGAGGGCGAGGAGGAGGCCGAGGACCCGCGCGCGGAGCTGGTCCGGCTGCTGCTGGACTACGAGACCTTCCGCCAGGCGGCGCAGCTGCTGGGTGACCTGGCGCGCGAACGCGAGCGGCTGGCGCTGGGGCCGGGCGAGGAACACGACGCGGGCCGCGTCGAGTTGCGCCCGATGACGATGACCGCCCTGGTCCAGGCCTTCGAGCGTGCGCTGGCGCGGAGTGTCGTGCCCGAGGTGCCGGCGGTGCGCGAGCAGGTGCATACAGTCGCCGAACGCTCGGTGCGGCTGCTGGGCCTGGTCCGCGAGGGGGCGGTGCGCTTCGATACGATCTTCGCCGCGACGGCGACGCGGCTCGAGATGGCGGTGACGTTCATGGCGCTGCTCGAGCTGATCCGCGGCGGGCAGTTGATCGCGCGGCAGGAGGGCCTGTTTGGCGAGCTCTGGCTGGAGCGCGGGGCGGGGAGGCGGAATGGCCGCTGAACCCGTCCTGCCCGAACCGCCCGCGCCGAGCGACCCGCGCGCCCTCGCGCCGGTGGCCGAGGCGCTGCTGTTCGCCGCCGGCCGCGTGCTGACGCTGGACGAGCTGGCCGCGGCGGCCGGGGTGGAGCCGGAGGCGATGACGGCGGCGTTGGAGCAGCTAGCCGCCGACCTGGCGCCGCGGGGCATCACGCTGCTGGCGCTGGCAGGCGGGTGGCGGCTGGCGACGCGGCCGCAATATGCCGGCCCGGTGCGCGAGCTGCTCAAGCCGCCGGCCAAGCGCCTCTCGCCGGCCCGCCTGGAGACCCTCGCGGTGGTCGCCTACCGGCAGCCGGTGACGCGCGCGGAGGTCGAGGCGGTGCGCGGTGTCGACTGCTCGGGCACGCTGCGGGCGCTGATCGAGTTGGAGCTAGTCGAGCTGCGCGGCCGCCGGGCGGACAAGCCGGGCCAGCCGCTGACCTACGGCACCTCGGCGCGGTTCCTGGAGGAGTTCGGCCTAGCCGAACTGGACGACCTACCGCGGCTGGAGGAGCTCGAGTCGTGAGGCTGCGCGTCGCCTGGCTCTGGCTGCTCTGTGCCTGGCTGCCGCTCGCACCGGCCTGGGCGCAGGGCGATTCCGCCGACGGCGAGGAGGCTGCCGTCGCGCACAAGATTGAGGTCGCGGCGGACGAACCGGATGGCGCGCCGGTCACCACGGACCCGCTGACCGACGACGGACGCAAGGTCGTACCGATCGACCCGCGCGCGGCCGAGGGGCCGGCGCCCGGTGTGCTCGCGCCGGCCAACTCGGCGCCGCCGGAGAACCCCGCCTTCACGCCGGCGCGGCCGGACGGCCTGCCGTTCACCTGCGAGGCGGCCGGGGTGGTCGACGTGGCCACGGGCCAGATCCTCTACGGCAACGACCTGACCAAACGCCTGCATCCGGCCAGCACGACCAAGATCCTGACCACACTGCTGGCCCTCGAGGCGATTGAGGCCGGTGAGGTCAAGATGAGCGACATGGTCGCCATCAGCCAGACCGCGCGCGAGACACCGGAGAGCGCGCTCTGGTTCTGGCCGGGCGAGCGGATGACGTTGCACGACCTGCTGATCGGCGTGATGGTCCGCAGCGCGAACGACGCCTCGCGCGCGGTCGCCGAGCACGTGGGCGGCGGCGACGCGGCGGTCTTCGTCGAGCGGATGAACACGCGCGCCGCGGAGCTGGGCGCGGTCAACTCGCATTTCATGAACCCGCACGGCCTGCACGTCGACCTGGAGGGCCGCTCGGCTGGCGGCGACGACCACTACACCTGCGCCTACGACCTGCTGCTGTTCACGATGGCGGCTTGGCGCTTCCCGTTCTTCCGCGAGCTCTGCCTGATGGACGGCCAGTTCGTGACTCAGGGCATGGGCGCGGAGCCGAAGGCGTTGCCGGCGACGGCCACCAGCCCGGCCTTCGCCGCGCCGCCGCCGCAGCCCGCCTGGCGCCCGGTGTTCAACCGCAACCGGCTCCTGGCGGTGTATCCTGAGTGCATCGGCGTCAAGACCGGCTACACGCGGCAGGCAGGCAGCTGCCTGGTGGCGGCCGCGCTGCGCGGCGAGCGGGCGGTGCTGGCGGTGACGATGAAGTCCGCCAGCGGCTCCGAGCGCTGGGCCGAGGCGGAGGCGCTGCTGCGCTGGGGGCTGGATGAGTGGGTCACGCAGCCGGTGCTGCTCGCCGGGCAGCCGCTGGTCGATGTGCCGGTGCGCCTAGGCGCGCAGCCCAGTGTGCAGCTGGTGGCCGAGGAGAGCATCGACGCGGTATACCCGCGCGACGCGGTGCCGCCGCTGCCGCGACTCGAGGTGGTCGCGCAGGTGCGCGCGCCGGTCGAGGCCGGGCGGGTGCTGGGCCAGGCGGTCGTGGAGCTGCCGAACGGGCGCAGCCAGACCGTAGAGCTGCACGCGGCGCAGTCGGTGGATCTAGCGCCGCTGGTGCGCGGTGTGCGCACGGCGTTGATGGCGCTGGGCGTGGGGTTGTTGGGAGTGGTGTGGCATGGAGCGCGTACAGAAGCTCGTCGCCGCCGCCGGCGTCTGCTCGCGGCGCGCCGCGGAACAGCTCATCCGCGACGGCCGCGTTCGCGTTAACGGCAAGGTCGTCACCGAACTCGGCACCAAGGCCGCGCCGACCGACATCATCGAGGTCGACGGCCAGCGCATCGACCCGGGCGTCAAGCTGCGCTACGTTATCCTGCACAAGCCCGTCGGCGTCGTCACCACCCGCTCCGACCCCGCGGGCCGACCGACCGTCTACGACCTGCTCTACGACATCGACCGCACGCTGCACACCGTCGGCCGGCTCGACTACGACTCGAGCGGCCTGTTGCTGCTGACCAACGACGGCGAGTTGACCCACCGCCTGACCCACCCACGCTGGGGAGTTGAGAAGCTGTACCGCGTGGTGACCAAGCCATGGCCGTCGGAGCAAGCGCTGCGTCAGCTGCGCGACGGAGTGGAATTGGACGATGGCCCTGCGCGGGCCAAGCAGGTGCGCCACATCCACGCCGACACCGCTGAGATCGTCCTGGCCGAGGGGCGCACGCGGCAGGTGCGGCGGATGTTCGAGGCGGTCGGGCTCGAGGTGCTGCTGTTGCAGCGGCGGCTGTTCGGGCCGCTGGAGCTGGGCGAACTGCGGGTGGGTGGTGCGCGGCCGCTGAAGATCGGTGAACTGAAGCGGCTGCGGGCGGCGGTCGGGCTCGAGGTGGAGCCTACTCCGCGGGCATCGGCTGCTCGAGCCAAGCCAGATTGAAGTGGTAGTAGAGGGCGCTCGAGACCAGGTGGATGATGCCGTCGGGGCTCTGGGTGCAGGCGAGGTAGCCGCGCGGCTCGGCCTGCGTCGCGCTGGGCTGGAAGATTCCGGTCCAGGCGCCGCCGTCGAGTTCGCCGCTGCCGGCGCCGGGGGTTAGCGACTTGATCACGGGCCAGGTCTGGCCATCGTCGTAAGAGACGGCGGCGAAGAGACCATGGATCGTCCGCGGCTGGCCGGCGGCGTCGATCGTTGGCAGGCCGACGGGTTCGCGCGCGCCGCTGGGGTCGGTGAACGAGCAGAACAGCAGCGGCCCCTCGGCCAGGCGCAGCAGCACGAGCCGCTGCCCGCCGGAGAGCGGGGGCCAGGGGCTGGCTTCGTAGGTCCAGGTCTCCCCGCCGTCCGTCGAGCGGCTGGCGGGCATGCGGTCATCAATCGAGTCGCCGCGGCCGTAGGCCAGCAGCGAGCCGTCGGCCAGCTCGACCAGCGCGCCGTGGATGCCGGCGATCCAGGAGCCCTTGGCCCGCGCGGCGAAGCGCGGCGGCGGCTGGCCCTCGCTCGGATCGCGCCAGCTCTGGCCGCCGTCGTCGCTGAGGTGGACGGCGGTACCGCCGTTGCCGCTCCAAACCGCGTCACAGCAAAGCAGTAGCCGCCCGGTGCTCGTCTGCACGACGTTGGCGATGACCTGGTTGTGCGGGCGGTGGCGGCGGTCGATGAAGCGGCTGGTCCAGGTCACGCCGTGGTCTTGGCTGACGCGGGCGATGAGCGCGAGCTGCGCCCAGCCGTGGCCCGCTTCGAGCCCGTTGAAGTGCCAGAGGCTGCCGTCGGGGTGGTGGAAGAGGGCGCTGCCGGTCATGTTGCGGTCGGCGACGGCGAGGAAGACGTCGGCCGGTTCCCACTCGTTGGCGCCCCAGCGCAGGCGCGAGGCGGCGATGTTCATTTCCCGGCCGCGTTCGGTGCGGCAAGTGAACCAGCAGGCTAGCAGGTCGCCATTGGCGCACCAGGTGATCGCCGGGCAGTGGTTGTGCTGGGCGAAGAGCGGGCCGTCGGCGCCTTCGTCGATCAGCACGTAGCGGCGCGGCGGCTGCCAGAGCGGGCGGTCGCTCGGCTCGGGCCAGGTCACCGGGGCGGTGCTGACCGCGTGCGCCCAGCGCGGCGGTGGCGCCTGGCGGGCGGGCGGGGTGGCCGGCGCGGGGCCGAGGGCGAGGCGGAAGCCCAGCAGCCAGTGCGCGTCGTCGGGGTAGGCGGCGCCGCGGTTGGCCGAGCGGAGGTAGTCGAGCTCGGTGTTGTGGCTGCCGCCGCGGGTCACACGTAGTTCGGCCGGGTCGCCGACGGGGTCGACCACGGCGTCCGCCGGATAGGGCCCGTAGCCGTCTAGGCACCATTCCTCGACCAGCCCGTGCATATCGTGGAGACCCCATGGGTTGGGCGGCTGTTGGCCAACGACCAGGGGCACAGGCTGCGGGTACCAGTCGAAGGCCTGCGCGCGGTGGTACTCGGGCGGCAGCTCGGGTCCATTCCAGAAGCGAGTCGCCGTACCTGCGCGGCAGGCGTACTCCCACTCGGCCTCGGTCGGCAGGCGGTACTCGCGGCCTTCCTGGTGGGCCAGCCACTCGCAGAAGGCGACGGCCTGCCACCAGGTGACGAAGAGCACGGCCTCGTCGTCGTCGCGGCTCAGGCCGTGGCAGCCGCGCAGGGCGCGGTGGCTGGGGTCGAAGGCTTCGTACTGGGCGTTGGTGACCGGCGTGGCGGCCAGGTAGAAGGGCTGGGTCAGGGTCACCAGATGGGTCGGCGCCTCGTCCCACTCGCCGCGATCGGAGCCGCGGCGGTACTCGCCGGGGGCGAGCGGGACCATGGTCAGACCGAGGCTGTTGACGAAGGGCTGGAGGCTGGGTTGGGAGGAATCGTGGGACATGACACGCCCCTGGCCAGGTGGACCGGGCCCGCGGCGGGCCGTACACTGTCCCATGCTAACGCGCCGGATCGCCGCTGGCAAGCCGGCGCGTCGGCCCGAGACGTAGATGGACTACCCGAACCTGGCGCTGATCGGTTTCATGGCCAGCGGCAAGAGCACGATCGGCGCCGCCCTCGCCGCGCGCCTGGAGTACCCGCTGATCGACCTCGACCAGCGCATCGTGGCGGCGGCAGGCTGCGCCATCCCCTCGATCTTCGCGACTGAGGGCGAGGTTGGCTTCCGCGCGCGCGAGGCGGCGGCGGCCCACGAGGCGGCCGCGGAGCCGCGCTGGATCATCGCCTGCGGCGGCGGCATCGTCCACAACGCGGCGGCGCTGGCGCATCTGGCGGCGCGCGGGCGGGTCGTCTGGCTGCGGTTGGGCGAGGACGTGCTGGCCCAACGAATCGTCGCCGACGGGCCGGGCCGGCCGATGATCGATGACCACGTCGAGGCCTTGACGCTGACCGCGGTGCGCCGGCGGGTGCGCGAGCTGCTAGACCAGCGGCGGCCGCTGTACGAGGCGGCGGGCGGCTTGGCGGTCGACCTGGATGGGCTGGACGTGCCCGCGGCGGCCGAGGCCATCCTCGCGCGGTTGGCGGCGGAGGCATGCAGTTGACGGCGGCCGCCGGCGTGGTATGATGCTCGGCGCGGCACAGGCCGTGATCTCGGGGTGTGGCTCAGTTTGGTAGAGCGCACGGTTCGGGACCGTGAGGTCGGCGGTTCAAATCCGCCCACCCCGACTCAAGACGACGGCGTCCCTCTCGCGACGGACGCCGTCTTTCGTTTGGGTCGCCGCTTAGCCCAGCTCGATCGTCACGATCTCGCGCCCACCGACGTCGATCCGTAGCGCGCCGTCGACCAGCGCGCCCAGATCCGCCGTCCGCGACTCGTCCAGGCGGCAGCGCCAGGCGTGGCTGACGGGCAGGTCGACGCGGAGCGTCGCGCTGACCGGCGCCGCGTACGGGTTGTAGAAGCGGACCAGGAACGCCTCGCGGTCCTCGGCCCAGCGGACGGCCGAGATGACTAGCTCGGCGGGTTCGAGCGCGAGCAGACTGCCGGCAGCCGCGCCGGGGTGGGCGTCGGTCTGGATCGCCACGGGGGCGGTGTTGTAGCCGCGGGCGAGGAGGTCGGCGCCCGAGCCGCGCAGGCCGCCGGCGTGCGGGATGACCGCGAACTCGGCGGTGTTGGCGCCGCGGCATTGGGCCTCGGGCGTCGGGAAGTCGCCCCAGTCGCCCAGTCGGTCGACGCCGCGCAGGAGCGTCAGGGCGATCGTGTTGCGCCCGTCGCGCAGGACCTCGTACTCGGGCAGGCCGCGGTTGGCCACGGTCAGGCCGCCGCGCTGGTCGGAGACGTCGACGAAGTCGAGGTTCGGCTGGCAGTTGCTCGGGTTGGTCCAGGCGGGGTGCGTGGCGATGCTGCGTTCGACGACCTCGAAGTGGCCGTCGGCCGAGGCGACCTCGGTCTTGGCGTCGGTCGGGAAGAGGACGCGCAGGCGGTAGCTCTGGGCGCTCTGGTTGATGATCCGCGACCAGACCTCCAGCCGTGGCTCGTCGGTGGGCAGGGAGATGCGCTGGATGACGCGCAGCTCGCCGGCGAAGAACGGCCAGTCCTCGTCCTCCGCGGTCGTCGGGAACTCGCGCTGCTTGAAGTGCGCGCGCTGATGGGCCGAGCGGCCGCCGCTGTCGACCGTCCAGCCGTCCTGCTCGTCGGCGGCGTGCTCGACATCACCGGCCGGCGCGCGGTAAATGTACTCGTCGCCGATGTCGCGGCCGAGGACCAGCTCGCCGAGCCCCTCCCAGCGCTGCTCGGAGCCCTTCAGTTCGAGGTCGTAGAGCCCGTCCTCGCGCAGGAAGACTCGCATGGTCGCGTTCTCCAGGATCTGCGGGCCGCGCCACGGCTCGCCGCCGCCCTGGCCCTCGCCCGCGGGCGGGACGACGCGGTAGACGGCGGTGCCGAAGGCCGGCAGGTCGGCCTCGAAGCTGATGTCCATGCGCTCGGCGGTGTAGGTCTCGCGGAAGCGGTCGGCGGGCAGGCGGAAGCCCCACTTCGGGCCCCAGAACATGACCTCACCGAGGCGCACCGGCGTGCCGTTGGCGTCGACGACGCGCGTGCCCGGACCCGGCGTACCCTCGGGGAACTCGACGGTGACCGTGACCATCTCGCGCCGCGGGTGGCCCAGCGGGTTGAAGACGACGACCGGCACCTCGTCGCCGACCGCGCAGGTCGTGTCGACGCGCGCGGCCAGGCCCTCCATCTGCTCGGTGATCAGTTGATCGGAGAGTTCGCGCAGGCCGGCGAAGCGGGTCATCATCTCGCGGTGGACGTGGTCGACGCTGCAGCCGCAGATGCTGTCGTGGGGATGGTTTTCGAGCAGGCGCTTCCACATGTGCCGGCGGAAGTCGCGGTCGACCGGCGCGCCGGCCAGGCCGGCGAGCGCCTGCAGCGGCTCGAAGTGTTGCTCCAACCGCTTCTGCGCGCGCCAGTTGGCCTGCTTGATATAGAGCCGCGCGGAGAGCACGTTGGTCAGCGTGCCCCAGCCGTTGGTCCACTCGGAGCGCAGCTCGCCTTCGGCCAGCGGCAGGTCGGGGTTGGCGGCGCGGACCGCGGCGACGTAGTCGTCGAGGCGCGAGTGGATGATGGTGTCGTCGAGCTGTTCGCGGGCGGTGGCCAGCAGTTCGCTGATGTGCAGCTGGCACGGCGTGTGGTCGCAGCCGTTCATCAGCAGTAGCTGGTCGGTCAGCGCGTAGCGTTCGGTGGCGGCGGTGATCGCGCGGAAGCGCTCGGCGAGGGCGGCCGGATCGCTGGGCAGGTCCATCGCGTTGGCATACCAGTTGCTCATGTAGACGACCAGCACCTCGTCGCCCGAGGGCGCGCGCCAGGTCAGCTCGCTGGGGTAGCCGCGCTCGCTGGGCGGCGCGTCGGCGGGGGCGTTGGGGTCGATGGTCTTCAGGCCGCGGGCGAAGACGGCGTTGTCGATGCCGAAGCCGGCGAGGATGGCGGGCATTTGGCCGATGTGGCCAAAGGCGTCGGCCAGGTAGCCGACCATCAGTGGCGGGCCGAACTCGCGGGCGTGCTCGAGGCCGTAGAGCAGGTTGCGGACCTGGGCCTCGGCGCTGGTCAGGAACTCGTCCTGCAGGATGTACCAGGGCCCGACGGTCAGGCGGCCGGCCTGGGCGGCGGCGGCGAGACGCGCACGCTGGTGTGGGCGGACGGCAAGGTAGTCGTCGAGCGGGATGGTCTGGCCGTCGAGGTGGAAGCTGCCGAAGTCGGGGTCGGCATCGAGGCGGTCGAGCAGCTCGTCGAGGAGGGTGATCAACCGCCGGCGGTGGCGGTCGAGCGACATGTACCACTCGCGGTCCCAGTGGGTATGCGAAACGACGTGCAGGGTACGGCCAGCCACAGCGGTCTCCGGTCGCTGGGTACGGTACCCCGGACGGCGGGCGGCGGCAAGCGGGTCGGGCGGCGCGGGGACTAGTCGTCGAAGGCGTCGGTGCGGTCGGGTTGGTAGCGGCTGGGCGCGACAACAACGGCGAGTGGCGCACCCGCGGGAGCCATGATGGCGTGTTGTGGATCGGGTTCGGGCGTTGCGAGGCCGAGCAGCAGGCCCTGTAGCGGGTCGAACCAGTGAATCGACTGGCCGGGGGCGACGGGGAGGTCGATGGGTCCGCCGGCCGGGCCGAGCGCGGCGAGGACCTCGCCCGCGCGACTCAGCTGCCAGCCGTCGACCGCGGGCTGCGGCCGCCACGGCTCGTCGGCGGCGGCCAGGGCGAGGAAGTCGGCGGTCAGGGCCATGGTCTCGAAGTCGCCGGCGAGGAAGCGCGCACCGTCGAGCACGGCGGCGATCGCGGATAGGCTGTCGGCGGCGGCGATGAACGGCGCGGCGATATCGGCGAGCTGGGGCGTGCCGTCGGCGGCGAGGGGCAGGGCGAGCAGGCCGGCGCGGCGGGCGGCGTCGGCCTGCTCGCC
>DHNJ01000179.1 GCA_002409445.1 Armatimonadetes bacterium UBA5419 | reverse complement strand
ACCCCGTCGCCGCCGCCGCCTCGGCCGAGCCCGTCGCGCCCGCCCCGCAATCCGCCGCCCCTGCCGCCGCCGCGCAGCCCACAGGCACTGGCCCGACGACCACCACCGCCGGCGGCGCCTTCCAGCCGCCCTACGAGATGGTCAGCCCGGCCCACCTGGCGATCCTCGAGCGCTACATCACCACCCGCAACACCAAGCTGACGGCCAAGGTCCGGCAGTACATCGCCGCCGAGATCATCCGCGTC
Organism: Armatimonadetes bacterium UBA5419; assembly: GCA_002409445.1. Lineage (GTDB taxonomy): Bacteria > Armatimonadota > UBA10988 > UBA10988 > UBA10988 > UBA10988. The sequence continues at coordinate 4,950 of DHNJ01000179.1, read as the reverse complement.
GCCCACAAGCACGGCGTGCGCTGGGAGTTCTTCGCCGCGCTGGTCACCGCCGAGTCCAACTTCAACCCGTATGTGACGAGCAACAAGGGCGCCGCCGGCCTCAGCCAGCTAATGCCTGGCACCGCGGCCGAGGTCGGCGTGCCGGTCAACCGCCGCTACGACATCCGCCTCAATCTCGAGGGCGGCATGGCCTACCTCCGCCGCCAGCTCAACCGCTACACCCACCTCGACGCTAGCACGCAGTTCCAGCTGACCCTGGCCAGCTACAACGCCGGCCCCGGCGCCGTTCAGCGCCACGGGGGCGTCCCGCCGTACCGCGAAACCATCCAGTACATCGAGCGCATCAGCGGCTACTACCGCGACCTGACCAACGCCACGGCCGGCGTCAACTAACCCCGCCCGTGGACCGCGCGCTCTTCCTCGCTGTCAACCAGCACAGCGTTAACCCGCTCGCCGACGCGCTGCTGCCCGTCCTCACCGACGGCACGATCAACGCCCTTGTCCTGGCCGCCGTCGGCCTCGGCCTGCTGGTCTGGGCCGCCCGCCGCGGCCGCGCCGAACTGGGCTGGGCGGCGCGTGTCGTGCTCGTCGGCGCGCTGGCCGTAGCGCTGGGCGACCTGCTCGGCGGCCAGGTGCTCAAGCCGGCGTTGGCCCGCCTCCGCCCGCCCTATGTCCTGCCCGATGTACGGCTGCTGGTCGGTGTCGGGCCGAGCTTCGCACTGCCCAGCAACCACGCGGTCAATACCGGCGCCGTGGCCACCGCCATCGCCCTGGGCTACCCGCGGCTGGGCGGCTGGATGCTGGCCTATGCCGCGCTGATCGCCTACTCGCGCGTCTACGTCGGCGTGCACTGGCCCAGCGACGTGCTGGTCGGCCTGTTGCTCGGCTGGGCGCTGGCGGTGCTACTCTGGGGGGTGGCACGGCGCATTGGGCCCCGCGCCGGGACGACGGAGGGCGCGCGTGGCTGAGGCGGGTGGAGGCGCGAGCCGGCAGTGGCTCGGCTGGGCGTGGCGGGTCGTGGGCAGCGTGCTGCTCCTGGCCCTGCTCCTGGTCAACCGCCAGGTCCGCGACGAGCTGGCCAGCCTGCCGCCCGAGACCATCTGGTGGGTGCTCGGCGCGGCCGTCCTCTACATCGGCTCGCAGGCGGTCAACACGGTCAAGTGGCAGCTCATCCTCGACGGACTGGGCCACCGTCGGCGCTTCGGCCAGCTCTACGCCGTGACCCTGGCCGGCATGTTCGGCAACCTCTTCCTGCCCACGACCGTCGGCGGCGACGTGTTGCGCGTGGGCCTGATCTCGGCCGACGGCGTGCCCGCCTCGCTCGGCCTGCTGTCCGTCTTCATCCAGCGCGTCACCGGCCTGGTCGCGCTGCTGGTCATCGGCGTCGTCGGCCTGGCGGTCTCCGGCGAGCTGGGCGAGCCCGTGCCGCGGCAGGTGCTCGTCGGGCTCAGCGTGCTGCTCGGCGCGCTGCTCGTGGCGACCGTGATCGGCGTCCTGGCCGAGACGCGGCTGGGCCTCGCCCGCCGCCTGCCCACGCCGCTGAGCCGCCCGCTGCTCAAGCTCGGCGCCGGCGCGCGCGCCCTGGCCGGCCAGCCGCGGGTGCTCTGGCTGGCGATCTGGTGGTCGTTCGTCTTCCAGCTGAGCCACGTCGGCCTCGGCGTCCTGCTGGCCCTGCCCGCCGCCGGCACCGTCGCCGCGCGGCACTACCTTTGGCTCGTGCCGATCCTCAACGTCGGCGGCATGGTGCCCGTCGGCCTCGGCGGCGTCGGCAGCCGCGAGCAGACTGCCAACCTCTGGCTGATGCCGTTCACCGGGTCGGCCGGCGTGGTCTGGGCCGCGCTCTGGTCGGCGATGGTCATCGTCGCCAGCCTGCCAGGCGGCCTGGCCCTAGCAGGGATGCGGCGTTCGACGGCCAAGGAGTCGGCAGCCGAGGCAGCGGCCGAGACCGGCGACGCCGCGGCCCCGCCCAACCCGGAGCCGAAGAGCAGCGATGGCTAGCGCCACCCCCACCACCGCCCCGACCGACCGGCTGCCCGCCGGGCTCGGCGCGTGGCTGGGCGGCTGGCTGCAGGCGCTGCTGGGCGAGGTCGGCCGCGTGACGCTGGTCGCCGTGGGCTATATCGGCGAGTTCGTCTCGCTCAACTTCCGCATCGTCATGCACGTCATCCGCGGCGAGGTCACCCGCCGCGAGCTGTTCGACCAGATGTGGCTCTGCGGCGTGCGCGGGCTGCCCATCGTCCTGCTGACCGTTGGCGCGGTCGGCCTGGTCGTCGGGGTCTACATGGTGCCGATGTTCGTCATGTTCGGCGCCAGCGGGTTCATCGGCGGCGTCACGACCAAGGCCATGCTGCGCGAGGCCGGGCCGATCCTCGGCGCCACGGTCATCGCCGCGCGCAGCGGCTCGGCGATCGCCGCCGAGATCGGCACCATGCGCGTCACCGAGCAGCTCGACGCCCTGCGCGCCCTGGCCACCGACCCGGTCGAGTACCTGGCTACCCCGCGCTACATCGCCCTGGCGCTGATGGTCCCGCTGCTGGTGCTCTGCGGCATTATCGCCGGCCTGCTCGGCGCGGCGCTGATCGCCGGGCTCGAGGGCGTGACCATCCGTCAGTTCGTCGAGTCGATGGGTAACCTGGTCAAGGTCGACGATCTGGTCACCGGCCTGACCAAGTGCGTGGTCTTCGGCGAGTTGATCGCCGTGGCCAGCCTGCACCAGGGCTTCCGCACCGGCCACGGCAGCGAGGCGGTCGGCCGCGCGACGACTCAGTCAGTCGTCCTCTGCGTGCTGTGGATTCACCTGACCAACCTGGCGCTGGCCTTCGCCTCCAACTAAGATCTGCTAAGCTCTAGCCAGGCAAAGGAGTAAGACATGCTACAACCGTGGGCTCTCGGCGTTTTTACCTCTGTTGACGCGGGCTTGGGCGCCGGCCTCGATGCCGTGCGCGAGCTCGGCGTGCCGTCCGTGCAGGTACACGCGCCGAGCCCGGAGCGCCGCCGCCAGGCCAAGGAGATCCGCGCCGCCTTCGACCAGGCCGGCGTCGAGATCACCGTCTGCTTCTGCGGGTTCGCCGGCGAGAGCTACGCCGACATCCCCACTGTCCAGCGGACCATCGGCCTCGTCCCGCGCGAGCAGCGCGCCGACCGCCTGGCCGAGACCAAGGCCATCGCCGACTTCGCCGCCGAGATCGGTGTCAAGGCGATCGGCATGCACATTGGTTTCGTCCCTGAGGACCACACCGACCCCCTGTTTGGCGAGGTGGTCGGCGTCGCCCAGGAAGTCTGCGACTACATCAAGCAGTACGACCAGCGCTTCCACCTCGAGACCGGCCAGGAGACCGGCGCCGGCCTCAAGCAGTTCATCGAGACCGTCGACCGCCCGAACCTGGCCATCAACTTCGACCCGGCCAACATGATCATGTACGGCTCGGGCGAGCCCCTGCCCGCGCTCAAGCTCGTCGGCCAGTGGGTCCGCAGCGTCCACTGCAAGGACGCCAAGTGGTCGGCCAAGCCCGGCGTCGAGTGGGGTCCCGAGGTCGCCTGGGGCAGCGGTGACGTCAACGCCGAGGCCTTCTTGCGCACGCTCAAGGAGATCGGCTACACCGGCCCGCTGACCATCGAGCGCGAGATCAGCGGCCCCGACCAGATCCGCGACATCCGCGGCGCGGTCGAGCTGCTCGAGCGCCATCGCGCCGAGATCCTGGGCTAACGCCGGCGCCTCGCGCCCGTGATTAGCGTCCTGCTCCCGGTCTACAACGCCGCGCGCACGCTGCCCGCCGCCCTGGACAGCGTGCGCGCGCAGACCGCCACTGACTGGGAGTTGATCTGCGTTGATGACGGGTCGACCGACGCCACGCCGCACCTGCTGACGGCCGCCGCCGACGTCGACCCGCGCATCATCCACCTCCGCCGCCCCCACCGCGGCCTCGTCGCCAGCCTCAACGACGGCCTGCGCGCTTGCCGCCGCCCCTGGCTCGCGCGCTTCGACGCCGACGACCTGATGCACCCCGAGCGCCTGGCCCAACAGCTGGCCGCCGGCTTCGACGGCGTGCTCGGCTGCGGCGTGCGCCTCTTCCCCCGCGCCGACCTCAGCCCGGCGACGCTCGCCTACGAGACCTGGCTCAACGAGCTGCAGACCCACCAGCAGATCGTCACCAACCTCTTCGTCGAGTCGCCGCTGGTCCACCCGACCGTCTTCCTGCCCCGCGCCCTGCTCGACCGCGTCGGCGGCTGGCGCGATGTCGGCTGGGCCGAGGACTACGACCTCTGGCTGCGGCTCTGGCAGGCCGGCGCGCGGTTCGCGAAGCTGCCCGCCGTGCTCCACGAATGGCGCGACGAGCCGGGCCGGCTGAGCCGTGGCGGCGGGGTCTACAGCACGCGCCGCTTCCGCTGGTGCAAGGCGGCGTTCCTGCGCGAGACACTGCTGGCCGGCGGCGCGCCGGTCCACATCTGGGGCGTCGGCCGCGTCGGGCGGCTCTGGTCGCGCGTGCTCGAGGGCGTCGGCCTGCGCGTCGCCGACCACCTCGACCCCGACGACGCCCAGGTCGGCGGCCTCTGCCGCGGCCGCCCCATCCGCCCCCACGCCGCCGCCGCCGACCTGGGCGGCGAACCCCTGATCGTCACCATCGGCGTCCTGGGCGCCCGCGACCGCACCCGCGCCTACCTCGACGGCCTCGGGCTGCGCGAAGGCTGGGACTACATCTGCGTGGCGTGAACCGGCGCGGCATGGCGCGGCAAGGCGCGGCATGGCGTGCGGAGACTACGCTAGGGAGTGGGGGTTTGGGGGATGGGCCATCCAGGACTCGAACCTGGAACAAACGGATTAAGAGTCCGCTGCTCTACCAATTGAGCTAATGGCCCGCCACATCGACAACGCCGCCCAGTCTAGCGGACAGCGGCCCTATCGTCAATACAGAAGTCGGCCGGTAAGAACGTAGCGCCGGCGCCCTCGCC
>DHNJ01000140.1 GCA_002409445.1 Armatimonadetes bacterium UBA5419 | reverse complement strand
CTGGACCGACCTGCCGCTGCCCAGACTGGAGCCGTAGATGAGGCGAGGCTCGTGGCTGGTCGTGGTGCTCGCGCTGCTGGTCGGCGGCGGCCTGCGCGCGCAGCCGCTGGGGCCGCGGGTCACGCTACAGGGCGCCTTCACACCCCGCGCGGCGGCCGCGGCGATCGCCGACCAGCTCGGGGTCGTGCTGCAGGAGGCGCCGCGCAACGAGGCGCCTGGCGCGCCGGCACGCCTCGACCTGATCGGCGCCACGCCGGCCGAGGCGATGGCCGCGTTCGAAGCGGCCTACGGCTGGCAGTTCGAGCGGTGGTTCTCCGGCGGCCTGCGGGCCAACCCCGAGCCGCAGCCGGCGGCGCCGGCGGTCGGGCTGCCGCTGGACGACGTGGGGCCGGGCTGGGAGCTGTGGCTGACGGCGCTGTCCCTCTCGGCGACAGCGACCTGGCTCGACCAGCTGGGTGGCGAGCAGAGCCTCGTCCGCCGGCTCAACCCCGACCTGCTGCTGCGGGCGCCGAGCGAGGCGGAGGCGCTGCGGCTGGTCGGCGTCGGGCAGCCGCAGCTGGGTGGCGCGGACCGGCTCGGCATGCCGACGGACCCGCGCCTGCTCAACCGCCTGCGCCCCGATAGCCGCTTGCCGCTGGCCTACCGGCTGCTGGCCCAGCTCGACTACCCGGCGCTGGTCGGCGACACGCTGCCGAGCCTCGGGCTGGAGCTATCGCTGATCGACCTGGAGGAGCACGTCTTCGTCTTCGACGATCTGACGCTGCCGGGCGGCCAGACCCAGAGCGAGCCGACGCTCGACGTGACGCTGACGCCGGGCGGCCAGAACAGCTGGCAGCTGAACATGCGCGGCGAGCCGCCGGCCCAGGACCTGAGCCTGTTCCGCTTGCTGCAGATGCGCGAGGGCATGGTCGCCGCGGTCGTGCGCGACGCGGCGGGTGCGGTGCTGCGGACGATGCTGCGGCTGACCGACCGCCGGGCGGAGGCGGACGGTTGGGAGTGGGCGGCGGCGCTCGACCTGGTCGCCATGGGCCCGCAGCCGGCCGTGCCCGCGACGGTCGAGGTGACGGTGCTGGTCCCGGTGGGCCAGCCGCGGTCGCGCTGGGTCGAGTTTCGGCAGCTGCCGCTACCCCCTCTCCACTAGGCTTGCCCGACGCGCTACACTAGCGGCACTTGGAGGGCGCGATGTTCTGGCTGACTCTTGCTCTGGTGGCGGCCCAGCCGCCGGTCGTGGCGACGACGAAGACGGTGGTCGACCCGGTCTTCCGCGCGGAGGGCTGCGCGCTGGCCGATGTCAACGGCGATGGCCAACTCGACCTGCTCGTCGGCGACTTCTGGTACGAGGCGCCCGACTGGACCCCGCATGAGATCCGCCCGCCCGGCGAGTACGACTGGGACAAGGGCTACAGCACCGTTTTCTACACCTTCGCGCTCGACCTCAACGGTGACGGCTGGGTCGATCAGGTGGTCATCGACACGCCCGGTGGCGCGGCGACGTGGTACGAGAACCCCCGCGGCGCCGAGGGTCACTGGGTCGAGCACTTCATCGCGCCGAACATCTGCAACGAGACGCCCTGGTTCGGCGACCTGATGGGCGACGGGGTGCCGACGCTGATCTGCGGCGACAACGTCAGCCACGAGATGCGCATGTACCGGCCGACCGCCGACCCGACCGCGCCGTGGGCGTACACCGTCCTGGGCGCGGCGCCGGCGCAGGGCACCGACCTGTACAGCCACGGCCTCGGGGTCGGCGATATCGACGGCGACGGGCGGGTCGAGGTGATCGTGCGGCAGGGCTGGTGGTCGATGCCGGCGGAGCCGCTGGCCGAGCCGTGGGTCTGGCACCCGGCCGACTTCGGCGCCGACTGCGCCCACATGCTGGTCTACGACGTTAACGGCGACGGCCGGCCGGACCTGCTGACCAGTTCGGTCCACAACTACGGCGTGTGGTGGTTCGAGCAGCTGGCCGACGGCAGCTTCGTCCAGCACACGATCGACGATACCATCAGCCAGACGCACGCGCTGCTGCTGGCCGACCTGGACGGCTGCGGCACGCCTGAACTGGTCACCGGCAAGCGCTTCTGGGTCCACTCCGGCGGCGATCCGGGCAGCCTCGAGCCGAGCCTGCTGGTCTACTACAAGCTGGCGCGCGACAACGGCGCGGTTTCCTGGACGCGGGTCGACCTCGATGACGACAGCGGCGTGGGCATGGACGTGGCGGTCGCCGACATCGATGGCGACGGCCGGCTCGACCTGGCCGTGGCCAGCAAGAAGGGCGTCGCCCTGCATATCCAGGCCGGCGGCTAGCCCGGCTTAGTCGGCCGCCCAGATCGCCCCGATCGCGTCCTCGTCGCCGAAGCCGCGCGGGGTCGCCTCGCTGGGCCGGTTGGCGTAGTACCAGCGGTCCTCGCCGGCCGGCGTGGCCATCGTGCGGCTACCGGGCATCTGCAGCCAGCCGTTAGGGTCGTTCACGCGGATCCAGTCCCAGGCGTAGCGCAGCCAGGCGTGGCGGTACTCGGGCGCCTGCCGGCCGTACCAACTGATCTCGTCGTAGCCCCAGATCCAGGCGCCGCCGAGGCCGGGGGCGCCTGGTGCTTGGCTGCGGCCCCAGTTGTCGATTTCGGCGAGGTAGGGCAGGCTCTCGCAGCTCCAGCCGGCGGCGGTCAGCCCGCCCTTGCTGCGGCCATACAGGCTGTCGTAGTGGCCGACCTCGAGCACGCCCTGCTCGGGCCGGTCGGCAACCTCGACGATGCGCAGCGGGAAGCTGTGGAAGTCGAGCAGCAGCCGCCCCTCGCGCACCAGCCCGCCACTCGGCACATGGCTATCGAGCAGCACCACCCCGCGCCGCGCGTGCGTCCGACCGTAAGCGCGCAGACGGTCGGCCAGGGCGAAGTAGTGCGCCAGGTCGCGGTCGTTGCGGTTCATCAGCTCGACCTGGCCCAAGTGCAGCGCCTCGCAGCCGGCATCGATGAACGAGGCGCCGAGGAACGTGAAGTAGAGCTGCGTCTCTGGCCGGCTGATGTCCGGCACCGAAGCGCCCCGGTTCCAGTGGTCGACGAGTTGGCCGTCGGGGTAGAGCATGTCGGCGTAGCGGAAGTTGCGCGCCTCGACCGGCTGGCCCAGCGCCTCCTGGGCCCAGGAGGGGACAGGCACCTGGTCGACCTGGGTGGTGACGATCTCGAAGATGCAGGCCTGGAGCATGAACTCGGGGTCGACTTCGTGGGCGCGCGCGGCGGCGGCGCGGATCTGCTCGAGGTTGGCCAGTAGCCCCTGTTCGTTGGCCCAGGTGCAGGCGGCGCGGCCGATCAGCTTGGCGCCCGTCGCGCGGAGCATGCGCAGGTTGTCCTCGAGGTCGCCGCGGCCGTGCAGCATCCCCTCCATGGTGATCGACCGGGCGAGGTACGCCTCCAGCGTCGGCCGGTCCAGCGGCCCGTCCACGTCGTAGCGCCCGTCGGCGCCGAGGCCAAGGCCGATCATGGCGACTAGGGTCCAGGTCATCGCTCGTCTCCGAGGGCAAGCATAGCCCAATCGCGGCGGCGCTGTCGCGCCAGCCCGGTTGACGCCAGGCCGGCCGGCCCCAAACTGTTAGGTACGGATGGTGGCCATGGCGGCGGCGTCGGAGCATGTTCAACTAGCGCTCGGGGGGATGAAGTGTGCCGGCTGCGTGGCCGCGATCAACGACGCGCTGCGCACCGCGCCGGGCGTCGCGCAGGTCGCGGTCAGCCTGGGCAACAACTCCGCCGACGTGACCTTCGACCCCCAGACCATCGACCTGGCCGGGCTCGTCGCCGCGGTCCAGGGCGCTGGCTTCCAGGCAGCAGTCGCCGGCGACCAGGCCGACGCCGCGGCCGACGCGACCCACCATGCTGAGCTGCGCGCGCTGCTCGGGCGGCTGGTGGTCATCTGGCCGATCGCCATCCTGCTCATGGCTGCGATGGTCGGCGACTGGCTGTCGCCCGTTTGGCAGGCGGTGCTTGCCGCGCCGGTCTGGCTCTGGGGCGGCTGGCCGTACCACCACGGCGCCTGGATCGCCACGCGGCACGGGCGGGCGGACATGAACACGCTCATCTCGCTCGGCACGTCCGTCGCCTACGTGGCCAGCCTGGCCTGGCTGCTCGCCGGGCAGCAGCGGCACCACTGGTACTTCGAGACGACGGCGATGATCCTCGCCTTCGCCCTGCTCGGCCGCTACCTCGAGGCCCATGCCCGCAACCGCACGGGCGGCGAGCTGCGCGCGCTGCTGGCCCTGCGGCCGCGGACCGCGCGGGTCCGGCGCGGCGAGATCTGGACCGAGGTCGCCGCCGAGCTGCTGGCCGTCGGCGACGTCTACGAAGTCCGCGCGGGGGAGGCGGCGCCGGCCGACGGTGTCATCCTCGAGGGTCGTGCCGAGGTCGACGAGAGCCCGATTTCCGGCGAGAGCAAGCCCGTCGCCAAGGGCCCGGGCGACCGCCTGATCGGCGCGACGCTGAACCTGAACGGGCGGCTCGTGGTCCAGGCCGAGGCCGTCGGCGCCGACGCGCTGCTGGGCCGCATCATCGCCCTCGTGCGCGAGGCGCAGGGCTCGCAAGCGCCGATCCAGAGCCTCGCCGACCGCGTCGCGGCAGTCTTCGTGCCCGTGGTCGTGGCCATCGCCGCGCTCGCGGCCGTGGTCTGGTGGGCCGCCGACAGCCTGCCTCAGGCCATCGAGCGGGCCGTCGCCGTGCTGGTCGTCGCCTGCCCCTGCGCGGTCGGCCTGGCCACGCCGACCGCGATCATGGTCGGCACCGGCCGCGGCGCGCGGCTCGGCCTGCTGGTCAAGGGCGGCGCCGTGCTCGAAGCCGCCGCCGGCGTACACCGCGTCGTCTTCGACAAGACCGGCACGCTGA
>DHNJ01000164.1 GCA_002409445.1 Armatimonadetes bacterium UBA5419 | reverse complement strand
AGCGATGGCACGACAGAAGTTCGAGCGGACCAAGCCGCACGTGAACGTGGGGACGATTGGTCACGTGGACCACGGCAAGACGACGTTGACCGCGGCGATCACGCGGCACCAGGCGACCAAGGGCTTTGGCCAGTTCATCGCTTACGAGCAGATTGACAAGGCGCCGGAGGAGCGGGAGCGGGGGATCACGATCGCCACGTCGCACGTGGAGTACGAGACGGAGAACCGGCACTACGCGCACGTGGACTGCCCGGGTCACGCGGACTACATCAAGAACATGATCACGGGTGCGGCGCAGATGGACGGGGCGATCGTGGTTGTCTCGGCCGCGGACGGGCCGATGCCGCAGACGCGCGAGCACATTCTGCTCGCCCGGCAGGTGGGTGTGCCGTACATCGTGGTGTTCTTGAACAAGGTGGACCAGCTGGACGACCCGGAGCTGCTGGAGTTGGTCGAGCTGGAGGTGCGGGATCTGCTGACGAGCCACGGGTTCCCGGGCGACGACACGCCGATCATCCGGGGCAGCGCGCTGCAGGCGTTGGAGGCGGAGATTGGTTCGCCCGAGGCGCAGTGCATCGTGGACCTGCTGGAGGCGTTGGACACGTACGTGCCGGAGCCGCAGCGGGCGTTGGACCAGCCGTTGCTGATGCCGGTCGAGGATGTGTTCTCGATCACGGGTCGTGGGACGGTGGCGACGGGGCGGATTGAGCGGGGCAAGGTGCACACGAGCGACCAGGTGGAGATCGTGGGTATCCGGCCGACGCAGAAGACGGTCTGCACGGGCGTGGAGATGTTCCGCAAGACGCTGGAAGAGGGTTTTGCGGGTGACAACGTTGGTTTGCTGCTGCGCGGTGTGAACCGCGAGGACATCGAGCGTGGGCAGGTGGTCTGCGCGCCGGGGAGCATCAAGCCGCACACGAAGTTCAACGGTGAGATCTACGTCCTGACGAAGGAAGAGGGCGGGCGGCACACGCCGTTCTACACGGGGTATCGGCCGCAGTTTTATCTGCGGACGACGGACGTGACAGGTAGCGTGGACCTGCCTGAGGGCGTGGAGATGGTCATGCCGGGTGACAACATCACGATCACGGGCACGTTGCACGTGCCGATCGCGATGGAGGAGGGGCTGCGGTTTGCGATCCGTGAGGGTGGCAGCACGGTGGCCTCCGGCGTGGTGACCAAGATCATCGAGTAGTAGCAAGGACGGGAGCGCACCATGGCGCAGCAACGTATTCGCATCCGACTCAAGTCGTTCGACCACAAGGCGCTCGATCGCTGGGCGCAGCGGATCTCGCAGACGGTGGTCCACACGGGCGCCCGGGTGCGGGGCCCGATCCCACTGCCGACGGAAATCCGGCGGTTCTGCGTGCCCAAGTCGCCGTTCGTCGACAAGGAGTCGATGGAGCATTTCGAGATCCGGACGCATAAGCGGTTGATCGATATCCTCGATCCCTCCCAGCGGACGATCGAAGCGCTGTCGGACGTCGACATTCCGGGCGGCGTGGACATCGAGATGAAGGTCTGAGAGGGACGTGATGAAAGGCTTGATCGGACGAAAGGTGGGCATGACGCAGCTGTTCCGCCCCGCCGGTGAGCGGGTCGCGGTGACGGTGCTGCAGGTCGGCCCCTGCGTCGTGACCCAGCAGAAGACCGCCGATAGCGACGGTTACGAGGCCCTCCAGTTGGCCTTCGAGCCGGTCCTAGACGAGGCGACCAGCGCCAGCCTGTCGCGCGAACAGCGCGAGCGCCGCTTGGCCAAGCGCTCGAATAAGCCGCAACGGCGGATGTTCGAGCAGCTCGAGCTGGCGCCGCACCGGGTCCTGCGCGAGATCCGCGTGGCCGACGCGACCGAGACCGAGGTTGGTACGGTGCTGGCCGCGGACATCTTCGCGGTCGGTGATTTGGTCAACGTGATCGGCACGACCAAGGGTCAGGGCTTCCAGGGCGTCATGCGCCGCCACGGCTGGGGCGGTCAGCGCGCCAGCCACGGCTCCAAGATCCACCGGGCGCCGGGTAGCTCGGGCTCGACCGACGCGGCGCGCGTCTTCCCGGGCCAGAAGGGCCCGGGCCAGACCGGCCGCGTGCGCCAGACCGAGCGCAACCTGGTCGTTGAATTGGTGGACGCCGAGGCCAACGTGATTGCCGTGCGCGGCGCGGTGCCGGGTCCCACGGGCGGCCTGGTGCTCGTGCTGGGCGAGGAGTAGGACGATGGCGCAGATCAAATTGAAGGATGCGGCCGGCGCCACGCTGGGCGAGTTGGAGCTAGCGGACGCGATTTTCGCCGCGCCGGTGCGCGCTGACCTGGTTCACGCCGCGGTCGTCGCCCAGTTGGCGGCCAAGCGAACAGGGACGCACAGCACGCTAGACCGTGGCCAGGTGAGCGGTGGTGGGCGCAAGCCGTACCGCCAGAAGGGCACCGGTCGTGCGCGCCAGGGCTCGATCCGTGCGCCGCAGTGGACCGGCGGTGGAGTCATTTTCGGGCCCACACCGCGCAGCTACGCGCAGAAGCTGCCGCGTAAGGTGCGCCAGGCCGCGCTGCGCAGCGCGTGGAGCGACCACGTCGCGAGCGGTACGCTGCTCGCGGTCGAAGACTGGGGCGTGGCGGAGCCCAAGACCCGGCTGATGGCCGCGACGCTGCGCGAGCTGCTGCGCGAGACAGCGGAGGCGGTCGCCGAGGCGATGCCGGCCGCAGCCGAGCGCGCCGAGGGCGATACCCGCCCGCAGCGCCGTGCCCGCCGCCGCCAGCACGTGCTGTTGCTGCTGGGGCCGGACGACCTGGAGTTGAAGCGCGCGGTGGCCAACCTGGACGAGTTGCGCTTCGACCTGGGCGAAAAGAAGACGGTGATTTACGCCGTGCAGGCAAACACCGCGCCTTACGCGTCGGTCTACGACCTGGTCTGGGCCGATGTCGTGGTCGCCAGCGCGAACGCGCTAGCGCGGGTGAGCGCCGAGTATGGCGCGCAGGAGGAGGAGGCCTGATGGACGCTGCGGATGTCATCCTGCGGCCGGTGGTCAGCGAGAAGAGCTTCGAGCTCGCCCGCGATTACCGGTACACGTTCGAGGTCTCGCCGCGCGCCAACAAGGTGCAGATCCGGCACGCGGTCGAGGAGTTGTTTGGGGTCCACGTGATCTCGGTCAACACGATGTGGGTGCGCGGGAAGTCGCGCCGCCTGGGGCGCATGAGCCCGGGGCGCACACCGAGTTGGAAGAAGGCCGTGGTGACCACGCGTGAGGGCGAGCATATCGCCGCCTTCGATACGGATTAGGAGTCGACATGGCGGTCAAGGAATATCGACCGACCACGCCGGGCCGGCGTTCGATGAGCGTCGTGGTGCATGACGGTTTGTCACGCAGCAAGCCCGAACGGAGCCTGACGACGGGCGCCAAGCGTGCGGCAGGTCGCAACAGTCAAGGTAAGATCACCGTCCGCCACCACGGCGGCGGCAGTAAGCGCAAGCATCGCTTGGTCGACTTCAACCGGACCAAGGATGGCGTGCCGGCCCGGGTCGCGAGCCTCGAGTACGATCCGCACCGCTCGGCGCACATTGCGTTGTTGCACTACGCGGATGGCGCGAAGGCCTACATCATCGCCCCCCTGGGTGTCGAGGTCGGCGTCGAGGTGCAGTCCGGCGCGGACGCGCCGATCGCGCCGGGCAATTGCTTGCCGCTGAGCCGCATGCCGCTGGGTAGCGTGGTTCACAACGTCGAGCTGAAGCCGGGCCGCGGCGGCCAGTTGGCGCGCTCGGCGGGCAGCTTTGTGCAGCTCATGGCCAAGGAGGGCGACTGGGCCTTCCTGCGGCTGCCCTCGGGCGAGCAGCGCATGGTGCCGGTCAGCTGCCGCGCGACGCTGGGCCGGGTGAGCAATCCGGACCACGGTAACATCACTGTCGGCAAGGCAGGCCGGACCCGCTGGATGGGCCGCCGCCCGGCCGTGCGCGGCTCGGCGATGAACCCGAACGACCACGCCCATGGTGGTGGTGAGGGCGGCACGGATATCGGCCGCAAGGACGGCCCGCAGACCCCGTGGGGCAAGCCCGCGTTGGGTGCCAAGACACGGCGCAAGCGCCGCGAGAGCGACCGCCTGATCACCAGGCGGCGGAAGAGCCGGTAGGAGACCGCCGATGCCACGTAGTTTGCGCAAGGGACCGTTCGTCGACGCTCACCTGCAAGCCAAAATCGACCAGATGAACCAGAGCGGCCGCAAGGAGGTCATCCGGACCTGGTCGCGGCGCTCGACGATCACCCCGGACATGATCGGTCACACGGTGGCCGTGCACGACGGTCGGCGGCATGTGCCGGTCTATGTGACCGAGAACATGGTCGACCACAAGCTGGGCGAGTTTGCCCCGACCCGCACCTTCCGCGGGCATGCGGGCGAGCGCAGAGGGCAGCGGTAAGCATGAACCGACAGAAGAAAAAGGCAATCGAGCGGCGCGAACGCGAGCCTCGGCCCCTGGCCACCTCGCCCGTGCTCCGCATGTCGCCGACCAAGGTGCGGCGCGTGACCGACCTGATTCGGGGCCAGAAGGTGCCGGCGGCGATGGCTACCTGTGACTTCCTGCCGCACCGCGCGGCGCCGGTGGTGCGCAGTGTGCTGCGGGCCGCCTTGGCCAACGCGGAGGAGAATTGTGGCCTGGACGCCGACGATCTGTTCATCGCGGACGTGCAGGTCAACGAAGGGTTCACCATCCCGCGCATCCGGCCGCGGGCCCAGGGTCGGGCCTACCGTATCCGCAAGCGGACCTGCCGCTTGACGATCACTTTGGCCGAGCGCGAGGAGTAGCCACGTGGGTCAGAAAGTACATCCTATCGGCTTCCGCCTGGGTTACATCCGCGACCACGACGCGTCGTGGTTCGCCGATCGTAACTACCGGGAGTATTGCCTCGAGGACATGCGCATTCGCGCGTACCTCGACCGCTACAACAAGCTCAACCCGGTGACTATCGCCCGGGACGAGGAGGAGCGGCGCTTCGAGCAGGGCCTGGCCCAGGCGAGTATCTCGCGGGTGCTCATTGGTCGCGTGGCGGGTTCGGTCAACTTGACCATCTTCACCGCCAAGCCCGGCGCGATCATCGGCCGGGGTGGCCGCGGCATCGAGTTGCTGCAGACGCTGCTCCAGCGTATGACGCGCAAGCACGTGGTGATCGAGGTCATCGAGGAACGCGACCCGGACCTGAACGCTCGGCTCGTTGCGGAGAAGATTGCCAACCAGCTGAGCCGGCGCATCAGTTTCCGTCGCGCCGTGCGGCAGGCGGCGCAGGCGACCATGCGGGCCAACTCGCTGGGCGTCAAGATCATTGTGGCGGGCCGCTTGGGCGGGGCTGACATGGCCCGCCGGCACGTGCACAAGGAGGGCAGTGTGCCGCTCCAGACCCTGCGTGCCGACATTGACTACGGCACCTGCGAGGCGATGACCGCGTACGGCAACATCGGTGTCAAGGTGTGGGTCTACCGCGGCGAGAAGTTGCCCGAGCGCGAGGAAACCCAGGCGCCGCAGACGATGAACGTCCGGCGCGGCGAGGCGCCACGGCCGGCTCCGTCCGAGGCGCCGCGTGGTCGCCGCGGTCGTCGCCGGGCTCCGCGCGCCGAGAGCGACAGCGCCCCGCGCACCCAGCCCAGCCCCGAGGCCGGCTCCGCGCCCGCCGACGGTGGCGAGGCCTAGGAGGAAATCCCCATGTTGATGCCACGACGTGAAAAGTACCGGCGCCTGCACCGCGGGCGCATGCGGGGCGAGGCCAAGGGCGGCGCGACCGTTGCGTTCGGCGAGGTCGGCCTGGTTGCGCTGGAGCCCTGCTGGATCAAGGCGAGCCAGATCGAGGCAGCTCGCGTGGCCATGACGCGGCGGATCCGCCGCGGCGGCAAGGTTTGGATCCGCATCTTCCCGCACAAGTCGGTGACCAAGAAGCCCGCCGAAACGCGGATGGGTTCGGGCAAGGGCATCCCCGAGTTCTGGGTTGCCGTCGTGCGCCCGGGCCGGGTCATGTTCGAGATGGGCGGGGCCCCGATGGATCTGATGCTCGAAGCGCTGACCATCGCCTCGCACAAGCTGCCGGTGCCGTGCAAGATCGTCTACCGGGAGGGCCTCGGCGATGCCTAACGAGTTGTACAACCTGAAGTCACGCATTAGCGAGGCCAGCGAGTCCGAGTTGCGGGAGATGCTCTCGGGTTTCCGCCTGGAGCACTTCCAGTTGCGCGTGCAGGCAGCGACCTCCGCGCTGGAGAACCCGAAGCGGATCCGCTTCGTGCGCAAGGCAATTGCGCGCTGTGAGACGGCACTGACCGAGCGCCGCAACGAAGGAGTGGCCTGATGAGCGAGAGTACGGGACGCCGACGCCAGCTCGAAGGCGTCGTGGTGAGTGCCAAGAGCGCGAAGACCGTGGTTGTGCAGGTTGAGCGGCGCCGCCGCCACCCGCTCTACCAGCGGGTCGTGCGCCACTCGACGCGCTACCACGCGCATGACGAGAGCAACCAGATTACCGCGGGCACCCGCGTGCGGATCGAAGAGAGCCGCCCGCTCAGCCGCCTCAAGCGGTGGTCGGTCATCGCGGTGCTGGACTAGTAGGAACGAGGAGCAGCGCGAATGGCGCAGACGGCTAACATTCGGAATATCGCCCTGATCGGGCACCGCGGGGCAGGCAAGACCTCGCTGATCGAGGCCTTGGTGCACGCCGCGGGCGTGACCAACCGCCTGGGTACCGTGCAGGCGGGCAACACCGTGACGGACGTGGACGACGAGGAGCGCAGCCGCCACTTGTCGATCACCGCGACGGTGGCCAGCTTCGAGTACGCCGGCCAGCGCCTGAACCTGATCGACACCCCCGGCTACGCCGACTTCCTGGGTGAGACCTACGGCGCGCTGCGCGTCGCGGACGCCGCCGTGCTGGTCATCCACGCCGAGTCCGGCGTCGAGGTCGAGACGGAGAAGACGTGGGCCTACGCGCAGGAGTATGACCTGCCGGTGTTCATCGTTCTCAATCACGCCGACGCCGAACGCGCGGACATCGAGGAGGTCATGGAGCAGATCCACGACCGGCTCGGCGCGCGGACCGCGGTTGTCGGGCTGGGCCAGGGCCAGGGCTCGGGCCTCAGCGGCGTCGTCGATCTGATCAGCGGCAAGTTGTACCCCGGCGGCCAGACGGGCAGCGCCAGCACGGCCGACGTACCCGCCGACCTCGCGGCGGTGGCTGGTGAGCAGCGGGAGGCGTTGATCGAATTTGCCGCGGAGAACGACGAAGCCCTGATGGAGAAGGTCTTCGGCGACGAGGAGTTGACCGTCGACGAGCTGCGCGCTGGCCTCAAGCTGGGCGTGCTCAGCGGCCTGGTGCCGGTGACGGTCGCGGCGGCCACGAGCAATATTGGCAGCCTGCAGATTCTCGATATGCTGGTGGGCTTGGCCCCCACGCCCGCCGACCGGCCGGCCTGGGTGGGTACGAAGCCGACCGGCGATAACGAGACCGTCGAGCGCGCGCCGAGCGTGGACGAGCCCTTCAGTGCGTACTGCTTCAAGTGCGTCCTGGGCGAGGGTCGGCGCCTCAGCTTGCTGCGCGTGGTCTCGGGCAAGCTGGCCGCGGGCAGCCAGGTGTTGAACACCAAGCGCGGTAACCGCGAGCGGCTGGGCACCTTCGGCTATGTGCGTGGTGGCGAGCTGCTCGACTGCACCGAACTGGTTGCTGGCGACATTGTCGGCGTGGTCAAGATTGATGCGGGCGCGGGCGACACCCTGTGCGACGATAGCGCGCCGGTGGTCTTCGAGCCGACGGTTTACCCGACGCCGCTGATGAGCCTGGCGATTGCCGCCAAGAGCCGCGGCGACGACGAGAAGGTTGGCGCGGCGATGACCACGCTGCGCGACGAGGACCCGAGCCTGCAGTTTGGCCGCAATGCGGACACCGAGCAGCAGGTGCTCAGCGGCATGGGTGACATGCACCTGCAGGTCATCCTCAGCAAGCTGCGCACGCGGTTCAAGGTAGAGGTCGACACGAGCAAGCCGAAGATCGCCTATCGCGAGACGGTTCGCGGTAAGGCCGAGGCGCAGGGCCGCTACAAGAAGCAGACGGGTGGTTCGGGCCAGTTCGGCGACGTGCACATGCGGCTGGAGCCGCTGCCGCGCGGAACGGGCATCGAGTTCTCGGACGAGATTTTCGGTGGTTCCGTGCCGCGGCAATACATCCCCTCCGCCGAGAAGGGCGCGCGCGCGCGCCTGGCCGAGGGTCTGCTGGCGGGCCTACCCGTGGTCGACGTGAAGATCACGTTGTACGACGGCAGCTACCACGCGGTGGACAGCTCGGACATCGCTTTTCAGTTGGCCGCGCGCATCGCGATGGAAGCCTGCGCGGAGAAGGCGAAGATGGTGCTCCTGGAGCCCATCCTCGACGTCTTCGTCAGCGTGCCGGATGAGTACGTGGGTGACATCATGGGCGACCTGCCGCGCCGGCGCGGGACGGTCATGGGGTCGACGGGCGAGGGCAAGCTGCAGACCATCCAGGCGCAGGTGCCGGCCGCCGAGATGGCCACCTACGCGACCGACTTGCGGTCGATGACCCAGGGTCGCGGTTCGTTCAGGATCGAGTTCAACCGCTACGAGGAAGTGCCGGGCGACATCGAAGCCAAGGTGGTTGCCGAGCGGCTAGCGGAAATGGCCGAAGCCCGCAAGTAGAGGCCGAGACGGAGAGGCAAGAGCCATGATTCAGAGGGAAAGCCGGTTGCGGGTAGCCGACAACACGGGTGCGCAGGAACTGCTGTGCATTCAGGTTATCGGCGGCACGGGGCGGCGGTATGCGCGGGTGGGCGACCTGATCGTCGCGACGGTCAAGTCGACGCGGCCGGGCTCGTCGGTGCCCAAGGGTAGCGTGGTGCGGGCGGTCGTCGTGCGCACGCGCAAGGAGTTTCAGCGACCGGACGGCACGGCTATCCGGTTCGATGATAACGCAGCGGTAATCGTCGGCGACGACGGCAGCGAGCCTCAGGGCACACGCATCTTCGGGCCGGTGGCCCGTGAGCTGCGCGACCGGCGGTTCATGCGCATCGTGTCGCTGGCGCCGGAGGTGTTGTGATGAAGCGTGAGCGACCGGATACCAGGCACCAGACGCGGCTCAAGGTCCGGCTGCAGGTCGGTGATGAAGTCGAGTTGATCAGCGGCAAGGGCGTGGGGCGCCGGGGCCGGATCACCGAGATCATCCGTGCCGACCAGCGCGTGCGGGTCAGCGGCTTGGCGATGATGACCAAGCATCAGCGGGCTCGTGGGCGCACGCGGGCGATGCAGTCGCAGACCGGGCGGATTGAGCTGCCCGGCACGATCCATGTCAGTTGCGTGCAGTTGGTCTGCGGCGTGTGCGGCAAGCGCACGCGGCCGCAGTTCGAGGTGACCGAGCTGGGCAAGCGGCGCAAGTGCCGCCAGTGTGGCGCGGACATCACGCGCGAGCGCGGGGAGGAGTAGCTAGATGAGTACCGCACCGCGCTTGCGAGAGCGCTACCAGAACGAGATCATCGCGGCGATGACCGAAGAGTTCTCGTACACCAACGTCATGCAGGTGCCGAAGCTGGTCAAGATTGTGGCCAGCATGGGCGTCGGCGAGGGGCGCGAGGACGCGGCCGTGGTCAACGCGGCGGCCGAGGAGCTGATGCAGATCTGCGGCCAGCGGCCGAAGCTGACCAAGGCGCGCAAGTCGATCAGCAACTTCAGGCTGCGCGAAGGCATGACCGTCGGCTGCTTCGTCACCCTGCGTGGCGACCGCATGTACGAGTTTCTGGATCGGCTGGTGGCCCTGGCGCTGCCGCGCATCCGTGACTTTCGCGGGCTGTCGCCCAACGGCTTCGATGGCCGGGGCAACTACTCGCTGGGTCTGCGCGAGCAGGCGCTGTTCCCCGAGATCGACCCGGACAGGGTCCAGCGGGTGCAGGGCATGAACGTGACGATCGTGACGAGCGCTGGGACCGACGCCGAGGCGTTGGCCCTGCTCAAGCGCCTCGGGCTGCCGCTGGCAGAGAAATAGGGAGAGCCGAAATGGCCAAGAAGTCGTTGATCGCCAAGGCGAAGCGCCGGCCGAAGTTTGCCGTGCGTGCCTACACCCGCTGTGGTGTGTGTGGCCGTAGCCGCGGATACATGCGGCATTTCGGTTTGTGCCGGATCTGCTTCCGCGAGCGCGCCCTGCGGGGTGAGTTGGCGGGCGTGACCAAGTCGAGCTGGTAGGCTGGAGGACTGCAGTCACTATGATGACCGATCCCATTGCGGACATGCTGACGAGGATTCGCAACGCCAACCAGCAGAAGTTGGCCACGGTGGACGTCCCCCACTCGAACCTGAAGGCGCAGATCGCGCGCATTCTCGCGAGTGAGGGTTACGTCGCGGGGTTCGAGGTCGTGGCGACCGACGGCCCGCAGGACACCATCCGCATTCAGCTTAAGTACGGTCCCCGCCAGGAGCGGGCCATCTCGCACCTGGAGCGCATCAGCAAGCCGGGCCGCCGCATCTACATGCCGCGCAAGCGGCTGCCGCGCGTGCTCAGTGGGCTGGGCGTGGCCATCGTCTCGACCTCGCGCGGTGTGATGACCGACCGCGAGGCGCGCCGCGAAGGCGTCGGCGGCGAGGTGCTGTGCACCGTCTACTAGGCGGCAGCGGGCGACGTGAGGTCGCCGGATAGAGGAGTGTTCGATGTCTCGGGTTGGAAAGAGCCCCATCCCCCTAGCCAAGGGCGTCACGGTGACCGTGGACGGCTCGACGGTGAAGGTCAAGGGACCGCTGGGGGAGCTGGAACGCACGCTGCCGGGTGAGATGACCGTGACCGTCGAGGACGGTGTGGTCAATGTCGCGCGGGCGGACGAGAGCCGCGAGCAGCGCTCGCTGCATGGCTTGGCGCGGGCGCTGGTCGCCAACATGGTGACCGGCGTCACCGAGGGCCACAAGCGCGCCCTGTTGGTCACGGGGATCGGCTATCGCTGTGAGCAGGTCGGGCGGTTCGTCTCGATCAACTGCGGCCTCAGCCACCCGGTGCTCGTGCGCCCGGAGCCGGGCGTCGAGATCAAGGCGGAGTCGGCGAACCGCATCGTGGTGACGGGCGCGGACAAGGAAGTGGTTGGCGACGTGGCGGCGCGTATTCGCGCGGTGCGCCCGGTCCGCCCGTACGTCTTCCGCGGTGACTTCCAGGGCATTCGCTATGAGGAAGAGCAGCCGCGGCGCAAGGCCGGGAAGCAGGGAGTCTAATCGTGGCTAGGAGTGTGGAACGATACGACGGACGCGTGCGCCGACAGCGGCGGGTCCGCAAGAAGGTGCTGGGCACCCCCGAGCGGCCGCGACTGACCGTCTTCCGCAGCGCCCACCACATCTACGCGCAGTTGATCGACGATACGGCGGGGGTCACCCTGGCCGCCGCATCGACCGTCGAGCCGACGATGCGCGAACGCGACGACGTGCGTGGCCGGAACCAGGCCGCGGCGCGCGCCGTGGGCTTGTTGATTGCCGAGCGGGCCAAGGCCAAGGGCCTGACCGCCGTGGTCTTCGACCGCAACGGCTATGTGTACCATGGGGTGGTGCGGGCGGTGGCCGAGGGCGCTCGCGAAGGAGAGCTGGAGCTATGAGCGAGGCACGCGAGGGCGGCTTCCGCGGTCGGCGTCGTGATGGTGATGGCCCGCGCGGCCGCCGTGACCGCGGCCCGCGCCGCGACGATGGCCCGACCCTAGATGAACGCGTGGTGCATATTGCCCGCGTCGACAAGGTGCACAAGGGCGGGCGCAACCTGTCCTGGCGTGCGCTGGTCGTCGTTGGCGACAATACCGGCGGTGTGGGCGCGGCGATCGGCAAGGCGCGCGAAATCCCAGATGCGATCCGCAAGGGTTCGGAGCGCGCGCGCAAGGACATGATCCGCGTGCCCCTGGTCGGCGGGACGATCCCGCACCCGATCCAGGTGCGCTACCAGACGGCCAACGTCATTCTGAAGCCGGCTGCGCCCGGTACCGGCGTGATCGCCGGTGGCGCGGTGCGCGCGGTGATGGAGGCGGCGGGCGTGCGCGACGTGCTGACCAAGAGCCTCGGCTCGAGCAACCAGGTCAACATCGTCTGGGCGACAATCGAGGCCCTGCGTGACCTGCGCACGGTCGAGCGGGTAGCGCAGCAGCGCGGGCTCGAGGTTCAGCAGGTGGGGTTCGTCCCGCGGCAGACGGAGGGCTAGGATGGCCACCTTGAAGATCACCTGGAAGAAGGGCGCCACGGGGCGCGGGCAGAACCAGGCGGCCACGCTGCGCACGCTCGGTCTGCGCCGGCTCGGCCAGACGGTCGAGCGCGAAGACACACCGACCAACCGCGGGCTGGTCCACACGGTCCGCCATCTGGTTGAGGTTGAAGAGGTCTAACGATGAGACTCGATGATTTGCGCCCGAACGAGGGCGCCAATACCGCGCGCAAGCGGGTCGGCCGCGGCCATGGGGCCGGTACGGGCAAGACCAGCGGGCGCGGCCAGAAGGGCCAGGGCTCGCGCTCGGGCGGCAAGGTCCGCCCCGGGTTCGAGGGCGGTCAGACACCGCTGTCGATGCGCACACCGAAGCTGCGCGGCCCGTACTCGCGCCGCAGTCGCAACATCGGCATTTTCGAGCGCGACTTCGCCGAGGTCAACGTTGGGCAGCTGAACATTTTGGCCGCTGGGGCCGAGGTGGATCAGGAGCTGCTGGCGGACCTGAACCTGTGCCGCCGCAGCCGCCATGGCCTGCGGGTGCTGGGCAACGGTGAGCTGAACGTCGCTTTGACGGTTACCGCGCAGCACTTCAGTGCCAGCGCGAAGGCCAAGATCGAGGCGGCGGGCGGGACTGTCAAGCTGCTGGGCGAACAGAACTGAGTGCGGCTAGGACGAGCTGAGCCGAAGGAGGCGCCGCGACCATGAAGATGATTACCCAGCTCCAGGAGGCCTGGAAGCTGCCGGACCTGCGCAAGCGCATGACGTTCATGCTGTGGGGGTTCTTGGTCTTCGTGATCGGCCGTCACATCCCGCTGCACCAGGTCGACAGTGCCGCGCTCGAGCGGATGCTCGGCGGTGGGACCAGCGAGAACCTGTTCAGCTTGCTCAACATGTTCTCGGGCGGCGCGCTGAAGCAGTTCAGCTTGTTCGCGCTCGGCGTGATGCCGTACATCAACGCCTCGATTATGATGCAGCTGGTCTCGGTCGCCGTGCCGAGCGTCAAGAAGCTGGCCCAGGAGGGCGAGCACGGGCGCAAGGTCATGTCGGCGTGGACGCGCTGGCTGACGGTGGCGCTGGCCTTCGGGCAGGGCTTCGGCCTGGTCCAGATGCTGCGCTCGGCGGGGGCGCTGCAAGCGACCTTCGGCGCGACCGTTGGCATCGTCATCACGGTGGCGGCCGCGACGATGTTCTTGCTGTGGCTGGGCGAGCAGATCACCGAGAAGGGCATCGGCAACGGTGTCTCGCTGATCATCTTCATCGGCATCATGGTCGCGATGCCCTCCGAGCTGGCGCGGACCTTCGAGTTGGCGCGTCAGGGCGCGACCTCGTGGACCGGGGTGGCCTTGTTGCTGACCATCTTCACGCTGACGATCATGGGCGTGATCTTCATCCAGAAGGGTGAGCGGCAGATCCACGTGCAGTACGCCAAGCGCGTTGTCGGCACGCGGATGATGGGTGGCGCATCCACCTTCCTGCCGATGAAGGTCAACCAGGCGGGCGTCATGCCGATCATCTTCGCGATGTCGGTGGCGACCTTCCCCGCGACGATCCTGACGTTCATCACGACCGATGCCCAGTGGGTGATTAACCTGCGAAACTTCGTCGACACCTATCTGAACCCGAGCGGGGGACGGTGGGGCTGGCCGATGCTGATCTCGCTATCGCTCTACTTCCTGCTGGTGGTCTTGTTCACGTTCTTCTACACCGCCGTGACGTACGATCCCGCCGACGTGTCCAACAACCTGAAGAAGTGGGGCGGCCAGATCAAGGGCATCCGCGCCGGCGCGGAGACGACCCGGTACATCGACCGCGTGCTCACCCGCATCACCTTCGCGGGCGCGCTGTTTCTCGGTGTGCTGGCTATCCTGCCGACGATCGTGCCGCTGGTCACCAAGGTTTACACGTTCGGCCTGGTGGGTGGTACCTCGCTGCTGATCGTCATTGGCGTGGCCATGGAGACGATGCAGCAAATCGAGGCCCACCTGCTCATGCGCCACTACAAGGGCTTCATCAACTAGGAGGGCGTGGGCATGGGCAAGCGACTGTTGATCTTCGGGCCGCCGGGCGCGGGCAAGGGGACGATCGCCGGTTCGGTGACCGAGGCGCTCGGCCTGCCGCACATCTCGACGGGCGACATGCTGCGTGCGGCGGTGGCCTCGGGCAGTCCGCTGGGCCTGGCGGTGAAGGCCGTGATGGAGGCTGGGGCGCTGGTCAGCGACGAGCAGATCATCGAGCTGGTCGTCGACCGCATTGGCCAGGACGACGCGACTGCGGGTTGGCTGCTGGATGGCTTCCCACGGACGCTGGCCCAGGCCGAGGCGTTGGACACGGCGCTGGCGGCGAGCGGGCAGAGCATCGACCGGGTAATCATGGTCGAGGTGCCCAACGAGTTGATTGTCGCGCGGGTCGCGGGCCGACGGGTCTGCGTCAAGTGCGGTGCGACGTACCACGTGGAGTTCAACCCACCACCGGCGGATGGTACGTGTGCCAAGTGCGGCGGCGAGGTGATCCAGCGGCCGGACGATGCGGCAGAGACCGTAGTCAAACGGTTGGCGGCGTATGAGGCACAGACTGCGCCATTGGTCGAGTTTTACGAAACCCGTGGTATTCTGGATCGGTACGAGAACATTGGCCCGCCGTCGGAGACGGTGGCCAAGGTAGTGGCTGACCTGGGCTGACATGCTAGGCAGCAGAGTCGCGCCTGGTTACGGCTGAGGCGCAAGGAGAGCATATGGCGAGAGGGGACAAACCGGAGGTTGAGGGAGTGGTGCGCGAGTGCCTGCCGAACGCCGAGTTCCTTGTGGAAATCGAGGTGGACGGCCAACCCCATCAGCTTCACGCGCATGTCTCTGGCAAGATCCGCATGCACTATATCCGGATTTTGCCTGGTGATCGGGTCCTGGTGGAGCTAACACCGTACGACCCGGGTCGAGGACGGATCCTCTATCGCTATAAGTAAACGCCGCGGCCGGGCCGCGGAGGTCTGGCTGAGGGAAGAGAGTTTGAGATGAAGGTACGGTCGTCAGTTCGCAAGCGCTGTGAGCGGTGCAAGATCATCCGCCGTCGTGGCGTCGTGCGGGTGATTTGCATCAACCCGAAGCATAAGCAGCGGCAGGGTTAGGCGAAGGCTGGAGGAGCTACGTGGCGCGAGTTGTTGGCGTTGATTTGCCCAACCACAAGCGGTTGGAAGTCGCTCTGACCTATATCTACGGGATTGGTCGGAGCCGCGCAATCGAGATTTGCGAAGTCTGTGGCATCGACCCGCGTAGTCGGGTCGGCGACTTGCCGGACGAAGAACTGAACCGGGTCCGCGACTGCATCGATCGCGACTACCGGGTGGAGGGCGACTTGCGCCGCGAGGTGCAGGCGAACATCCGCCGGCTGGTCGAGATCGGCAGCTACCGCGGGCGGCGGCACCGCCTGGGCCTGCCCGTGCGCGGTCAGCGCACGAAGACCAATGCGCGCACGCGCAAGGGTCGGGCGAAGACCGTCGGCAAGAAGAAGGCGAAGCGCTAGGACAGCGGCGAACGAGAACAGAGAGCGAGTAAACAATGCGGCAGAGCGAGAGCCGACGACGGCGCGACCGGCGCCAGGTGCCCCGCGGTGTGGTGCACATTCAGTCGACCTTCAACAACACGATCGTGACGATCTCGGACCCGGCGGGTCAGCCGGTGGCCTGGGCGAGTTGCGGTACCGCGGGCTTCAAAGGCACCAAGAAGGGGTCGCCGTTCCCTGCCCAGCTGGCCGCCGAGGCGGCTGCGCGCCGGGCGCAGGAGTACGGCATGAAGCAGGTCGAAGTGTACGTCAAGGGCCCGGGCAGTGGTCGCGAGACCGCGATCCGCGCGCTCGAGAACACCGGCCTCGAGGTGCTGGTGATCCGCGACGTGACGCCGATCCCGCACAACGGTTGTCGGCCGCCCAAGCGCCGGCGCGTCTAGGCAGCCGTCTTAGCCGGCTAACTGTCTCGCCCACGGTTGTCCGCCGTGGGCCCGATTCTGCGCGGAGGAGACATGATCAAGGTTGCGGGCCGAGAGCCCACGGTCGAGGTGGTACGCCTCACCCCCGATTACGGTAAGTTCATTATTGAGCCGCTGCCCCACGGCTACGGCACGACGATCGGCAACGCCCTGCGGCGTGTGCTGCTCAGCTCGGTGCCTGGTGTGGCGATCACCTCCGCGACGATCGATGGGGTGGCGCACGAGTACACCACGCTGCCCGGTGTGCGCGAGGATATGACCGAGCTCATCCTCAACCTCAAGGAGGTCGCGCTGCAGTTCGCCGACGGCGTTGAGGTCGACCCCGATGTGCCGCAAGAGTTCCGCGCGCAGATCCAGGCCGAGGGCGTGGGTGAGGTGACCGCCGCCGACCTGGTCTTCGAGGGCCCCGAGGTGGTCGTCGTCAACCCCGAGCTGCACTTGGCCCAGTTGACGACGGAGACCGCAAGTCTGGCGATCGAGCTGGTCGTGGAGACTGGTGTCGGCTACATCGCTGCCGACGACCATGACACGGCGGAGACGGGTCTGAGTGAGGGCGGCAAGGGTTTGATCCCCGTCGACAGCATGTTCACGCCGGTGCGCCGGGTGAACCACACCGTCGAGCAGACGCGTGTCGGTCACTTGATCGACCTGGACCGTCTGATCCTCGAGGTCTGGACAAACGCGGCGCTCGGGCCGCGGCAGGCGCTGGGCCAGGCTGCGCGCATCCTCGATGCCTACATGCAGCTGTTCACCGACCTACCGGCCGACGCACTGGGCGCGGGCGCGGGCCGCGGTGGCCGCGCCGAGGCGGGCCGGGTCGAGGGTGGCGAAGCGAAGATCGAGGAACTCGAGTTCCAGTCGCGCACCTACAACGCGTTGAAGAAGGAGCGCATCGACACGATCGGCGAGCTGGTTCGCTTGACCGAACGCGAGGTGTTGGAGATCCGTGGCCTGGGTTCGATCTCGGTCAACGAGATCAAGGAGCGCTTGGCCGAGCGCGGGCTCAGCCTGGCCAGCGACGAAGGGTAAGAGACACATGCGACATCGAAAGGCCAATGCCCAACTGGGCCGACCCACGGATCAGCGGCTCGCCATGCTGCGCGAGTTGGCGTGTGGTGTGATCTATAGCGGCAAGATCGACACGACGGTCGTGCGCGCGAAGGCGACCCGCCCGTACCTCGAGCGGCTCGTGACCAAGGCCGTCCGCGGCCGGCGGCTGGAGGAAGCGGCCAGCCACGTCAGCGACGAGGCCGAGGCGCAGCGGCTGCGCGCGCAGGCGGTTCACCTGCGCCGCCAGGTGCGCACCAAGCTGCAGCGGCCGGAGGCCGTCAAGGCGTTGTTTGACGAGGTGGCGCCACGCTTCATGGAGCGGCCGGGCGGCTACACGCGCATCGTGCGCACCGGCTTCCGCCGGGGCGATGGGGCCGAGACCGCGCAGCTGCGCTGGGTCGAGTCCGCTTAAGCCGCGATGGCGTCCGCCGCGGGCCGAGTAAGGGCGCTCGTCGCCTACGACGGCACCGAGTTTGCTGGCTTCCAGCGGCAAACGACGCAGCGGACGGTGCAGGCAGTCCTGGAGAACGCGCTGGCCTGCCTGTATGGGCAGCCGGTGACGGTTAGCGGGGCGGGCCGCACGGATGCCGGCGTGCATGCGCGCGGCCAGGTGGTTAGTTGGACTGCGCCGGGGCGGGTGCCGGCCGAGCGGGTGGCGGCGGCGCTGGCGGGTAAGTTGCCCGCGGATGTGGCGCTGCGCGAAAGCCAGCCGGCGGACGACGCGTTCGATCCGCGGCGGCAGGCACGGGCGCGGGTGTACCGCTACCAGGTGGTCGAGGACCGCTGGGCGGACCCGCTGCGAGACCGGTACGTGACGCGGGTCATGCCGGGGTTGGACGGTGCGCTACTGTGCGCAACGGCGGACAAGCTGGTCGGCGACCACGACTTCCGCTCGCTGTGTACGGTGGAGGCGCATGAGACAACCTGGCGGACGCTCGACTCGGTGCGTGTGAGCGCCGACGGAGCGCTCTGGACCGTCGAATGGCGAGCCAGGAGCTTCCTGCGTAAGCAGGTCCGTTGTATGATGGGAGTTCTGTTGGCCACGGCCCGGGGGCATGTGCCCAGCGAACTCGTGGATGAGTTGCTGGCTGGGCGGCCTTGGCCGCCGCGGGTGGCGGTCGCGCCGCCGCAAGGGCTGGTGTTGGAACGGGTAGAATACTGAGAGGGACCGATGAAGAGCTATCAAGCGAAGCCCGCCGAGGTGGAAGCACAGCGCGCGTGGCTAATCGTCGATGCGGCCGGGAAGCCCCTGGGCCGGTTGGCGACGGAGATCGCCACGCGTCTGCGCGGCAAGCACAAGCCCATCTTCACGCCGAATGTGGACTGCGGTGATTATGTGATCGTGATCAACGCGGGCCAGGTGGCGCTGACCGGGCGCAAGGCGGAGCAGAAGAAGTACTACCGCCACAGCGGCTACCCGGGCAGCCTGCGCGAGTTGTCGTACGGCTACCTGCGCGAGCGCAAGCCGGAGTTCATGGTCGAGCTGGCCGTGCGGCGCATGTTGCCGAAGACCGTGCAGGGTCGCCAGCAGTTCCGTCGGCTCAAGGTGTATGCCACGGCCGCGCATCCGCACGCCGGCCAGCAGCCGACCGAAGTCAGTTTGTAAGGAGCCAGACCGATGCCCAAGGGCGAAACCTACTATGGCACCGGCCACCGCAAGACCGCCGTCGCGCGGGTGTGGCTGATCCCGGGTGGTAGCGGCCAGTTCACCGTCAACCACAAGCCGCTCGACGAGTATTGCACCGTCTTGACGTACCACGACGAGTTGCGTGGGCCCTTCGTGGCCACGCAGACCGACGGCAAGTTCGACGTCTGGGCGACGGCCTCCGGCGGCGGCGTGCACAGCCAGATCGGCGCCATCCGCCACGGCATCGCCAAGGCGCTGACCGAGTATGCGGCCGAGTACCGGCCCGTGCTGCGGCCGGCGGGCTTCCTGACGCGTGACCCGCGCGTCAAGGAGCGCAAGAAGTTCGGCCGCAAGCGCGCGCGCCGCGGCTTCCAGTTCTCCAAGCGCTGATCGGCGTTCGCGTCGATGCGCTCGCGGCCGAGGCTGTCCCCGTTGGGGTCGCCTCGGCTGTGTTGTCTCTGGGTAACCTGCGGCGGGTCCCAAGCGTCTAAGGCAGGTGTTGGTGGCCGACGGCTAGCCCGCGGAATGTGCGGTGTGCTAGACTGGGCCCTGTTGGAGTAGTGTATGAAGCGGCGCGTGTTGGCTGGCCTTGTCGGTCTATTGCTGGCCGGGGTGGTCCAGGCATCCACGACGTACATTGTCTACTACGTGCAGCCGGGCGACAGCCTGGAGTCCGTGGCCGCGGCCGCCGGCTCGACCGTCGCCGAACTGCGCGCGCTCAACCCCACCGTGCGCGAGCCGCTGCCGCGCTATGAGGTGCTCACGGTACCGCTGCGCGAGGGCGCGACCATTGCCGTCGCCGCCCCCGAGGCGCCCGCTGCGCTGCACGCTCCGCCGACGCCGGCTGCCGCCAGTGCGACCGATACGCCCGCGGGCGGCGCCAATGGCGTGGCGATTGGTGGCCAGTCGGTCAACTCCGTCGCGGTCGGTGGCGCCTCGTTGGGCAGCCGCACGCCCGGTCTTAACCAGCCGCAGGCCGGTCTGCAGCCCGCCGCCGAGCAGGCTAGCCGGCTGAACTACGCGGTCAACGGCGCGCTGGGCCGCCTGGGCCAGGTCGCCAACAAGACCATCGGTATCCTGCGCGAGCGCCGCGCCAACGCAGCTAAGCTCTTTTCGGTCAACGCCGGGACGAACCTCATCATCACCCAGCTGCACGACGGCTGGTACGGCATTCGTATGATGGATGGGAGTACAGGCTGGGCGCCGGTGAGCGAGATCACGCTGACCGACACCGAGTTGGTGCCCTCCGCCGATGCGCCGGCCGCGTCCACCGTGGGCCACGACATCATCGCCTCGGCCTACAAGTATTTGGGCGTACGCTACGTCTGGGGCGGGACCAGCGCGACGGGCCTGGACTGCTCTGGCTTCGTGCAGCGGGTCTACCGCACGCACGGCTACAAGCTGCCCCGCACTGCCGCGCAGCAGGCCAAGGTTGGCCAGGCGATCCAACTCGCCGAACTGCAGCCGGGTGACCGCGTCTACTTCTCGTCGGGGCGCCGGTACATCGACCACACGGGCATGTACATTGGTGCGGGCCAGTTCATCCACGCGTCGGGCGGCCGGCGCCAGGTCTGCATCGACAACCTGTTCTCGACGACCTGGATGAAGATCTACGAGGGCGCGCGGCGCTAAGGCCCGCGCAGCCAAGCCGACGGGCGGCTCGGGCATGTAGCCCCGGCCGCTTTGTCATTTGTC
The DNA here is from genome assembly GCA_002409445.1 of Armatimonadetes bacterium UBA5419. GTDB lineage: Bacteria > Armatimonadota > UBA10988 > UBA10988 > UBA10988 > UBA10988. The sequence continues at coordinate 8,795 of DHNJ01000164.1, read as the reverse complement.
GTGAAAGGCTACGATGGAAACCCTGATCATCAGCGCGGTCGTGGTGGCGGTCCTTCTGGGGCTCAGCCTGCGGGTCATCCAGCAGTACGAGCGGGGCGTCATCTTCCGTCTCGGCCGCGTGGTCGGGGGCCCGCGCGAGCCGGGGCTCGCGTTCATCGTGCCAATCGTCGACCGCCTGGTGAAGGTCAGCATGCGGCTCGAAGCGATGGATGTGCCCAAGCAGGACATCATCACCCGCGACAACGTGCCGGTGCGAGTCAACGCCGTGGTCTTCTTCCGGGTCGGCGAAGCCGTGCAGGCGACGGTCGAGGTGCGCAACTACACCGTGGTCACCAGCCAGAAGGCGCAGACGACCCTGCGCACGGTGCTCGGCGGTGCCGACCTGGACGGCTTGCTGACTGAGCGCGAGATGCTCAACAAGCGCCTCCACGAGATCATCGGCGAGCAGACCGACCCGATCGGCGTGGTCGTCGAGGCGGTCGAGATCAAGGACGTCGAGCTGCCCGAGGGGATGCAGCGGGCGATGGCGCGGCAGGCGGAGGCGGAGCGTGAGCGGCGGGCCAAGGTCATTGCCGCCGAGGGCGAGTTCCAGGCGGCCGAGCAGTTCAACGCCGCGGCGAAGATCCTCGACAGCAGCGAGTCCGGTGTGCAGCTGCGCTACCTCCAGACGCTATCCGAGATTGCCAGCTCCAACAACGCGACGACCATCCTACCCATCCCGCTCGACCTGCTGCGCAACCTGGGTAAGACGCTGGGCCGCGACTGATGTCGCGCCGCCTGGGCCAGCACTGGTTGGCCAACGCTGAGACCACCGCGCGCATCGTGCGCGCGCTGGCCGTGCGGCCCGCCGAGTCGATCCTCGAAATCGGTGGTGGCCGCGGCGCGCTGACCGAGCACCTCGTGCAGACCGACGCCAACCTGACCGTCGTGGAGCTGGACGAAGCCTGCGCCGAGATCCTCGACGACCGGTTCGGCCAGCGCATCGAGCTCGTGCAGGCGGACATCCTTGAGGTTCAGCTGAGCACACTCGGCCCTGGCCCCTGGGCGGTCGTCGGTAACCTGCCGTACGAGGCGACGGCACCCATCATGTTGTGGCTCAGCGCGCACGCGCCGGTGCTGTCGCGAGCGGTGGTGATGATCCAGCGCGAGGTCGCGCAGCGGCTCGTGGCGCCGCCGGGCAACGCGGCGCGCGGGCGACTGACGGTGACGATGGAACTGGACTTCCAGGTGGCCCGACTGTTCGACGTCCCCCCGCGCGACTTCCGGCCGCCGCCAAAGGTCGACTCGACGGTCATCGGCCTCGTGCCGCACATCGCGGCGCCGGTTGCCGAGGAGGAACGCGCCTGGCTGCTGAAAGTCGTCGAGTGCGCCTTCCGCTACCGGCGTAAGACGCTCGTGCGCGCGCTGAGCAGTGAGCTGGCGACGCGCGACGAGGTCGAGGCGGCGCTCGCGGCGGCGGAGATCGAGCCGACTCTGCGGCCGGAGTCGCTCTCGTTGGCGCAGTGGGCTAAGCTCAGCGCAGTGTTGCAGCCATGACCATCGCCACCCAGGCCAAGATCAACCTCAGCCTCGAACTGCTCGGGCGCCGGCCAGACGGGTTCCACGAGTTGGCGACTGTGTTCCAGGCCATCGATCTAGCCGACGAGATCCGCCTGCAGCCGGCGCTCGCGTTGACCGTCAAGGTCCACGGCGCGTCGGTGCCCGGTGACGAACGCAACCTCTGTTGGCGCGCGGCGGCACTACTGGCCACGCGCAGCGGGCGGGCCCCGGCCGTGCGCATCGACCTGCACAAGCGCGTGCCGGTCGGCGGCGGCCTGGGCGGCGGCAGCGCGAACGCGGCGGGGGTGCTCGCGGCGCTGGCACAGATGTGGCAGTTGGGTCTGAGCATGGCTGAGCTGGAGAGCCTGGCGGCTGAACTCGGCTCCGACTGCGCCTTCTTCATCCGCGGCGGCACGGCGCTGGGCGGCGGGCGGGGCGAGCAGCTAGAGTACCTGCCGACGCCGAGCCTGGCGCTGGTCGTCGTCGGGCCCAGCCGCGCGGTGTCCACCGGCGCGGTCTACGGCCAGGTGCGCGGCTTCCGCGCGGACGCGGGGGCGGCGAGCGCGCGGCTGGCAGAAAGCCTGCGCGCAGGCGCGGTGCCGCCGACGCGTGACTGGCTGGTCAACGATTTGCAGGCGCCCGCGACGCGTGTCAGCCCCGTGCTGGCCGCCGAGCAGGAGGTGCTCGCGGAGCTGTGCGGCGACCGGTTCCTGCTCAGCGGCAGCGGCGGCTCCTGGTTCCTGGTCGCCGGCGACGCGGCGGAGGCGGCCGACTGGGCGGGCCGACTGCGGTCGCGGTGGCCGCGACGGCTGGTCGCCGAGACGCGGCCGGTGGACTACGGTTGGCGGGTGATAGACCCGCGCGAGGAGAGTGGCGATGCCTAGACTGGGCGGGTTCGGCGACGAGATCAGCGCGTCCATCGCCGAACAGATCGAGGTCATGCAGTCGGTCGGCGTGAACGCGCTGGAGCTGCGCGCGGCGGAGGGGCAGGGCGTCCTGCAGCTCGACGGCGCCGAGCGCGAGGAGGTACGCCAGCGGCTCGCCGACGCCGGTGTGACGGTCTTCAGCATCGGCTCGCCGGTGGGCAAGACCAAGATCGAGGAGCCATTCGAAGCGGTCTTGGAACAGCTACACCGCGCGATCGAGCAGGCGCACTACTTCAGCACCTCGCGGATCCGCGTCTTCTCGTTCTACATGGACCAGGCGAAGTTGGACGAGCACCGCGAGGAGGTCATCGAGCGGCTGGCGACGATGGCCGAGGTGGCCGTGGTGGCCGATGTGCTGCTCTGCCATGAGAACGAGTCAGGGCTGTACGGCCAGTCGGTCGAGCGCTGCCGGGACCTGCTCGCGGCAGTCGACTCACGCGCGTTCCGGGCGGTCCATGACACCTGCAACTGGGTCTCGCACGGCGAGGAGGCGTACCCGGCGGGCTACGAGGCGCTGCGGCCGTGGCTGGAGTACGTGCACATTAAGGACTGGGGCGCGAATGCCGTGCAGCCGGCGGGCGAGGGTGAGGGACGGATGCCCGAGCTGTTCGCCGCGCTGCAGGCCAGCGGCTGGGACGGCTACCTCAGCTTGGAGCCGCATCTGGGCGGCGGCCCGGATAGCTTCCGGCGCGCGGCGCTTGCTCTGCAACGATGCTTGGATGCGCTAGACTGGCGCTGGGAGTAAGCCTGTGGATATCGGTACCAGCCTGCATGTCTTCCGCGAGATCGAGAAGGATTGGCCCGGCTACATGGGCCGCATCGCCGCGGCGGGCTTCACCGTGCTCGACTTCAACGGCATCGACTGCATCCGGCCCTGGCTGGCGCAGGGCGAGGGCGCGGGCGACCGGCTGGCGGCCGAGTGTGCCGCGGCGGCGGCGGGGGCGGGGCTGCGCTTCAGTCAGTCGCACGGGCCGATGTTCTCTAGCTATGACGACCAGTGCCAGAACTACGAGCCGCTGATGCAGGCCGGGTTCGACTGGAGCGCGCGGGTCGGCGCGCCGTGGATGGTCATGCACCCGTTCACGCTGCCCGGCATGGCGACCTGGCAGGAGAACCACCGCGCCAACGTCGAGTTCTACCGCGCCTGGCTGCCGACCTGCGAGCGGCTCGGCGTCGGGCTGGCGCTGGAGAACATGAGCGACCGCTTCGGCGACCATCGGCGCTACTGCTCGACGCCGGACGAGCTGGTGCACCTGGTCGAGGCTCTGGACCACCCGCTGGCGGGCATCTGCTGGGACACGGGCCACGCTCACCTGCAGCGGCTGGACCAGACCTGGGCCATTGGCCAGCTGGGCTCGCTGTTGAAGATCACGCACATCGCCGACAACAACGGCCTGCGCGACGACCACATCCTGCCCACGCACGGCACCGTCGACTGGGAGAAGGTCCGCGCCGGGCTACAGGCGGCGGGTTACGCCGGTGCCTGGTCGCTGGAGTGCCACAACGGCATCGCGCGCGTGCCCGAGGAACTGCGTGACCTGACGATGAAGGTCGGGGTTGAGATCAGCCGCTGGCTGACGCGCGACCTGGGCTAGTCGGCGGGGCTGTCCGCGTCGTCCTCGCCCAGCTGGTCGGCGAGGTCGCGCAGGAAGCTGTAGCTGTAGATACCGGACGAGTGGCCGTCGGCCCACTGGAAGCGGATCGCGTAGCCGCCAACCGGCTCGACGGCCAGCAACTCCGCCGAGGGCGGCGGCCCACTGATCACCACGAGCGGGCTCGCCGCGCGCTTCTCGCGCACGTCGCGGCAGGTTGCACACGGGCACTCGACACGCAGGGTGGTGAGCGTCAGCTTGTCCACGCGACCGTCCGACCAGGTCAGCACGCAGAGGCCTTCGCTGCGGCTAACGGCAATGTCGGAGAGGGTTGGTGAGGCGGGGCTAGTCATCGAGGCTGACCGTCCGTTCATCGTCGGCTTCGCCGCGGAGGCGGCTCTGGCCGGGGCTGTGCTGGCGCACCCACTCCTCGGGTGAGACGTCGCGCGAGTCGGTCTGCCGCTCGCCGACGGCGAAGGCATAGATGGGGCGGCCGGCGTCGTCGCTGTCGAGGACGGCGTGGCCCTCCTCCGCGAGCGCATCCAGCGCGGCGCGCGCCGTGGCGAGGTCGATGCCCTCGACCGCCATGGTGATCTGGGCGGGGGTGACGGTGCCGCCGTGGCGCGCAGCGACGCGCAGGATCTGCCGCTCCAGCCAGGCGCGATCGCGCACCTCGGGCACCGGTGGCTGGACGTAGTCGTAGCGTTGGGCGCGGTAGGCGGCCTGGGCGGCGGCGCGCCGTTGCTGGCCGGCGAGCCACAACGGCAGCATGAGGAAGATGAAAAAGAACAGCGGACCGGCGTTGCCGCCGAAGCCTGCCAGCAGGAAGAACGCGGCGAAGAACGCAAACACCGCGGACATCGGATTGGCGCAACCCTGCTGGTCCATCGGCTGCATGCTGTGTCTACTCCTCGCCGAGCGATTCTACCCGGGCCGGGCCGATGGGGCAACCGGGTGGGATGTGGGGCGCGCGCATCGTCAGTCGGCCGCGGGCGGCGCGGCGTCGGCGGCTGAGGGGCCGAAGGTGAAGCGCGGGTCGCCATCGGCGTCGAGCTGGACCGTAGCATGGCCCGCGGCGGCCAGGGCGTCGAGCACCGCGCGCGCCTGGTCGTAGGTCACGCCGGGCACGGCGTGGACGAGGTCGGCCGGCGCCAGCGGCCCGTGGCTCAGGCCAGGCGCCGCGGCCAGCTCCGCCTGCAGCCGCTGGCTCCGCTGGGCCGCCTTGACCTTCTGGGCCCGCCGCCCGACGAAACCGATCATCCAAGCCCCCACGAGGTGACCGAGCGCCAGGCCCACGAACAATAGGCGGATGCCCAGGTTCTCGACGTCCACGAAGTGGCTGATCAGCAGTAGCAGGAGGCCGACACCGACCATCGCCGCCGCGGTCAGCGACGTCAGGAAGCCGAGCGAGTCAGCGGTCGATCGTGGGGGAGATTGCATGCCAAGGGCATTTTAGGGCGCGCACCGGGCTCCGGCAAGATGGTAGACTGGGCCGCCAGGAGCTTGTCATGATCTACCGCGCCGGGGCGACCCTTCTTGTTGTCATGTCCGCTACCATCGCCCAGCCGGCAGACGAGGCCGTCTCGCGCGAGACGCTGCGCCAGTGGGGCTTCGACGCCCTGGCGCGCATTGTGGCCGACCTGCAGGGCCCGTACAGCCCGCACTACGCGGACGAAGCGCGCCTGGACGGCTACCGCGCCGGCCCGGCGTTCAATTGGGGCGTCGGGGTCATGATCACCGCGCTGACCGCCGCCACGCACCACGAGCCGCTGACCGCCGCCCGCCTGGAGGCTTTCGGCAACGCGGTCGAGGTCTACTGGAACCCGGAGGGCCCGGTCCCGGGCTACGACGTGCTGCCGGTGCCCAAGCCGGTGGACCGTTACTACGACGACAATCAATGGCTGGTGCTCGGCTTCCTGGAGGCCTACGAGCTGACCGCCAACCCGGCCTGGCTCGATCGCGCGCGGCGCGCGTTGGTCTACTCGCTGAGCGGCGAAGACGAGACGCTGGGCGGCGGCATCTGGTGGCGCGAGAACCCGCGCGACGGCAAGAATACGTGCTCGAATGCCCCGGCCGTGGTCGCCTGCTACCGCTTCGCGGAGGTGACCGGCGAGACCGAGTGGCTGGCGCGCGGCAACGCGATCCTCGATTGGACACTGGCCAACCTGCAGGACCCCGCGGACGGGCTGATGTGGGACGGCATGAACGCCAACGGCGAGATCAACGAGCGCAAGTGGACCTACAACACCGCGCTGACACTGCGGGCGCTGGCCGACGTCAGCCGCGATGCCGCCTCGCTGCAGCGCGCGGTGGAGATGGGCCGCGCGGCGCTGGCGCATTGGCAGGACGCGGAGACGGGCGCGCTGAAGGACGACGCGCAGTTCGCGCACTTGCTGACCGACGCGCTGCTGTACGTGGACTCGCGGACCGGCACGGGCGAGTTCCGGCCGGCGGTGCTGCGCGCGCTGACCTACCTCCACGACCACGGGCGCGACGAGCTGGGCCATTACAGCGGCCGCTGGGAGGCGCAGGCCGACGGGCGGTGGAGCAGGTGGCAACTGATCCACATGGCCAGCGCGGTCCGCGGGTACCTGCAGGCGGCGAAGTAGGCGCTTAGGCCAGCACTGAGGCCGCCGCCTGGCTCGGGTCGCGGCCGGTGATCGGGTAGAGCGGGTCGTCCAGCTTGCCGCCCGAGCGCGTGCCCGGCGGGACCAGCACGTCGATGTGTGCTTCCGTGTCGGCCGGCAGCTTGACCTGGAGCGCGGCGAGGTAGTCGTCGAGGTGGGCTTGGGTCCGCGGGCCGATGATCGGCGCGGTGATGTTGGGGTTGGCGAGGACCCAGGCGAGGGCGAACTGCGCTGGCGGGCAGCCCGCGGCGGCGGCGAGTGGCGCGACGGCTTCGGCCAGGTCGAGGTTCGCCGGGCGCCACTCGGTCTCAGCCAAGCGCCCATCGCCGCGCGCCCGCCGCGAACCGGGCGGCACCGCGCCGTCGGCGTACTGCCCACTGAGCACGCCGCGGGCGACGGGGCTGTAGCTGATCACGCCCAGGCCCAGCTCACGCGCCATCGGCAGCAGCTCGACCTCGGCGTCGCGGTTGGCTAGGTTGTAGAGTGGCTGGATGCAGGCCAACGGGCTCTGTCCGGCGCGTACGGTCAGCCCCTGGGCCCAAGCGACCTGCCAGGCCCAGAAGTTGCTCACGCCAAGGTACAGCACCTTGCCCGCGCGGACGAACTCGTCGAGGACGGCCAGCGACTCCTCCAGCGGGCAGTCGTCGTCGGGCCGGTGTAGGTAGTAGAGGTCGATGTAGTCGGTGCCCAGGCGGCGCAGGCTGGCTTCGAGCGCGAGCCGCAGGTGCTTGCGCGAGCTGCCCTGGTCGTAGACGCCGGGGCCGACGGGGTTGCGCGCCTTGGTCGCGAGGACGGCCTGGTCGCGGCGGCCGGCGAGGAACTGGCCGACGAGACGCTCGGAGTCGCCGCCGGTGTAGATGTCGGCGGTGTCGATGAAGGTGATGCCCGCGTCCCAGGCGGCACCCATCAGGGCCAAGCTGGTCGGACCGTCGGTCGGTCCGCCGAAGTTCATGGTGCCCAGGCAGAGCTGGGAAACGCGCAGGCCGCTGCGGCCGAGTTGTCGGTAGTTCATGGGCTGATTCTCGGGCTGGGCACGTCAGTCGTCGACGCGCCGGAAGCTTAGCACGGCCGCCTCTTCGCCGGCGTCGGGGCGGATGTGGACCTTGACCTCGTAGTCGACACCGGCCCAGCGCAGCGGGAGTAGGCCGGTCTGCTCGACGCCGCAACACTCGGGGTCGAGGCGGGCGACGCGCTTGAGGCGGGCCATGACGGGCTTGAGCAGGCCGCGCGGGGTCGTCAGCAGCGTGCCCGTCGGGCTGAAGGCGGCCTCGATCGCGACGCCTTCCTCGCAGGCGGCGATGCGCACCGCGCCGAGGCCGTGCTCGATCGCGCGGATGACGACGGCGTTGACCAGGCGCACGGCGCTGCGGTCGTTCAGCGTGCGCGCGCTCTCCTCGACCGGCCAGGCGAACAGCTCGTCGGTTAGGGGCGCGTCGGGCACGGAGCTGAGCAGCTCGGTGTAGGCGGGGTAGGTCGTGCGCACGGCGAGCATGGCGCGGGCGCGGAGGGCCATGCCGGGGTCCCAGCCCTGGTCGTCGGCGAGGCGCTCGGCGAGCTCGTCGGCGAGGTCGGCGTGCGCGGTAACCAGGCTCTCGTACCGATCCAGGTCGAGCTGGGTCATCAGCCCGCGAAGGTACAGTTCATGCCAGTCGCGCTCGGCCATGAAAGACGATACGACGCGGGCGGGCGGGGTCCTTCCTGGTCGGCGGTTCGCGCTTGACAGGGCGCTCAGGAATCCACTAATCTGGGGATGGGTGGGGTCGGTGTTGGACTCCGCTGGAGTTGGCAATGAGTAGTGCTTCGCCGGGTAATAGGCCCTCGCCCAAGGATTTCGTGCGGCCGGTTGGTCGCGGCGATTGGTGGGCCGGGGTGGCCGTGGTTTCGGTCCTCATCCTCTTTTCGGCCGGGCTGCTGGTCCGCGGACTGGCGCCGCGCGGGACGCTGTGGGGCGCGAACGAGCCGCTGATGGTCAGCGTCGCGAGCAGCGCCGGCGGTCTGTCGGGCGGCAGCGTGAGCTTGGCGCAGTTGACCAGCCCCGAGCCGGCCGCGGCGGCGCCGACGGCGGCGATGGGCGCGGAGCCGGGCGAGCCGGCGACGATGGACGCGCCCGC
>DHNJ01000218.1:347-3459 GCA_002409445.1 Armatimonadetes bacterium UBA5419 | reverse complement strand
CGCCTCGTTCCAGTGCAGCCGTCCCTCGCGCCAGCCCAGCGCGCCCGGCGCCCGCACGTCGGCCAGCTGCGCGGCCAGGCTCTGCGCGTGCAGCCAGGCCGGCGGCCGAAACCGCGTGTCCTCCACCGCCAGGCGCGGCGGCTCCCACGCCAGCAACTCCAACAGCCGCGCGCGGCTCGTGATGCACTCCATCGCCCCTCTCCTAACCCGTGTTAGCGCTGGTACAGATAGACAAACTCGTAGGCCAGCTCGGCCGTTCGCAGGTGCACCCCGCGCGCCGCCCAGGCCTCGCCCTCGGCCTGCGCCGTGGCCGGCCAGAGGAAGGCGAAGGAGCGGCGCAGGTCGCTATCGACCGCCGCGCGCAGGGCGTCGAGGTAGGCCGGTAGGGCGGCGACGAGCGCGTCGGGATCGGGCCCGCCGAGGCCGAGGATCAGCGTCGCCCGTCCGGCCCAGGCTCGCAGCCCGCAGGCCCCGCGCCGCTCGCCGCGCAGGTCCCCCAGCTCGACTGCCAGCAGCGGCCACGCCCCGGCCCCGCGCAGCAGCTCGCGGTTGGCGCGCAGGCCGACCAGCGGCCGCAGCCCCGCCGCGCCGAGCGCCGTGTTGTACGCCGCCCGCGCCTCGTCGCCGAGGAAGACCCCCTTGATCGCCGCCAACTCACCCGCCATCGGCCCCTCCGCTCGCGGAAGGTCCGCGCCTTGGCCGCAGACGGGTGTGGCTGGCGGGATTCGCGGCCCAAACGGTCGTGCAGAGCACCCCCCGTGGTACCCTAGAGGAGGTTTCCCGGAGTGTTGTGTTGGTCTTTCACGGTCTCGAGCTCGACGATTTCCAGATCAAGGCGATCGAGGCCATCGAACGGCACGACACCGTGATCGTCGCCGCCCCCACGGGCGCGGGCAAGACCGTCATTGCCGAATACGCGATCGAGAAGTATCTGCGCGAGGAGCGACGGATCATTTACACCGGCCCGATCAAAGCTCTCAGCAACCAAAAGTTCCGTGACTTCTCCGATACCTGGGGCGACCAGATCGGCATCATTACTGGCGACGTCAACCTCAACCCGTTCGCCCCCGTGCTGATCATGACCACGGAGATCTTCCGCAACACGATCTTCGAGAATCCCGCTCGGCTCGATGATGTGGAGTACGTCATCCTCGACGAGATCCACTTCATCAACGACATTCAGCGCGGCACGGTGTGGGAAGAAAGTCTGCTCTTCGCGCCGCAGCATATCGGCTTCATTTGCCTTTCGGCAACCGTGCCGAACATGACCGAGTTTTCCTCCTGGGTCGCCAGCGTGCGCGAGGGGCTGGCCGTGACGGTGGTCGAGGAAGACGAGCGGCCGGTGCCCCTCGAGCATCACATCTGGCTGCCGGGCATCGGCGAGGCGACGCTGAAAGACCTCCGGCGCGTCAGCGACCGCGCACTCAAGCTCAAGCGCCGCCTGCGGACCCACGAGGTGCGCGGCATCCTGGGCGCGGGCAAGCGCGACCCGTCGGGCACGGGCGACATCATCTCGTACCTGGACCATATGGACCGGCTGCCGGCGCTGTACTTCTGCTTCTCGCGGCTGGCTTGCGAGAACAACGCGAGTCGCCACCGCAACCGCGACCTGCTCGACGAGAACGAACGCGAGCAGATCCTCGGGTTGTTCGACACCTTCGTCACGCAGTTTGAGCTGACCGGCGACGCCGGCGCCAAGCGCATTCGCGAGCTGCTGAGCCACGGCGTCTGCTTCCACCACGCGGGCATCCTGCCGATCCTCAAGGAGATCATCGAGCGCATCTTCGCCACCGGCCTGCTCAAGCTCCTGTTCACCACCGAGACCTTCGCCGTGGGCGTCAACATGCCCGCCGCGACGGTCGTTTTCGAGAGCCTGGAAAAGTACGACGGCGTCGACACCCGCTACCTGCTGACCCGCGAGTACCAGCAGATGGCCGGCCGCGCCGGCCGCCGCGGCATCGACGAGATCGGCTACGTCTACGCCCGGCTCGACCCGACGCTGCTCGACATCGCCCAGGTCAGCCGCATCCTGACCGGCGACGTCGAGCCGACGACCAGCCAGTTCAACCTCAGCTACTCCTCGGTGCTCAGCCTCTACGCCCAGTTTGGCGAGGAGATCTACACCGTCTGCGAGCGCAGCTTCAGCAACTACCAGAACCTCGACCGCATCCGCCAGATCGAGGCCGAGCTGGCCGCGCACGACGCGGCCGAGCTGCCGACGATCGACTGTTTCAAGCACACGCCCGCGAGCATCGCCCGCCACCTGGCCCTGCGCGACGACCTCGTCCGCGCCAAGAACCGCGCCACCGGCGAGCGCCAGCGGCTGCAGGCGCGCCACCGCGGCCGCCCCTCGCGCAAGCAACTCCAGCGCGCCCTGGCCGGCCATAACTCGCAGATCGAGCGGCTCGAAGCGCGCCTGGCCGAGAGCGAATGCGAGGGCTGCCGCAACTTCCGCGAGTGCTTCGCCCGGCAAACCGAGATCAACCGCCACGAGGCCCGCCGCCGCGAGCTGACGGCCGAGATCAACCGCCTCCGCAGCCATCAACGCCGCCAGATCAGCCGCCGGCTCGAGCTGCTGCGCGAGCTGGGCTATATCGATGGCGACCGCCTGACGGCCAAGGGCGACATGGCCGCCGGGCTGTCCGGTTTCGAGTTGGCGATCACCGAGCTGTTCTTCGCCGGCTTCTTCGAGGACGTGACCGAGGACGAACTGGCCTGCCTGATGGTCTCGATCGTCTTCGAGAGCAAGCGCTCGGGTTGGTACCGCCCGCTGCCGCCGGGCCCCATGCGCCAGTACCTGCGTGAGTCCGCGGCGCTGCTGCGCGACGTCGCCCGCCGCGAGACGGAGATGGGCATCGAGGGCGGCAGCGAGCCGATCGACGACAACCTGTCGACCGCCGTGCTGGCCTGGCTCGACGGCGCCAACCTCGAACGCCTCCAGGACTTCACCGACACCGCCGACGGCGACATCGTCCGCAACCTGCGCCACGCGGTCGACCTGCTGCGCCAGTTCCGCCGCGTGGTCGTCGGCCACGACCTGCTCCACGCCAAGCTCGACCGGACCATCGCCAACCTGCGCCGCGGGCCGGTCGATGCCGAGCGCCAGCTGCGC
>DHNJ01000218.1:0-160 GCA_002409445.1 Armatimonadetes bacterium UBA5419 | reverse complement strand
CCCGCGAGGCCAGGCTCGCCGCCGACCACGCCCCCGCCGCCAGCGACCTGGGCTAGGCCCCGACCCGCCCCACCGAGGCACGCGCCCGCACGCACGCGGCGCCGGCCCTCGGCATGGAGCAGCGGATGCGCTGGCGATGGACGCAGCGGGCGGCGAGCGC
>DHNJ01000116.1 GCA_002409445.1 Armatimonadetes bacterium UBA5419 | reverse complement strand
CCAGGCTCGCGCCGAGCAGCGGCGGCCCGGCCGGGTCGCTCGCGCTCAGTGCCACGGTCCAGAGCCCCGGCTCCATCCGCCACTGGGTCGCGCTGAGCGTCGGCGGCTCGAGCTCGACACCGAGTTCGGCGCTCGCCTCGGCGGCCTGCTCGGGCCAATGCTCGGCGACCACCCGCAGCACGCTGGCGACCAGCATCGGCCGGTCGGCGCGGTGCCAGGCGGCGGCCTCGGCCAGCGACCAGCGCACCTCGGACGGGCGGCGGATGGCCAACAGGCTCCAGACCTGGGCCTCGGACTCGTACAGCGCGCGCTCGCGGTAGGCCTCGGCCAGCTGCTCCTGGAGGACCAGGTTGTCCGGCTGCGTGGCCGCCGCGGCGGCGGTCGCGGCGAGCGTCTCCATCTCGGGCCAGGCGTTGGCCAGCTCGCGCAGGTAGGGGTTGTGCGGCTGGCGCGCGGAGAGGCTGGCCAGCAGGCGCCAGGCCTCCAGCGCGTCGCCGGCGGCCTCGGCGGCCTCCGCGGCCTGCACCGTCTCGCGGTCCTCGGCGCTCAGCGCAGCCCACTCCAGCCGCTCGCGCAGGGAGCGGTAGGTCAGCCGCGTGGCCTCGTCGGCATACTGCCAAGCGCGGCGCACGGCCCGCAACGCCTCGTCCGGCAGGCCGTCGCGCTGGTAGGTCTGGGCCTGCTCGTAGAATCGCGCGCCCGCCTCGCTGAAATCGAGCCGCGCGTAGGTCTGGCGCAGGCGCTGGGCGGAGAGGTCGGCGGGCTGGATCGCCAGCACGTCGTCCAGGGCCATCGCCGCGGCCAGCGAGTCGCGCCCGGCCTTGGCCCGGCGGAAGTCCTCCCAGGCCAGCAGCAGCCGGTCGTAGTCGCCGGCGTTCGGCCCGTCCAGCCCGAAGGCCTCGAAGAAGGCCTCCTCGATGCGCCGGACCTCGACGATGCGGACCTCCTCGCAGAGCCGCGCGTCAAGCTCCTCGAGCACCAGCTGGCTGTCCGCGGGCACGATCAGCGTGCGCATCGTCGCCGCGCGGGCGGCTTGGATCTTGAGCGGCAAGCCAGCCACCGGCCGCACGTTGCCGGCCGAATCGATCGCCCCGGTGACCGCCACGTCGCCGCGGATCGGCAGCTCGAGCATCGCCGCGTAGCCGCCGAGGGCGAAGGCCAGGCCGGCGGAGGGGCCGCCGCGCGGCTGCGCCTCGTCGGGCCAGTAGTACAGCAGGTCGTGCTCGGCGTAGGCCTCGGCGAAGCCCGGCGCGTGGGCGGTGTCGTTGCGCAGCCAATCGACCGCCTCGCGCAGGCTGCGGGCGATCGTGAACTCGCTGATGTTCGAGTCGATCTGGTAGCGCCGGCCGCCCGGCTTACGCACGATGATCAGCGGCTCGACCCAGGACAGCTCGAGCTCGGGGACGACCCAAAGGGTGTTGACGCGGGCCTGGTAGAGCCGCTCGGCGGCCGGCGGCTCGTCGGGCCAGGGTTGCTCGGGGATGGGCGCGGGCGGCAGCGGTCCCTGAGCCCAGAGACCCGATCCCAGCACCACCAGCAACAGGACAACGAAGGCACGCGGCATGGCGCCATTATAGGAGACAGACGAGCGTTCGGGTACCGCTGCGGGCGGGCCGACTCGGTGGGGATCGGGCGGCCGCGATTCGACTCGCGGACCGCGCCGGAGTGGCGGCCGAATCGGGGCGGTTGTTTTGCCCGGGCCGGAGCGCTGTGCCATAATACCGGCCAACCCCCACCGCGGTCTGGCGCCCCGCGCGTTGCGCCTGTGTTGCTGCGCCGTTAGAGGACTGTTAGCTATCATGCCCACTCCGCTCGATAAGGCCTGGACCATGACGGTCGCCGATCTCCGCCGCCGCTCGCCCGGGCCTGCGTTCGATCTGTGGATCGACGACCTCCTGCCCCTGGGCACCGAGGGCGAGCGGACGATCATCGGCGTGCCCAATCCGCTGGCCCGCGACTTGATGAGCGCGCGGTTCGCCAAGACCATCGCTGACGCACTCGGTGCTCGACTCGGCCAACCGGTCCAAGTTGAGTTTCGAGTCGAGACGGCGCCTCGGCCCGCCGAGCCCGAGATCGAGGCGGCGGCCCCGGCTAACGGCCGCAACGGCGGCGGCGACGGGTTTGTCCCGCTCCAGCTCAACTCGCGGTTCACCTTCGACAACTTCGTCGTCGGCCCCTCGAACCGCTTCGCCCAGGCCGCCTGCGAGGCCGTGGTCAAGTCGCCCGCGCACACCTACAACCCGCTCTTCCTCCACGGCGGCGTGGGCCTGGGCAAGACCCACCTGATGCACGCCGTGGGCCAGGCCATGCTCGCCGCGCGGCCCTCCGCGCAGGTCGCCTACATCTCCGGCGAGGCCTTCCTAACCCAGTTCGTGACCAGCATCCGCGAAAACCGCCAGGACGAGTTCCGCCGCCGCTACCGCCTCGTCGATATGTGGCTGGTCGACGACGTGCAGTTCCTCGCCGGCCGCGACGCGACCGCGACCACCGCCGAGTTCTTCCACACCTTCAACGCCCTCCACGACGGGCAGAAGCAGATCGTCCTCTCCTCCGACCGCCCGCCCAAGGACCTCCAGCTCGAGGACCGCCTGGTCAGCCGGTTCGAGTGGGGCCTGATCGCCGAGATCAACAAGCCCGAGGAGGAGACGCGCCTGGCCATCCTCCAACGCCGCGCGGCCGACGAAGACCTCGAGGTGCCCGCCGAGGTGCTGATGTTCATCGCCCGCGCCGTCCGCGACAGCGTGCGCCTGCTCGAGGGCAGCCTGCTCAAGGTCGCAGCAACCGCCTCGCTGCTGGACAAGCAGATCAGCCTCGACCTGGCCCAGGACTGCCTGCGCGACTACAGTGTCCGCACCGTCGGCCCCGAGCTGACCGCCGAGGCGATTCTCGACGCGGTCAGCCTGCAGTTCCGCCAGCCGACCGCCGACATCCTCGGCAAGTCGCGCCTCAAGGACCTGGTCATCGCCCGCCAGACGGCGATGTACCTCTGCCGCGAGCTGCTCGAGATGTCGTTTGTCGAGATCGGCGCGCTGTTCAACCGCGACCACTCGACGGTCATGCACGCCTGCACCAAGATCAGCGGCCTGCTGGCAACCTCGGACGCCACCGTCGCTGGCGCGCTGGACCGCGTCCAGACCCAGCTGCAGGACAGCCACTAGGCCTACGGCGCCGGCCGCAGCCCCTCCCAGCGCACGACCCACTCGGGCGCCGGCGGGAAGCCCGGCGACGTGCCCCCCGGCCCGCCGTCCCAGCCCGCGCACATCATCGCCACCGCGTACAGCAGCCCGCCGTTGCCCGGCAGGTACGGGCAGGGGCCGCCGACGTTGATGCCGCGTTCGTCGTACGCGTTGCGCGGCGACTCGCGTAGCAGCGACTCGACCGCCAGATCCGGCCGCCCGACGCGCGCCGCGGCCATCGCCGTCCACGGGAAATCCCAGCCCCAGCAGCGGTCCCACTGCCATTCGGCGCTGATCCGCTCGACCGTGCGCCGCGCGACCACCGGGTCCACCCCGTCGACCAGCGGCAGCATGCCCAGCACGCCGACCGGGTCCGGGTGCTCCCAGTTCCGTTCGGTGTAGGTGTTGGTCCATTCGGGCGAGTGGATGTAGTAACCGTCGAGCTGGGGCAACGGCGCCAGACCGTCGCGCACCGCCTGCCAGTGCGGCTCCGGCTCCAGCCCGCGGCGCTGCCGCCACTGCTGGGCCAGGTCCAGCCCGTAGCGCCAGTAGGCCAGGTCGAAGACGGTGTCGTAGGTGATGCCCTGCTCGCTCGGCGGCATCGCCGGCCGCAGATGGTAGACGCCCGCCGCGTCGGCCTGCGGGTAATCGGCCATGGCCTCGGCCGTGCCCTCGACGATCGGCCACCAGCGGTCCATGGTCGCCCGCGTCGGCTCGTCACGCCAGGCCAACTCGGCGAAGAAGATCGGGTGCGGCTGCTTCCAGATCAGCACCTGGTTGCCAAACCACGGCGCGCTGCGGCCCTCCGGTCCGACCGACTTCGGCCAAACCAGCCCCTTCAGCCCCAACTGCTGGGCCAGCGCCCGCGCACTCGGCACGAACCGCTGATACGCCTCGAGCCCGCGCTCGGCCAGCGGCCAGCGGTCCCACAGCGCGTAGTGCGCCAGGTGCCACCAGATCATCTCGCCGTGGAACTGCCCGCGCCACGGGTCGAGCCCGAGCAGGCCCGTCTCCGCCGGCGGCCAGCTGCCGGCCGACTGGCAGCCGAGCTGGTACTGCGACTGGACGATCCGCCGCTCGAGCTCGCGCCAGCGCGGGTCGCGGCTGCCCGAGAGGTCGATCGCCCCGCCCGAGCGCCAGTATTGCTCCCAGCGCGCCGCCGAGGAGGTGATCAGCGCCTCGGCCGAGGGCAGCTTCGCCGGGCCGCGGCCGGGGCCGAACCAGGCGACGAGCTCGAGCGTGTTGTCGCCGCGGCCGGTCACGGTCACCCGGTGGGCGTGCTGGTGGACGATCGCGCTGGGCGTCCAGCCGAGTTCGATGTTGTATCGGGCGGTGTCGACGAAACGCTGCATCTGCCCGCGGCCGGGCCCCGGGCTCCACCAGCGCGTCCGGTGGTCGCCCGCGCGGCCGAAGTCGCCGGTCTGCGCGCCGGTGTCCAGCGTCGGGTACGGGCAGTCCAACTCGATGCGCAGCTCGCCGCGGCCGACCAGCGGGCTGATCACGCGCAGGCCGACGGCGTCCAGCTCGCCATGAACCGCCGTCGTCACCGCCACCGGCTCGCCGTCCAAGGTGTAGCTGGCCGTATGCCAGCCGCGCCACATATCGAGGTGGCGCTTGGCGTTGGTCAACGCCTCGAGCTTCACCGGCTGGCCATCGGCCCGCACCAGCCGCAGGCGGCCCAGCGGCAGGCGGTGCGGGTTGTCGAAGAGCCAGGCGCGCTCCGCGTCGCGCCCCGCGGGCCAGTCGTCACCGCCGGTCGGCCGACCCTCGGCGTAGGTGCCTTGGGGCGGCAGGTCGGCGGCGCGCAGGCCGTCAGGCAGCGGGAACGAGTGCCAGCCCCAGTGGGCCATGGTGTTGCCGGCGAAGTTCTGCGCGCCGCTGCCGTCGACGCCGACGCAGAACTCACCGTTGCCAATCGGCCAGACCATCGTCGGCCCGCCCGCCAGCGGATGCCGCGCGACGATCTCCGCGCGGTGCAGCGGCGCGCACAGTAGCGCGGCCAGCAGCGGCAGGGCGACCACGGGCTAGAGTTCCGAGCCGGCGACGGGGCTCAGGACCCAGGAGGTGATCCGCGAGACGATCGCCGAGTCGGCATACTCGGGGCGCGCGGACAGCTCCTTCCACTCGGCATCAGCGATGAACGTGCCCCAGCCGCGGCGGCGCGCCTCCTGGTCGTCGAAGGCCAGCAGGTAGGTTAGGTTGGGCAGCCCGTTGCCGATCAGGCTCTGGCCAAAGAAGACGGGCGGCAAGCCCGTGCGCTCGAAGATGGCAATCTCGGCCTCCTCGAACATGCGGATCTTGGTCGCCGCCGAGCGCTCGTTGTGGCTCTCGTAGCAGCGCAGCTCGAACAGCCGCGGCCGCGCCAGGTCCGGCGCCTGGACCCGCGGGAAACCAGCGAAGGCGACCAGCAGCGAGGAGTCGATGCGCTCGTACAGCGGAGTCGCCGGCGGCAGGTCGAGGTACGGCGCGGCGGCCTGGGCAAAGGTCGGGTTGGCCACCAGTGCCGCCGCCGTGCCGACGGTCTCCGGCGAGGTGTGCGTCAGCACCAACTGACGGTACGGGTCAACGTCGTCGGTCGGCGCGAAGACACCGATCGGCCCCACACCCAGTGCCTTCAGCGCGGGCAACAGCGCCTCGCTCAGGTAGGCGTCAAACTGCGCGACATGCTCGCGGCGCAGGTGGTAGCGGCGCAGCTCGTAGAGGTCGCGCCCGGCCAGGTCGGCCTGCGCCCGCGCGCTCTGCCCGCCCAAGGCCGCCACCCCCACCGCACCCAACCCCAAGCCGCGCAGAAACCCTCGTCGTGTAGCCATCAATCCCTACTCCCTACGCACAATTCTACTGTCGCGCGCTGAGGAATAGGACGACTAATGATCCGCTCCTGCTCCCTCCCCGCCCGCGTACTCCTCGAGCGCCGCCAGCCGCGCCCGCTTGTCCAGCCAGCCCTGGTACCGCGCGTGCTCTTCCGGCGTCCAGTTGGCCGCCTCCGCGTAATCGCCACAGAACGGCACCAGCAGGTCGATCCAGCAGGCGATCTTCTCCCGCTCCTCGCGCGTCAGCCGCACGCCCTCGTGCCCCGCGTCGAGCATCGCCAGCAGCGGGCTGGCCACCGCCCCCGCCTGCGCGGGCGGCAGCATGCTCGGCTCGCTCTGCACGTTCAGCCAGTTGGCGACGATCCCCGACTGCCCCGTCCAGCCGCCGGTCTCGCCATCGCGGGCGGAGGCGGTCAGCGCCAGGTAGGACTCGGACCAGAAGCGCTTGGCCTGCGGGTCGGGGACCGGGTGGCCCCGCAGGCTGAAGGCTCGGCGGTCGGGCCCCGGCGTCGGCGCGCCCGCGCGGCTGCCGGGCGCCGAGAGGTCGCTGTCGGTGTGACAGCTGACGCACTGGCGGTCGAGGATCGGCTGAATCTCCTGGGCGAAGCTGAAGCCCCGCGCCGGGCCGTAGAACGGCTCCAGCTCGCGCTCGCCCGCGATCGTCGCCAGCGAGCGGCCCTGGTTCGGCGGCACGGTGTTCGGCGACTCGTGGCAGCCGACGCAACTCTGGGTTTCGCCGGGCATCAGCGTGGTCCACGAGCGCATCGTCGCCAGCGCCTGGCCCTGCTCGTCGAGCGCCTGCAGGTACAGCGGCATGCGCGCGGGCACCCGCACCCAGGCCGAGCCGTCGGCCTCGACCGGCGTCGTGCCCAACACGTGCTTCACGTCCCAGGTGCCGTGGCTGATCGCCGGCGGTGTGCTGACCAGCGCCCCGCCCGCCGGGCCGCCGTTGAAGTTGCTGCCCACACCGGCCGCGCGCCACTCCAGGCCGATCACCCGCAGCGCCGCGACCGACCCGCGCGGCAGCCCCGCCAGGCCCGGGCCCTGGTAGATGTCCTGCATGTACAGCGCGCCGTCCGCCCGCCGCGCATCGAGCCGGCTGGCCACCGGCCGCGGCGTGTCGCGCGGCACCAGCGGCACCATCCGCCCGATCGACTGCCGCACGTCCTGCGCCAGCAGCTCACGCCGCCCGTCCGCGCGCATCCAGTACAGCCCGAAGCCCGTCTCGTGGCCCGGATGCACCCCCGGCCGCCAGCCCTCGGGCAGATAGCTGATCAGGAACTCGTCATCGGACAGCGGGTACGGGTAGGCGAACATCGGCCCCTGCTGGCCATAGGCGTCGATCCGCTCGGCCGGCGTCTCGCGCACCGGCGCCAGCAGCTGGACGCCGAGGTTCTCCTCGCGCCCCGCCGACGGGTCGATCCGCACCAGCTCGCCTGGCTGGTAGCTGTGGTGGCCGGTGGCGATCGCCAGCAGCCGGTTGGTGCCGGGGATGCCGCGCGCGTGGATCAGGGTCGTCGGGAACCAGGAGTTGTTGCCGTAGAAGGCGCTCTGCCCGCTGCCGTCGGGCCACATGCTGAACAGGCCCTGGGGGAAGATCTGGCCGCGGTCGTTGTAGTCCCACCGCGTGTAGACCAGCCGTCCGTCGTCCAGCAGCGTCGGGTAGTTGTCGTGGACCTGGTCGTAGGTCAGGCGCCGCAGCCCGCTGCCGTCGGGGCGGCAGGTGTACAGGTTGCTGACCTCGGTCCACCAGCAGTCGACAATCTGCTGACACCGCGTGCTGTTGAACAGCAGGTCGCCCGAGGGCAGGTAGACGCCCTCATAGTCGGCGACCCCCAGCCCGAAGGTGATCTGGCGCCGCTCGCCGGTGACCAGGTCGAGCTCCCAGAGGTGGTAGTCGTCGCCGCGGTCGCTGGCCTTGTAGCTGTAGAGCACGCGCTGTCCGTCAAACGAGACGTCCGCGTCGCGCACCTGGCCCTCGCTCGTCT
Source organism: Armatimonadetes bacterium UBA5419 (assembly GCA_002409445.1). Lineage (GTDB taxonomy): Bacteria > Armatimonadota > UBA10988 > UBA10988 > UBA10988 > UBA10988. The sequence goes on along the minus strand of DHNJ01000116.1, from coordinate 294 downwards.
CGAACAGCGGCGTCACTCCACCGGTCCGCACATCGAGCCGGTACAGCCCGCCGCCGGGCACGAAGTTGCGCTCGGCCTGCGCGTCGGAGAGGGCCTCGGTGTAGGCATAGTGCGAGCCGCCCAGCGGCGCGTGCGTGGCGAAGATCAGCTGCGGCCAGCGCGCCCGCAACGGCGCCAAATCCGCCGCCCGCCGCGCCCCGCGCGCCGCCTCCCAGCGCCCCAACAGCCCCGCCGGCGTCCCACCCATCCCCGGCAGCCCGGGGATGATTTGGAGGTACGGGGGGCGGATTTGGC
>DHNJ01000201.1:7379-7931 GCA_002409445.1 Armatimonadetes bacterium UBA5419 | reverse complement strand
CGGATCGCGTCGTCGTTGCCGGGGATCACGTAGTCGACATCGTCCGGATCACAGTTGGTATCGACCACCGCGACGATCGGGATGCCCAGGCGGCGGGCTTCCTTGACCGCGATGTGCTCTTCGCGCAGGTCGATGACGAACAGGACACTGGGCATGCTCGGCATGTCCTCGATCCCGCCCAGGACGCGCTCGAGCTTGTCGCGCTGCTCGCGCAGGCCGGCGGCCTCCTTCTTCGGGCGCCGTTCGAGGTCGCCGGTGCGCTCCATCTCCTTCAGGCGCTTGAGCCGGAAGATGGACTCGCGGATGGTCTGGAAATTGGTCAGCATGCCACCCAGCCAGCGGTGCGTGACATGGAACATGCCGCAGGACGCGGCGGCCTCGGCCATCGCCTCCTGGGCCTGCTTCTTGGTGCCCACGAAGAGCACCGACCCGCCCTCGGCCACGACCTTCTCGATGTAGTCGCAAGCCGCCTCGACCCCTTCGAGGGTCTGGTGCAGGTCAACAATGTAAATCCCGTTGCGCTCGCCGTAGATGTACGGCTTCATCTTCGGG
>DHNJ01000201.1:6766-7247 GCA_002409445.1 Armatimonadetes bacterium UBA5419 | reverse complement strand
TCTTCGGGTTCCAGCGGCGGGTCAAGTGACCGAAGTGGACGCCTGCCTCGAGCAGGTCCTTCATCTGAATGCGAGCCATGTTCTCTCCTTGGTTGTGCCTCCCCGCGGTCTCCTCCACGCTGCGCCGCGCGCGGCGTACGCTGCGGGCACGGCGGAGCGCGATCGGCTCGCGCCACCACCACCGGCCCATGGACCCCGGGTGTGTCATTGCCACCATGCGGTAAGCCGTGTCATGATACCGCTGGCGTAGGCCAGTTGTCAACCTACGCAGGGCCGGTGCGCCCGCTGGGCAAGTCCCAAGGTGAGGACGTAGATCAATGAAAGAGGACCGCGATCCGTTGTTCTTCGAACCCGGCGATGGGGGCTCGGCGCTGGCCTTGGCCAACCGCGCCATCCCGCTCATCCGCCGCTACTGGGCCGGCGTCGAGGAAGTCCACGTCGACCCCGAAAGTCTCGAACGCCTGCGCGACACCGTCAGCCG
>DHNJ01000201.1:6173-6598 GCA_002409445.1 Armatimonadetes bacterium UBA5419 | reverse complement strand
GACGCTCTTCGACGTGCTCAGCGGCCGCGGCTTCCGCACCTACTACCTCTCCGATCGCGAGGTCCTGCGCACCTTCGGCCCAGCGCGCTTCTTGCTCGCCCGCGCCGGCGCCTACACCGTGCGCCGCGGCACCGTCGACCGCGAGTCGATCAACTGCACCCGCCAACTGCTGCTGCGCGGCGCGACCGTCGCGATGTACCCAGAGGGCGAGACCTACGGCCTGAACGACACGCTGATCAACTTCCTCGAGGGCGTCGCCCAGCTGGGTTTCTGGGGCGTGGGCGACCGCCGCGAGGCCGGGCTCGACCCCGATGTGCGCCTCCTGCCCCTCGCCGTCAAGTACTACTACGGCCGCGATATGGAGCCGGTCGTCGAGGAGCGGCTGAGCTGGCTCGAAGAGCAGCTCGGCCTGCGGCCCGCCGCCG
>DHNJ01000201.1:5587-6052 GCA_002409445.1 Armatimonadetes bacterium UBA5419 | reverse complement strand
TAGTACCCCTTGTTGATTAAAGTAAGAAAGCGGTCGCCCACCGGCGCTTGTGCCTGGTCGAGGAGGAGCTGGGCCTGCCGCCCGGCGCGGCCGACGACCTGCCCGGCCGCCTACGCCGCTACTACGACACCGGGTTGGCCTGGGTCACCGACCAGCTCGGCGTCGAGCCGCGCCCCGGCGAGACCATCCAGACCGGTCTGCGCCGCGCCTTCGCCGCCGTCGGACCCGAGACCGAGCCGCTGGTCAAGGCCGTCCTCGCTCGGCTCCAGCGGTTCCAGGCGATCTCCTCCGATTACCTCCACGAGGACGCCTCGGCCGAGCGCTGGCTGGATGTCCTCGGCCGCTTCGAGCTCGACCTGACCGACCGCTGGCGGCGCTACCCGCGCCACGCTCACGTCGCGGTGGGCCGGCCCATCTCGCTCGGCGCGCGCTGGCCGGCCTACCGCGCCGACCGCAAGGCCGAGC
>DHNJ01000201.1:5239-5462 GCA_002409445.1 Armatimonadetes bacterium UBA5419 | reverse complement strand
CCGCGCCGACCGCAAGGCCGAGCTAACCGCCGTGACCCGCGAACTGCAGGCCGCCTGCGCCCGCCTGCTCGAGGGCTTGAGCCGCTGGCAGACCCCGCTGCGCCCCGTTGACAGGAGCCCCCAACCGTGGTAGTTTGCAGCCTGCCAGCGGTGAACCACGCCCTCGCCGCGCCCGCTGGAGGCCGATCCATGAGCGCCAACGTAGCTCAGTTGGTAGAGCAGC
>DHNJ01000201.1:0-5097 GCA_002409445.1 Armatimonadetes bacterium UBA5419 | reverse complement strand
TAGCTCAGTTGGTAGAGCAGCGCACTCGTAATGCGCAGGTCGTCGGTTCGAATCCGACCGTTGGCTTCCTTTCCTGTCCCCCTCCGCCCCGTCGAGAGATGCCATGACCCACCCTCGGGCCACCTGGTCCCTGCTGTCCTGTCTCCTGTTGCTCGTGGGTTCGGCCATGGCTCAGGTGCCGCCCCCGGCGACCACCCAGACCACACCGCTGCCCACCGCGACGACCGCGCCAGGCACGTGGCAGACGCCGCCGCCGCTGACCGAGGGCACCCCCGCCCCGCGCAGCGTCGAGGAGTCGCTGGATCCACTGACCGAACGGCTGATCGAGGAAATTGACGCCGACGCGCAGACGCAATTGCCGCTCTACGGCCAAGATATGTTCCGCGAAGCGCTGATCCAAGCCGCGACCGAGGCCGCCGCCGGCCCCGCGGTCGTCGCTCAGCCTAGCCCCAACTTCATCATCGGCCCTGGCGATCGAGTCAACATCACCTTCTACAACGCGCTGGTCGAGCCGCGCACGGTCGACGTCACCGTCACCTCCGATGGCAACGTCGCCTTTGACCCGGTCGGCATCGTCGCCGTCAGCGGCCTGAGCGTCGCCGAGTTCCAGGAACGGCTGACCCGCCTCATCCAGCTGCGCGGCCCGCGCGACGCGACCGTCCAGTACTCGTTCATCGACCTCCACACGGTCACCGTGCGGGTCACCGGCGAGGTCCGCCGGCCGGCCAGCCGCGTCATCCTCTCCGGCTATGCCACCCTGCTCGATGCGTTGGCCCAGTCGGGCGGCCCGACCGCCTACGGCTCGCTGCGCCACATCATCCTCACCCGCGGCACTCAGCGCACCGAGATCGACCTCTACTCGTACCTGCAGCAGGGCGAGACCGCGGCCAACCCGCCGCTGCGCGATGGCGATGCGATCCATGTGCCGCTGGCCACGCGGCTGGTCGCGGTCGCCGGGGAGGTCAAGCGGCCAGCTCGCTACGAGCTGGTCAACGAGCAGACCGTCCGCGAGGCGCTCGGGCTGGCCGGCAACCTGACCGCGCGCGCCGCCCGCCTGCAGGTCCAGCGGATCACCGACTTCGACAACAAGGTGCTCATCGACCTTGACCCGCGCGCGGTGCTCGCCGGCACCGCCGATCTGACCGCGGTCGAGCCGCTGCGCGACGGCGACACGCTGTCGCTGCGCACCGCCTCGGACGAGGCGCGCGAGGCCGTCGTGGTCCAGGGCGGCGTCGGCCGACCGGGCGAGTTCGGCCACCATCCGGGCCTGACCCTCGGCGAAGCCCTGCAGTTGGCCCAAGGCGTCCAGCGCGACAGTTGGGGTGGCGTGGGCAACATCCGCCGCATGACCTCCGACGGGCGGTTTGCCAGCCTCAACTTCACCATCGCCGAGGCCATCAGCGGCGGCGAAGCGGCGAACCTGCCGCTCGAATCCGGCGATGTCATCCACATCCCGACCCTCGACGAAGAATCGGTCCTGGTCGTCAGCGTGCGCGGCGGCGTGGTTTCGCCCAACCGCTACCAGACGCGCCGCGCGATGACCGTCGGCGACCTGCTGGCGCTCGCCGGTGGGCTGGCCGCGGGCGCCGATGCGCAGCGCGCCCTGCTCATCTCGAGCGAAGGCGGCGAGCGCACCAGCACGACGATCGACCTCTCGCCCACGCTCGATGGCGGGCAGCCGGTACCCAACCCGATGCTGCGCAACGGCGACGAGCTGAGCGTGCCGTTCATCGCGACCATGCGCGTGCGCGTCTCGGGCCAGGTCCGCGAGCCGGGCAGCTTCACGTTGACTGCCGGGCTGACGGTCAAGGACCTGCTCGAACGCGCTAACGGCCTGCTGCCCCGCGCCGTGCCGCGCGCCGAGCTGCAGCGGCTGATCCCCGAGTCCGCGGAGATCGAGAAGGTCTTCATCGACCTGGAAGCCGCCCAGGCCGGCGAGCCGACCGACGACCTCCCGCTGCGCGAGGGTGATCACCTGATCGTCTTCTCGGTCGACAACTACGTCACGTTCTCCGAGCCGATCGTCTCGGTCCAGGGCGCGGTCCAGCGCCCCGGCCCGCGGACCCGTAGCCGCGGCATGCGTGTCTCCGACGTCATCCGCGAGGCCGGCCTGCGGCCCGAAGCCGACCGCGACCGGGGCACCATCATCCGCCGCACACCCGGCGGCCTGAACCAGCTGCTGCGCTTCAGCCCGACCCTGGCCATGGCCGGTACGGGCCCCGACAACCCGGAGCTGGCCGACGGGGACCTGATCGAGTTCCCCGCACTCATGGAGTTGACCGTCCGCCCCGCGACCGCCTCGGTCAGTGGCGCGGTCTACCGACCCGGGCCGGTCGTCCTCGCCGAAAACATGACCGTCGACGACCTCATCTTGCGCGCGGGCGGGTTCCTCCCCGAGGCCTTCGCCCAGCGGGTCATCCTCCGCCGTCGCACGGCCAACGACACGTTGGTCGACCTGCCGCTTGACCTGCGCGTGCCGGTCAACATGCCGGTCCAGCGCGACGACCAGCTGATGGTTATGACCTGGGACCAAACCCGGTTCCGCGACTCCACCGTGCGCATCATCGGCGACGTGCAGCGACCGGGCGAGTACGAGCGAACTGATGGACTGACCGTCAGTGGCCTGCTGTTCATGGCCGGTGGGCTGCTCCGGCCGCCGCAGGTCACCACCGTCGAGATCGCCCGCCCGACCCAAGACGCGGTGGTCGCCATCCGGCCCAACACGACCGCGCTGCTCGCCGGCGACGCCACCCAGGACGTCCGCCTCGAGGACCGCGACCGCATCTACGTGCGGGCCACGCCGCCCGAGCCCGTGCGCGACGTCCTCGTCAAGGGCGAGGTCCGCTCCGAGGGCTTCTACCCGATCCTCGAAGTCGGCGACACCTTGGGCACCCTCGTTCGCCGCGTCGGCTTGCGGCCCGATACCGCGTTCCTCGGCGGCGCGGTGCTTCTGCGCCGGGTCGACCAGATCACCGAGCCGCAGGTCGCCCGCTACGCCTCCGAGATCTACCGCGTGCTCGCCGACCAGCAGCAGCACCGCGATATCGCCACCGTGCTCTCGACAGGCACCGTCGACACCACCCCCGAGGTGCTCGAGCGGATCACCGGCAGCCGGGCCACGCTCCCTTCGGATGCCGTCACCGACACCTATACCGACCTCTTCGAGGAGCGCGGGCGCGACCTACTCTCGACGGATATCGACGTGACGTTGCAGGCCCGCGAGAACCTCGAGGGTAGCGTCTTCACTATCCCCGACACCCTACGGCGGTACGTGCGCGTGCCGGTCGACCTGGCCGCCGAGCTCGAGGGGACCAGCACCATCGGCATCCGGCCCAGTGACATCATCGTCATCCCCCGCATCCCCGAGACCATCATGGTCCAGGGCGAAGTCAACTCCAACATGGCCCAGATCTTCGTCCCCGGCGACCGCGTGGGCGACTACATCCGCCGCGCCGGGGGCACCCGGCCGAACGCCGACCCGAAGACCATGCTCCTGGTCCGCGCCAACGGTGTCGTCGAGAACGCGCGGCTCAGCACCGAGGTCCACCGCGGTGACATCCTGATGGTCCAGGCCAAGCCGCTGCGTCCGCCGCTTCGCCCGCAGTCCATCTGGGAACAGATGCAGGCGCTCGGCTCGATCCTCGGCGGCCTGGCGACGACGATCCTGGCGGTCAACAACGCCATTAAATAGCCGCAAGGAGGCGGACATGATTCTCGGACTGGTCACCTATCAGCTGGGCCAGGCGATGGACCTGCCCACCCTCCTCGAGACCTGTCGCCGGACCGGCTTCGAGACCGTCGAGCTGCGCACCACGCACGCCCACGGCGTCGAGCTGGGCCTCAGCGAGGCCGCCCAGCAGGAGGTGCGCACACGGTTCGAGGACAGCGGCGTCTCGCTCTGGGGCCTGGGCACGACCTGCGAGTACCACTCGCCCGACCCCGCGGTCGTCGCTGCCAACATCGAGGAGACCAAGCGCTGGTGCGAGCTGGCCGCCCACGTCGGCGCGCGCGGCGTCAAGGTCCGGCCCAACGGCCTGCCCGCCGACGTCCCCGCCCACCAGACCGCGACCCAGATCGGCGTCGCCCTCGCCGAGTGCGGGCGCGCGGCGGCCGACGCGGGCGTGCAGATCTACCTCGAGGTCCACGGCGGCGGCGGCTCCGCGCGGCCGGCGGTCATCCGCGATATCATGCTCGCCTGCGACCACCCCAGCGTCGGCGTCTGCTGGAACTCCAACAACACCGCCGACGAGGTCGTCGACGGCAGCATCGCCGACCGCTTCGCCCTCGTCGCGCCGTGGATCAACTCCTGCCACATCACCGAGCTGACCAACAGCTACCCCTGGCGCGAGCTGTTCGCCTTGCTCCAGGCCAACGGCTACGAGGGCGCGACCCTGGCCGAGACCGCCGCCAGCAGCGACCCAGCCCGTGTCATGAGCTACTACCGCGCGCTCTGGCAGGCCTATCAGCCGCCCGCGGTGTAGCCCAAACTACTCCACGAACGGCAAACTGCGCGGGTCGAACTCGTCGTCCTCGGTGAAGTAGCGCACACGCACCTTCTTGTACTCGATGTCGCTGTACAGCAGCCGGTAGTCGGTCAGGCCCGTGCGCTGTGAGATGGCCGCGGCCACCTCCTCGCAGTCGGCCTGGCTCGTGCCGTGGATCATCGTGAAGTGCGTGTACGGCCAGTCGGGATAGGACGGTCGCTGGTAGCAGTGGCTGACCGCCGGGTAGCTGGCCATGACCAGCCCGACCTCCTCGCCCTGCTCCTCCGGCACGATCCACACGCCCATCCCGTTCGCGCTGAAGCCCGCGCGCCGATGATGGAGCACCGCCGCATACCGCCGCATGTAGCCCTCGCGCTTGAGCTTCTCGCCCGCGGCCAGCAGCTGGCCCTCGTCCAGCGGCGCCCCGGGCGCCTCCGCGGCCAGCGCGGCGAACGGCCGCTCGACCAGCGGCAGGTGCCGCTGTAGCACGGCGACCACTTGGCGCAGGTCCGCGCCGAGCGGCTCCGCCGGCGCGGTGGTCGGCGCGGGGGCGGGCGCCCCGGTCTGCGCCGGCCCGTCTCTGCCCTTGGCCGCCATGGCGCAGGGTACGGTG
>DHNJ01000123.1:6392-6575 GCA_002409445.1 Armatimonadetes bacterium UBA5419 | reverse complement strand
GGCGCGCGCGGGGGTGGCCGAGCTGGTTGTGACCAACCGCACCGCGGCGCGGGCGGCCGACCTGGCGGAGCTGCTGGCCAGCCGCGGGCTCGGTGCGGGCGTGCGGGTGGTGCCTTGGGAGGCGGCGGAGCTGGCGGGAGCCCTAGGCGGGGCCGAGCTGATCATCAAGATCGGAAGAGCGTC
>DHNJ01000123.1:0-6245 GCA_002409445.1 Armatimonadetes bacterium UBA5419 | reverse complement strand
GGCGGGGCCGAGCTGATCATCAACACGACCAGCGTCGGTATGGCGCCTGAGGCCGACGCGAGTCCGGTCGAGTTGCCGAGCTTGGCGGACGGCTGTTGGCTGGTCGATCTGATCTACAACCCGCCGCGCACGCGGTTGATGGCCGCGGCGGAGGAGCGCGGCGCGACAGCGCGAAATGGGGCAGGGATGTTGGCCTGGCAGGGCGCGCTGAGCCTGGAACGATGGACCGGCCAGCGCGCGCCGGCAGAGTTGATGCGAGATGTGCTGGAAGCGGAGTTGGCGCGGCGGCTGGTCGCGGGTTGAGATCTGTGCGGTGGGCGTTGACAACGCGGATCGGGATTTGCTAGACTGAACCTACACAGATCGTGAACGGATCCGACTCGGGCCTCACCGCGCCTGGCGCGGCGGCGGCGAGCGGAGTTCGGAGCGGACGGGCCGGGTGGTCCGGACGCAAACTGAGTGGGAGGACGGCGGGCTGGCTGAAGGCTGGCGCCGGCCGTTTTCCTAGCGGGGTAAGGCAATTGAGCACGCCAAGACGCAATCTCGGACAGATTCTGGTGCAGAAGGGCATCATCTCGGAGACCGACTTGCGGTCCGCGGTCGATGTCGCCAAGCGCACCGGCTCCTCGCGGCTGGAAACCGTTTTGGTCGACCAGGGCTTGGCTAGTGAGGACGACGTGCTCGACGCCAAGGCCGAGTCGATCGGCGCTGAGCGCGTCAAGCTGCGCGACATCCAGCCCGACCCGGCGGTGGTCCGCCTGGTGCCCATGCACCTGCTGACCAAGCACAAGCTGTTTCCCATTCGTCGCGACGGCAACGCCGTGGTCATCGCCATGGCCGACCCGACCGACATCATCGCCCTCGATGACCTGCGGATGGTGGGGGTCACGGCCAAGCCCGTGCTCGCGCCGGAGAAGGAGATCGAGGCCAAGCTCGCGAGCATCGCGGGCGCGCCGGCGACCGAGACCAACGGCGCGGCGGCGGCGGTGGCCGAGCCCGATCCGTTCGGTGAAGGGGTCGAGTTTGGCGGCTCCTCGGCGACCGAGTTCATGCAGAGCGCGGTTGACGAGTTCACGGTGGACCGCGGCGGCGTGCTGGATGGTGACATCGGCGATGACGATACGGGCAACACCGAGATCGGCGCCGACATCGCACCGATCATCCGGATCATCAACACGATCATCATCAAGGCCATCCAGGACGAGGCCTCGGACATCCACATCGAGCCGCAGCGGCGCAATGTGCGGGTCCGCTACCGCGTGGACGGCGTGCTGCACGAGATGATGTCGGTGCCTAAGTACCTGCACGCGCCGATGCTCTCGCGCGTGAAGATCATGGCCGACATGGACATCGCCGAGCGGCGCAAGCCGCAGGACGGTCGCATCCCGATCAAGCACGCGGGTAAGGACTACGACTTGCGCGTGAGCGTGATCCCGACGGTCAACGGCGAGAAGTCGGTTATGCGTATCCTGGACAAGAGTTCGGTCTTGCTCGGTCTGAGCAAGCTCGGTCTCTTCCCGGACACGCAGGCGCTGCTCGAAGAGCTGATCATGCAGCCGTACGGCATTCTGCTCTCGTGTGGGCCGACGGGGTCGGGCAAGACGACCACGCAGTACTCGGTGCTGAACAAGCTCAACATCGTCGACACGAACATCGTGACCATCGAGGACCCGGTCGAGTACCAGCTGCCGGGCATCTCCCAGGTGGCGGTGAACCGCAAGGCCGGTGTCGAGTTCTCCAGCGCCCTGCGCTCATTCCTGCGCCAGGACCCGGACATCATGATGGTCGGCGAGATCCGTGACGCGGAGACGGCGCACATCGCCATCGAGGCGTCGCTGACGGGGCACTTGGTGCTCTCGACGGTCCACACCAACGACGCGCCGCAGTCGGTCACCCGTCTGGTCGACATGGGCGTCGAGCCCTTCCTGGTGGGCGCCTCGCTGATCGGCTCCATGGCTCAGCGTCTCGTCCGCAAGGTCTGCAACGACTGTCGCACGGCCTACCACCCGCCGATGGAGGCGCTCGAGCGGTTCGGCTTCAAGCCCGATCCGAACAACCCGATCACCTTCTATCGCGGCCAGGGCTGCACCAACTGCCGCGAGACGGGCTACCGTGGGCGCATCGGCATCTACGAGCTGATGATCATGAACGCGGAGATCTCCGAGTTGGTGGTCAAGGGCGCGTCGGCGGGCGAGATCCGCGATGCGGCCCGCGCGAACGGCATGCGCACGCTGCAGCAGGACGGTTTGAAGAAGGTTCTGGCCGGCATGACGACGATCGAAGAGGTCATGCGCGTCGTGCAGTCGGTCGGCGCGGCGCTGGACTAAGCGCGGCGGGCGACCAACGGTGGGCCGGATGGTCCAACGAGTGTGGGTTAGCGAAGCTGGGTGCCGTCGGCGTCAAAGTCGGCGGGGCCCAGGGTTCGGCCGGCCCTGGGAGGAACAGTAGCGTATGGAGACATCGATCGCGCCGCGTGGCCAGGCCAGCCCCATCGAGGACGCCCACATTGACGACCTGCTGAGGTTGACCGTCGACGCCGGCGGGACCGACCTGCACATCGCTGTTGGGCTGCCGCCGATCATTCGCGTCGACGGCGAACTGAGCCCTCTCACGTACACCGTCTTCACCCCACCCGTCGCTCAGCGCATCTGCTACGACATCCTCACCGATGAGCAGATCCAGCGCTACGAGAACGAGTGGGAGCTGGACTTCTCCTACCAGGTGCCGCGCGTCTCGCGCTTCCGCGTCAACGTGTTCCGCGAGCGGCACAACGTCGGCGCCGCCTTCCGCACGATCCCCGCGCGTATCCCGACGATGGAGGACCTGAAGCAGCCGGCGATCCTCCGCGAGTTCATCGAGAAGCCGCGTGGGCTGGTCCTGGTCACGGGGCCGACGGGCTCGGGCAAGTCGACGACGCTGGCCTCGATGGTCAACGAGATCAACGCGACGCAGGGCAAGCACATCCTGACGATCGAGGACCCCATCGAGTACCTGCACAGCCACAAGAAGTCGGTCATCCACCAGCGTGAGGTCGGTTCGGATACGCACAGCTTCGCCCGGGCGCTGCGCTCGGCGCTGCGCGAAGACCCGGACGTCATCCTCGTCGGTGAGATGCGCGACCTCGAGACCACGCAGATCGCGATCACCACGGCCGAGACCGGCCACTTGGTCTTCGCCACGCTGCACACCAACACCGCGGCAGAGACGGTGGACCGCATGGTTGACCAGTTCCCCGCCGACCAGCAGGAGCAGATCCGCGTGCAGTTGGCCAACAACCTCGTCGCGGTCATCTCGCAGCAGCTCCTGCCCCGCGCAGGTCAGTCGGGCCGTGTCTGTGTGCAGGAGATCATGGTCTGCAACTCAGCCATCCGTAACCTGATTCGTGAGGCCAAGGCGCACCAGATGACCTCGGTGATGCAGACCGGCTCGGCGGCCGGGATGCAAACCATGGACCAGGCGCTTAAGGAGGCCTATGTTCGGGGTATGATCAGTCTCGATGATGCGATGCGCAAGGCGGTCAACGTCGAGGAGTTGCGCAAGCTGATTTACGGCGAGGATGACCCCGAGTCCGCTGGCCAGCGGCCGGGTGGCGCTCAGCGGCGGTAGCCGCATTAGAGTAGCCAACCGGGAGGTGAGCGCCGATCGATCTCCCCCGGGACAGGAGTGAGCGATGCCGGTCTTTCAGTACACCGCAAAAACCCAGTCGGGCAAGATAGCCCAGGGTCAAGCTGAAGCGGTCGACGAACAGATCCTGCGCCAGAAACTGCAGGCCCAGGGCTACTTCCCGACCGAAGTCAAGCTGCTGACCGGGCGCGCGGCGGCGAAGGCCAAGGCCGCCCAGAGCATGGCCGGTGGCCAGGCGCCACCCAAGAAGCGGTTCAGCTTCGGCAAGGTCAAGGCCAAGGACCTGGCGGTCTTCTGTCGCCAGTTCTCGACCATGATGAACGCGGGCGTCAGCCTCATCCGCTGCCTGACCGTCCTCGAGCAGCAGGCCGCGAGCCCCAAGCTCAAGGACATTGTCCGCGACCTGCAGGTCCAGGTCGAGGCCGGCGAGAGCCTGTCCAAGGCCATGATGCGCCACCCGAAGGCGTTTAACAACCTGTTCGTCGGTCTGGTCCGCGCGGGCGAGGTCGGCGGTGTCATGGACGAGACGCTCGACCGCCTGGCGACCTTCCTCGAAGACGACGTCGAACTGCGGCGCAAGATCAAGGCGGCCATGACCTACCCGGTCCTGGTCGTCGTGGCCGCGTTCGGCATCGTCACGGGCTTGATGACCTTCATCCTGCCCAAGTTCCTGCAGATCATCGCCGACCTGGAGGTCACCGACTTCCCCGCCGCGACCCTGCTGCTGCAGAACATCTCGAACTTCATGCTCGAATGGATGTTCAAGAAGTTCTACCTCACCTGGCCGATCCTGTTCGGCTTCCTGTACGTCTTCCGCAAGTGGGCCTCGACCCGCTCAGGCAAACGCATCTGGCACTTCATCAAACTTAAGATGCCAGTCTTCGGCGGCCTGGGCCTGAAGATCTCGCTCAGCCGCTTCGCCCGCACGCTGGCGACGATGCTCCGCTCGGGCGTGCCGGTGCTCTCGGCGATGGAGACGACAGCCGGCACCGTCGACAACGCGGTCATCTCCGGCGCCATCCTCAGCGCCCGCGCGGCGATCCGCGAGGGTGAGGTCATGGCCAAGCCGCTCGAGCAGTCCGGCTGGTTCCCGCCGATGGTCGTGCAGATGATCGCCATTGGCGAGGAGACCGGCGCGCTGGACCAGATGCTGGAGAAGGTCGCCGACTTCTACGAAGGCGAGGTCGAGTCCGCGCTGGAGTCGCTGACGGCCGCCCTCGAGCCGATCCTGATCGTCGTCCTGGGCGCCATCGTCGGCTTCATCGTCATCGCGATGTTCATGCCGCTGGTCGCCCTGATGGAAGGCCTCGCGGGCTAGACGGCGCACCCTATGAACCCCACGGCAGCGCGCACGATCCTTGCGGTCGGCGCGCTGCTCCTGGGTTGGTGCGTCGGTAGTTTCGTCAACGTCCTCATCTACCGCCTGCCCCGCGGCCGCTCGGTCGTCGTGCCGGGCAGCCACTGCTTCTGCTGCGGCACATTGCTCGCCGCGCGCGACAACATCCCGCTGCTCTCGTACCTGCTTGCCGGGCGCCGCTGCCGCTACTGCGGCGTCGCGCTGAGCGGCCAGTACCTGTGGGTCGAGGCGCTGACCGGCGTGCTGTTCGTCGCCATCTTCTGGCGCTGGGACCTGACGCTGACGACGCTGACCTACTGGGTCGCCGCAGCAGCGCTGGTCGCCGGCACCGGCACCGACCTGCGCTACAAGATCATCCCGGACGGCCTCAACATCACCGTCCTCGTCGCCGCGCTGCTTGGCGCCTGGGCCGGCGGGCGCTGGCCGTTGCTGGCCGGCGACGGCTTGCCGCCGCTGGTCTGGTCGGTCGCCGGGGCGGTCCTCGGCTGGCTCATCTTCGAGGCCATCGTCCGCCTCAGCCGCTGGTGGCTTGGGCAGGAGGGCATGGGCGGCGGCGACGTGCTGCTGGCCGCGGGCGTGGGCGCTCTGTTCGGCCCGACCGCGCAGTTCGGGGCGTTCTTTCTGCTGAGCATCTTCGCCGGCGTGCTGATCGGTGGCGGCCTGATGGCCCTCGGCCGCGTCAGCCGGCGCGACCCGATCCCCTTCGGCCCGTTCCTCGTCGCGGGCACGCTAGCGGTCATGCTCTGGCCCGAGATCGGCGACTGGGTGGCGCGGCTCTACGGCCTCGGCGGCTAGAACCGCGCGGCGCGGTTGTGCGGCCTGGGCGGCTAGAACCGCGCGGTGAGCCGGGCGCGGCGGGCGGCGAAGAGCATCGGGTCGCCTTCCAGCGCGCGCTGGATGTCCGCCTGCGCCGCGTCGGTCCGCCCGGCGGCCAGCCGGCAGCGGCCCCGCAACAGGTACCACTCCGGCAGCGCGAACTCGTGCACCTTGCCGCTCGTGCCGCGCTCGGACTCGCCCTCGTCGGCCAGCGTCGCTAGCTCATCGAGCAGTGCTTCGGCCTCCGCCCAGCGCTCCAAGTCGGCTAACGCCGCCGCCTGGTACAGTCGCGCCAGGCAGGCGTCCTCGCCCGATTCGAGCTCGGCCTGGGCAGCCGCGCGGTCGGCCTCGGGCGCCTTGGCCAGCCGCGGCGCCCACGTCGCCTCCAGCTCCGCGCGCGCCGCGACCAGCGCGTCGAGCGCCTCACGCGGGTGCCCGCTTTCCTGCC
>DHNJ01000130.1 GCA_002409445.1 Armatimonadetes bacterium UBA5419 | reverse complement strand
CGCCATCTCCTGCAATGCGGCAAGCGCCTTTTCTGCGCGGCACTCGGGCGCCGGGTCGATCGCCAGCACCCGGCAGCCGCGCAGCACGCAGGCGGCGATCACGCCGAGCCCGATCAGCCCCGCGCCCTGCACCACGACGCTCTCGCCCAGCCGCGGCCCGGCCAGGTCAACGCCGGTCAGCCCGACCGCCGGCATGACGAACAGCGCCGCCGCCTCGAGGTCGCAGCCGGCGGGCAGGTGGGCCAGGCCGTGGGTCGTCGCCGGGTCGATCACGGCCAGTGAGCAGTGCGTGCCCGAGACCGCCGAGACGGGCGCGCCGTCGGGCCGGGCGATGACCTTGTTGTCGCGGAAGTAAACGCGGTCGCCGACGGCATACCCGCGCACCGCCGCGCCGACCTCGGCGACCTCGCCGACGGCCTGGTAGCCGGTGCAAAGCGGGAACGGGCCCCAATCGAGGTCGCCGCGCAGGAGGGCGAACTCGGTGCCGATGCTGACGCCCGAGACGAGCGTGCGCACGAGTATCTGGTGGTCGCCGGGGTCGGGCAGCTCGACCGGCGCGAGCGCGAAGCGGCGCTCCTCGTCACACAGCAGGGCCTGGGCGGTGCGGCTCATCGTCCTCTCCGGCGGACGGCGCGGCGCCGCCCGTCCAGAGAAGATAGTCTTCCGCCGCGGCCCAGTCTAGGGGCAGCGGTTCGAGCTCCCGCCGCGGGTCCGCCGCCCAGGCGCGCAGGATGTCCGCGCAGATCGGCTGCAGGTCGTCCCGCGCCAACGCCTCCGCCGGCGTCAGCCAGAACGCGGCGTCCAGCTCGACACCGTCGACGACCGGGGTGGCGTCGGTCGGCGCGGCGAGGAGGAAGACGAAGTAGAGGTTCGGCGGGCTGACATCGAGCCGCTGCCGCACCGCGATCACCCCCCGCGCGGTGCAGGCCAGCCCCGTCTCCTCGCCGACCTCGCGCACGGCCGTCGCCCGCAGCGCTTCGCCGGCTTCCAGATGCCCACCCGGCAACATCAGCCGCCCACGGCTCGGCCCATACGTATGCCGCACCAACAGCACGGCTCCATCCCCCCGCACCACGAGTCCACCGACCCCAACGGTATGCAGACTCCCCGCCGCCGGATCCCCCGCCCCACCCGTCACCGCCGCCGTCGTCATAGCTGTACATCCTCGCCGCCATCGTAGCGCGTCTAGGCCAACAAGGTTCGCGCAACGGGACACCGCCGGCACCCAAAGGAGCGCCGGCCAAGGGCCGGCGCTCCTTAAGACTTGGGCCCGCTCGCTAGACGATCTTGTTGATCGGCAACTCGATGATCCCCTCCGCACCGGCCGCGCGCAGCTGCGGGATCAGTTCGCGGACCTCGACCTCGGCGACGACCGTCTCGACCGAGAGCCAGTCGCTCTGGTAGAGGTGGTTGACCGTGGGCGAATTGAGCGAGGGGAGCAGGCCGATGATGCCCGGCAGCGCGGACTCGGGCGCGTTCATCTTCAGCAGGACCATGCCGTCGGCGGCCAGGGCGCCGGAGAGCAGCAGGGCGATCTGCTCGATCTTGCGGCGCTTGAAGCCGTCTTCCCAGGCCTCGCGGTTAGCGATGAACTTGGTGTTGGTCTCGAGCAGCTCGTGGATGATCCGCAGCCCGTGCGCCTTGATCGTCGAGCCGGTTTCGGTGACCTCAACAATCGCGTCGACCAGGCCCTGGGCGACCTTGCCCTCGGTCGCGCCCCAGGAGAACTCGACCTCGACGGGGATGTTGCGCTCGGCGAAGTAGCGCTTGGTGAACTCGACCAGCTCGGTCGCGATGCGCTTGCCGGCCAGGTCCTCAAGGCGCTCGATCTTCGAGTCGCCGCGCACGGCGAGCACCCACTTGGCCTTCTGCGTGGAGACCTTGGAGTAGACCAGGTCGGAGACGTAGTGAACCTGCGCGTCGTGCTCGAGGATCCAGTCCAGGCCGGTCAGGCCACAGTCGAGCACGCCCTGCTCGACGTACTTGGCCATCTCCTGCGCGCGGACCAGCGCGCACTCGATCTCGGGGTCGTCGACGCCGGGGAAGTAATTGCGCGAACTCGCACGGATCCGCCAGCCGGAGCGGCGGAACAGGTCGTAGGTCGCTTCTTCCAGGCTGCCCTTGGGCAGGCCGAGCTTCAACACACTCATTGTCCGTACACCTTATCTGGATCGAAGAGCGGCTCGCCCTCGACCTCGAACCCTTCGTCGCCGAGCACGCGGTAGAAGCAGCTGCGGTGGCCGGTATGGCAAGCCGCGCCGCCGATCTGCTCGACGCGCAGGACGATCGCGTCCAAGTCGCAATCGAGGCGGATCTCGTGGACCTTCTGCACGTTGCCCGAGCTCTCGCCCTTCTTCCAGAGCTTCTGCCGCGAGCGGCTCCAATACGTCGCCACCCGGGTCTCGAGTGTGAGCTGCCAGGACTCTTCGTTCATATAGGCGACCATCAGGATCGTCCCGTCCTGCCAATCCTGGGCAATCGCCGTCACTAGCCCGCCGCCCTTGGCGAAATCGGGGCTCAGTTGCTCCGCCATCTGTACCCTCCACCGGCCCGTCAAAGCCCCCGGCCGAGGGCCCCAGCGCGCGATTCTTGCGCGCTTCATGGTAGGCCCGAGGGTCCGATGTGTCAACGAATCACGCCCCCAGCAGCGCGCCGGTACGGCCCGGGCAGGGGTCCGCCCGGCCATGGCGAACAGAGGGGCGGGCGCGGTCGTCTAGAGGGCAGGCGCGTGGGTTGCGCTGCGCCCGCTGAATATGGTATAAGTCGCGAACCGAGGTCCGGAGTTGTCAACGCTGCCCACCGGCCTCGGGTATGATCGCTGTGTGAGGTTCCGTGGAAACGGACCTGCGAGGTGAAGACGATGAGCAAGTCGCTCCGTGACCTCTGGCCGCGCTGGACGCTGGCCGCCATCTTGGCCCTGGCGTTCGCCGGGGTCCCGACGGTCGCTCTAGCCCAGGCCGATCTCGCCGCCGAGCAGGCCGCGCTGCAGGCCAAGATCGCCGACGCCCAGGCCCTCCTGGCCGAACAGCGTGACCCCAACGCGCAGGCCGCCGCCCGCGCCGCGATCGAAGCGCTCAGCGCCGACCTCGCCGCGGTCAACCAGCGGCTCGCCCAGCAGCCGGGCCCCGGTATGGGCCCGGGCGGGCCGGGCATGGGGCCGGGTGGTCCCGGTGGTCCCGGCATGGGTCCGGGCGGCCCCGGTGGCCCTGGTGGCTGGGGGCCAGCGGGTGACATGGGCGGCCCCGTCGACGATTCCCAGGTCGACGATAACACCTACACCCAGAACCTCGAGCGGCGCATCGAAGGCTTGACCAACCAGTCGCTCGAGCTGACCAACGCGATCAAGGCCCTGCCCGAGCCGCCCGCACCGGGCACCCCGGCGACGGTCGAGGGTGCCCAGGCGCTCTGGCAGCGCCAGCAGCTCGAAGGCCAACTGCAGATGGTCATGGCCCAGCTCGAAGCCGCTAAGACCCAGCTCGCGGCCATCCGACAAGGGCCCCAGGCGGTCAAGATTTTCGACGAGGACGTCGCCGAGCTGCACCCGCTCCTGCTCTATTCGGGCGAGGCGCTGCGCTCCAGCCCGTTCGGCCTGAAGGTCGGCGGCTGGGGCTCGGGTGAAGCCAAGGACACCAGCTACGGCGTCATCCGTGGCCTGCGCGGCATCGAGGTGCAGACCAGCGGCTACTACCGCGGCGCCCGCCTCGACTTCACCACGCCGCCCGACATCAGTTCCTACTTCGCCAAGCCCGAACTGTCCTACCTGCAGTTCGACATCTACTTCTTCCCCGACCAGAACGCGACTGGCGGTATGGGCGGCATGGGCGGACCGGGTGGCATGGGCGGACCCGGCAGCGGCATGATGGGCCCGGGTGGCGGGCCGGACGGTGCCGGCTACCCCGGTGGCGAGGGCTATGACGCCGGTTATCCCGGTGGCATGGGTGGTCCGGGCGGGATGTACCCCGGCGGTGGCCCTGACGGCGGGATGTACCCCGGCGGCATGGGCGGCCCCGGTGGCATGTACCCCGGCGGTGGCCCTGACGGCGGCATGTACCCCGGCGGACCCGGCGGGATGGGTGGCCCGGGCGGCATGTATCCGGGTGGCGGCCCTGATGGCGGCATGTATCCCGGCGGCCCCGGCGGTATGTACCCCGGTGGCCCCGGCGGCCCCGGCGGTATGTACCCCGGTGGCCCGGGCGGCATGGGCGGCCCGGGCGGGATGTATCCCGGTGGCGGCCCTGACGGCGGTATGTACCCCGGCGGGCCGGGCGGCATGTACCCCGGTGGACCCGGTGGCATGGGCGGACCCGGTGGGATGTATCCCGGTGGCCCCGGCGGCTATGACGCCGGCTACCCCGGTGGGCCTGGCGGCATGGGTGGCCCCGGTGGCATGTATCCCGGTGGGCCCGGTGGGCCCGGCGGCATGTACCCCGGCGGCCCCGGCGGCATGTACCCGGGTGGCCCCGGCGGCATGGGTCCCGGTAGCGGGCCCGGTGGCATGGGCCCTGGTGGCTACCCCGGCAGCGGCCCCGGCGGCATGGGACCCGGTGGGTATCCCGGCAGCGGCCCGGGCGGCATGGGCCCGGGTATGGGCCCGGGCGGCGGCATGATGGGGCCGGGTGGCGGCATGGGCGGTGGCATGGGCCGCGGGCGGCGCTTCACGCGTGAGCCGGCGACGACCATGCTCAAGATCGTCCTGGAGACCGACCAAGGCCCGATCGCCGTCGAGGACTTCCGCTTCGACTCGACCTTCCAGGTCCATCGTGGCTGGACCCGCGTCTTCGTGCCGATCAGCGACTTCGTCAACCCGAGCCAGCGCCAGCCGACCACGCTGAACCGCCTGATGCTCTTCGGCGACACCGACGACGCCTTCTACATCGGCATGGTCCGCTTCATCACTGACGAGCAGCCGCTCAACCCAGCCTTCGTCGTGCCCGGCGGTCGCGGCAACCAGATCGGCCTCGCCGGCCAATCGATGCTGGTCCAGGCGACCGTCGCCTCCGGTTACTCCGAGGTCGAGTACCACTGGGACTGGGGCGATGGCCAGACCGAACAGACCGACGCGCCCTTCGCCCGCCACATCTACACCCAGGCTGGCGACTACACCGCGAAGCTGACCGTGCGGGACGCCGCGGGCCTCAAGACCGAGGCCTCGACGACCCTACCTATCACCATCCAGCCGTTCAACGCCCCGCCGCCCGGCATGATGCCCGGCATGGGCGGGATGATGCCCGGGATGCCGGGGATGCCCCCTGGCATGCCGCCCGGCGGGATGATGCCCGGTGGCGGGATGCCCGGTATGGGCATGCCCGGCGGGATGATGCCGCCCATGGGCGGAGGCTACGGCTACTAACCGCACCAGCTAACCAACCGTCAACGAACCCCAGCCGCCCCCGGGTGGCTGGGGTTCGGCGTTTGTAGACCGCGTCCGCTGCGGACAGGAGTGTCCGCGGTCCCGGTCAGGGGATGGTCGGCCCCACCTTGGCAGTGATGTTGCATCCAACGTTGGGTTGAGGTGTTCCCCATGAACTTCACGCGCTTCACGTTGGCTGGCCAGTCCCTGGCCTCGTTGTCGATCGGCTGCATGCGCTGGCCCAGCCGCGAGGCCGCCGCCGAGGTCATCAACACCTGCGCCCCGCACGGCGTGACCTACCTCGATACCTCGCCCGCCTACTGCTTCCAGACCCCCGAGGAGAACACCGAGTGCTGGGTCGGCGCGGCGATCGCCGGCCAGCGCGAGCGGTTCGTCGTCAGCGCCAAGTGCGCGGTCGGCGGCGGCGGCAACGAGATCGGCGAGTACAACCCCGAGCGCGGCTTCTCCATCACCACCGCCGACCAGGTGCGCGGCATGATCGACCAGTCGATGCGCCGCCTCGGCGTCGACCACCTCGACTGCTACCAGCTCTGGGCGGTCCATGCGCCGGCGCTGTTCGACGCGGCGCACCGGCCCGGTGGCTGGCTCGAGGGCGTGCTCGCCGCGCGCGACGAGGGCCTGATTACCCACATCGGCATCACCGGCCACGCCGACGGCGACGAGATCCGCCGCTGGGTCGACTCGGGCTGGGTCGAGATCATCACCGTCCCCTTCAACATCATGAACACCGGCCGCCTTGAGGCCATGCAGTACGCGATGGACAACGACATCGCCGTGATCGCGATGAACCCGCTGGCCGGCGGCTTCCTCGGCGCGGCGAGCGGCCCGCTGGCCGAGAAGATGGCCGACATGGGCGTCAGCTCCGCGGCCGACCTGGCCCTGCGCTACGTCGCCTCGCTCGGCATCAGTGCCCTGGGCGGCATGACCAGTGCCTTCGAAGCCGAGATGAACACCACCACCCTCAGCCAGCCGCTCTGGTCGCCCGAGGAGGCGCTGGAGCTCGGCGCGCGGTTCACCCAGCTGATCGAGAGCGCCCCCCACTTCTGCACCGGCTGCGCCTACTGCCTGCCCTGCACCGAGGACCTGGACATCCCCGGCATCCTCCGCCTGCGCAACTACCACAAGACCTTCGACCTCGAATCCGCCCGCCGCGAGTACCGCGACAAGTCCCGCCGCGACGAGCGCTTCCAAGCCGACCGCTGCACCGCCTGCGGCACCTGCGAAGGCCTCTGCCCCAACAGCCTCCCCGTCTCGACGCTCATGGCCGAGGTCATGCGCGAGATGGTGTAGCGCCGGGAGCGCTCCGCCCGGGACCGCGGACACTCTTGTCCGCAGTTAACATAATACCGGCTGCCCGCCAGCGCCCCGTGACCCGTCGAGCCCGCGGCCGCTCATTGTACCGCCGCCGCTTCGGCGGCAGGCATGCGGCACCGGAGCGAACGAAGCAGTTGCCGGCAGCACGTCCGTGTCGGAGGCAAGACCAGGCTGCCGCCGAAGCGGCGGCGGTACAAGCACGTGGCCGCATGCGAACGGGCCAACGTCATCGCACGTTGCGAGGACTCCCACGAGCGTCCGCCGCGTCCGGGTTACAATGCCCGCATGGACACCCCTTGGTACCAGACGTACTTTGGCGCTGACTACCTCAGCATCTACCGCCTGGCCGACACGGAGGACCAGCTCGCCCTGCTGCGCCGCGTCCTGGCGCCGCTGGCCGGCGGGCTCATCTACGACCTGCCCTGCGGCCACGGGCGACACACCGGGCCGCTGACCCGCGACGGCTACCGCATCGTCGGCCTGGACCTGAGCGAGACCTTCCTCCGCGTCGCCCAGGACCGCGCGCGCACCGAGGGCTGGCCCGCGCGCCTGGCCCGCGCCGACCTGCGCGACCTGCCCCTGGTCCACGGCCGCGCGGACGCGGTGATCTGCATGTTCACCAGCCTCGGCTACTTCGACGACGACCGCGAGCACGCCGCCGTGGTCGTCGAGTTCGCCCGCCTGGTCCGCCCCGGCGGCCGGCTCGTGCTCGACCTAGCCAACATCGACGCCGTGCGCATGCAGCCGCCGACCTCCTCCTGGACCAAGGACGGCGTCGAAGTCCACAGCACTTACTGCTTCGACGAGTCGACCAAACGCGCCCACACCGCCCGCGAGGTCCGCTTCCCCGACGGCCGTCAGGAACACTACGAATCCAGCGTCCGCCTCTTCGAAGCCGACGAACTGCGCGGCCTCTTCGCCATCGCCGGCTGGCACCTCGACGACCAGCTCGGCACCTACGCCGGCGACCCCGTCACCCCCCACACCCCCCGCCGCATCTCCCTCTGCACCCGTAGCTAGGCCCCGCCGCCCCTGCAGGACTCGCCATCGCCGCGGCGAAGCCGGACGGTGCAGGAGTGTGTGCCATGGCTAGCGAGAAGGTCGCGACCTGTCCGGATCCCAGTTGGTTTGTGCATGACCGCTTCGGGCTGTTCATCCACTGGGGCATCTACGCGCTGCCCGCGCGGCATGAGTGGGTCAAGCATCGCGAGCGGATCACCAACGAGGGCTACCAGAAGTACTTCGACCACTTTGACCCCGACCTCTACGACCCGCACGTCTGGGCCGCGGCGGCCGCGCGGGCGGGGATGAAGTACTTTGTCGCGACGACCAAGCACCACGACGGCTTCTGCCTCTGGGACAGCCAGCAGACCGAGTACAAGGCCACCCGCACCCCCGCCGGCCGCGACCTGCTCGCGCCGATGGTCGAGGCTTTCCGCGCCCAGGGCCTGCGCACCGGCTTCTACCACAGCCTGATCGACTGGCACCACCCCGAGTTCACCATCGACCGGGTCCACCCCCAGCGCGACGACCAGGAGTTCCGCGCCGCCCAGGCCCACCGCGACCAGGCCAAGTACGCCGCCTACCTGCGCGCCCAGGTCAAGGAGCTGCTGACCGGCTACGGCCCGGTCGACATCATGTGGTTCGACTTCTCCTACCCCGGCGAGGACGGCAAGGGCGGGCCCGACTGGGACGCGGAGAACCTGCTGCGCATGGTCCGCGAGCTGGCGCCGAACGTCATCGTCAACAACCGCACGACCGTCCCCCAGGACCTCTGGACGCCCGAGCAGTTCCAGCCGCGCGAGTGGGTCCGGGTCGAGGACCAGCCGGTCATGTGGGAGGCCTGCCAGACGCTCAACGGCTCCTGGGGCTACCACCGCGACAACATCGACTGGAAGACCCCGGACCTGCTCATCCGCATGCTCATCGACTCGGTGGCCAAGGGTGGCAACTTGCTGCTCAATGTCGGACCGAACGGCCGCGGCGAGTTCCAGCCCGAGTCGCTGGCCATCCTCGGCGGAATCGGCGATTGGATGCGGCTCCACGGCCGCTCGATCTACGGCTGCGGGCAGAGCCAATACCCGGCGCCCGAGGACTGCCGCCTGACCCAGAACGGCAATCGGCTGTACCTGCACCTGCTGGCCTGGCCGTTCGGCGCGGTCCATCTCGAGGGCGAGCTGGCCGACCGCATCGAGTATTGCCAGTTCCTCCACGACGCCAGCGAGCTGCACCACGAGCTGAACAACCACGATGCCCTGCGCCACGATGGGCCGCAGCGGGTGGCGACGATCCGCCTGCCCGTCGCGCGGCCGAAGGTTGCCGTGCCGGTGATCGAGATCTTCCTGAAGGACTAGCCTATGGCCCGCGGCCCGTGGCCCGCCTGGCTCGCGCTCCTGCCCCTGCTCGCCGCGGTGGCCTGGGGCCAGGCCGGCGGGCACCCCGACGACCTCGACGTGCGCGCCTTCTAAAGTTATAGACAAAATTAAAATTTGTCGTATT
>DHNJ01000310.1:37188-42809 GCA_002409445.1 Armatimonadetes bacterium UBA5419 | reverse complement strand
CCCAGGGGCCCGCCGCCGCCCCGGGCCGGCCCGCGGCGGCGGCCCCGCGCGACACCCGCCTGAACTCGGCGGCCGGCGCGGCCGCGGTCGACCGCGCCCAGCACGACCAGTTCCTGCAGGAAGCCGAACAGCTGGGCCGGACCAACGCGACCCAGCAGCAGGTCGGCACGCAGACCTTCTACCTGGTCGACGAGTACTGGACCGACTCCACCTGGCCGACCGACGAGGCTGGGCTGGACATCATCCACCTGCAGTGGGGCAGCGCGGCCTACTTCGAGCTGGCCCGCCTGCGGCCCGACCTGGCGCCCATCCTGGCCGTCGGCGAGCAGCTCAAGGCCCACCTCGGCGGTCTATACCTGCAGATCGATGAGGAGGGTGCGAGCGAGCTGACCGCCGCCCAGCGCACGCTGCTGGAGGAGTAACCGCTGGCCAATCTCGGAACCACCTCGGCCCCCGCTGCGTCATGTTCTGCGGAGGCCGAGGTGGGCGTTGGGTGGGCGAACAGCCGGACACGCCGGGCGCTGGACCTGGTGTTCGCGACCGGCGGACTGTTGCTCGTCTGGCCGCTGCTGCTGGCGCTAGCCCTGCTTGTTAGCCTCGACTCGCCCGGGCCGCCCTTCTTCGCCCAGCGCCGCGCCGGCCTGCGGCTACAGCCGTTCTGGATGCTCAAGTTCCGCACGATGGTCCGCGACGCCGAGCGGCAACTGCCCGACCTGCGCGCGCAGGCCAACCTCACTGGCCCCGTCTTCAAGCTCGAAGCCGACCCCCGCGTGACCCAGCTCGGCCGCTGGCTGCGGCGGACCAGCCTCGACGAGCTGCCGCAGCTGCTCAACGTCGTCCTGGGCAGCATGAGCCTGGTCGGCCCGCGGCCGCTGCCGCTGGACCAGCTGGACCCGGCCGAACCGCGCTTCGCCCGCCGCTGCGACGTGCCGCCGGGCCTGACTGGGCTCTGGCAGGTGCAGGGGCGGACGATGCACACCGACTACGACCGCTGGCTGAACGAGGACTGCGAGTACGTGGACCGCGCTTCGCCCGCGCTCGATGGTGATATCCTCGCCCGCACCTGGTCCGCGGTCAGGCGCGGGACGGGCGCTTACTGAGCTGGTACAGCGCCAGGCTGCCCGCCGCGTAGCGCAGCGTCACCGGCACCGCGTCGACCACGTTGCTGATCCCCTGCGCGCCGTCCATCGCCAGCGTCGGCGCGGGCGTCCAGTGCATACCGGTCGTCGCCACGCCCGCGGCGCTGGGCAGCGGCAGCAACGAAAACCGTTCGCCAACCTGCAGGTCGAGAGTGTGCACCGGCCCCGGCGCGAGCATCGTCAACGTACCAAACTCGTCCTCGGCGCGGATCACCAGCCGGTCGGCGTAGCGGGCGAAGGTCATTAGGTTGACCAGGAAGTGGTCCCACCGCCGCCCGCCCGCACCGAGCACCAGCACCTCGCTCACCGCGCGGTCGGCAAGCGTGTAGAAGGCCTTCTCCAGGTCGGTGGTGTCCTGTTCAACCAGCTCGACCAGCTCGGTGGTCGAACCGGTCAGCCAGGCGCGTGCCCCCGGCGCCAGCGAGTCCATATCGCCAACCACGAGGTCCGGCGTCAAGCCGGCCAGCAACGCAGCCGCCGCCGCACCATCGACACAGACGAACAGGTCCGCCTCCGCCACGCGCCGGGCCAGCAGCGCCTCGGGCGGGCGTTCGCCGTTAGCCAAGACCAGCGCAGTCGCCATCAGCGCGCGGCCGGTGCCGGCGGCAGGATGGCCCCAACCGCGGTCGCCTCACCGGCGGTCAGTTCCATCGCCACGGGACCGAACGGGTAGGTCAGGCCCGGGTCGACCGGATGCGTGAACACCCCGCGCAGCGAGGCGGCCCCGGGCGTCACGCCGGCCGCCAGCCAGTCGCCGTCGTCCGTGCGCGGGTTCTTATCGTCGATCGGGTTCCAGAACGTGCTCATCGGGCTGACGCCGGCCAGGCTCAGCTCGCGCTGCACGTTGCTGACCAGGAACGCGGGCACCTTGGCGAAGTCGACGCCGGTCAGCCGCGCCAGGTCGCCCCAGCGCCGCCAGTCGGCCTGCGTGCCCATGGTCATGTCGATCTCAATCACGTCGCCGTTAGCGATGCTACTGGCCGCCGGCAGGATCAGGAACTGGTGGTACGTGACGCGGTCGTTCATCGTCGCGCGCACCCCCAGCAGCCCGTCGGTCACCGCAGACAGCGGGACAGTCAGGCTGACCAGGCCGTCGGCGCCGGTCTTCGCACCGAGCGACGGGACGTCGTCGACGGTGATCGCCACCCCAGCGATGGACTGGTTCGGATTGACCTGTCGCGTCCGCGCGCGAGTCGCCGGCCGGACCCGGGGCGCCAGGCGCTCTAGCAGGCGCTCCCAGTCCGGCTGGGACCGGGCGACCGCCTCGTCCCAAAGCGTCTCGGCGAGGATGTCCAGGGTGACCGTCCCCGGCGGCAGGACGGCGACGATGCGCGGCGTCGAGGAGACGGGCGCGTTGGTCCCGTCGTCGGCGACGACGACCACCGCCGACTGGCGCACGACCGTGCTCTGGTTGGTCGGCAGGCGCAGCGTGCCCGTGGCCTGGCCGTCGGTGTGGGTCAGTTCGACCACCCGTGGCGCCTCACCAGCCTTGTCGTAAACCAGCGCATGCACCGCGACCAGTGGCGAGTCGGCGTCGGTCACGTCGACATCGACGCGCGTGGTGCCGCCCTCGGCGGGCAGCTGGCTGGGCGAGAGGACCACTGGCCCCACCCGCGGGGGCGTGTTGGCCCGCTGGCTGCCGCTGCGCACGATGCGCCGCGCCTCGGCCGCCGCCGCGCTGGCCGCGACCTGCTGGCCGTCGGCGGTCAGGCTGATGCCGGGTGACTGCTGCAGCGCGGTCAGCGTGGCTTGGCGCGCGGCCATCTGGTAGCTGCCGATCGTCTCGCGGGTGACGCTGCTGCCTTCGTTGGCGCGGATGGCCAGGCTCGCGACGTGGGTCACCTCGTCCAATACGACGATCTGGGTCACCGCGTCGGTCAGGACCACGGCCGAAACCGTCTGGCCGCCGCCACGAGCGATCAGGGCCAAGCTCTTGTGGGCGGGCAAGGCCTGAGTCTGGGTGAACTGGAAGCGGCCCCAGCGGTCGGTCCGGGTTGTCGCCAGCGCGGAACCGGTCGCCGGCAGCAGGTAGGCGCTGACGGTCACGTCGGCCAGCGGCGTGCGCTCGGTGGCCAGGCCGGCCTCCCCGGCCCGCGCGGCCGCGACGGTGCGCAGCGCGCCGAAGACGTAACCGGTCACCTCGCGCGCGCCGGTCGGCGGTGGCGGCACGATCGGCTTGCCGCCGCCGCCCCCACCGCAGCCCGCGGCCAGCGCCGCCAGGACCACCAATAGCCCCCACCGTACCACACACGTCGTTCGCCAGAGCATCAGCCTAAGACTCCGCACAACCCAAAAACGCCGTCCACCGCCGGACCCTTCAGTCCCGCGGCCACTAGAACGTGATCACGCGCACCGACTCGCCGTTGACCAGCACCTCGAGCTGGGCGTCGGCCGGGCCCTGGACCACCGCGGAGAAGTCGGCGCCCGGGCTCACGCGGCCGCCACCGGGGCTGCCCTCGCCGCCGCTCAGCCAGCGCAACTCAACATTCGCCGGCGGGGTCTCCGGCGGCAGCTCGGCGCTCAGGTGGACGGTGACCGTCGTCTGCCGCCAGCCGCCCCCGACCTCCTCGAGCGGCGTGTGCGCCACATCGGGCATCGGCGGCAACGCGGGCGGTGGCTCCGGCAACGGTGGCGGCTCCGGCTCGCGCGGGCCAAGCGAGATGGTCAGGTCGACCGGCGTGTTGACCGTCACCCGCTCGCCGCCGCGGATGCTCTGGGCCATCACCATACCGGCGCCAAAATCGTCGGAATAGTCCTGCGCGATACGGCCCACCTGCAGCCGGCCGGCAATCAGCGTCGTCCGCGCGACCGATTCGGCCTGGCCGACCAGCCGCGGCACGGCGATCCGCTCGATGCCGGTGCTCAGCCAGACCCGGATCGTCCCGCCCTCCTCCATGGTCGTACCAGCCTCGGGCTGCTGGCGGACGACCTGGCCGGCGGGCAGACCGCTGTCCTCGTTGCCCATCTCCCAGATCTGCGGCGGCCGTGTCTCCTGGCCCTGGTAGTACCGGTTCAGCCGGTCGCGCTCGGTGGGCACGTGCTTGCCCGTCAGGTCGGGGACCGTAATCTGCTTGGGCTGAGCCGGTGTCGTTGGCAAGGGCGGTGGTGCGGGCGTGGGTGGCTGCTCCGGATACAACAGGGCATAGCCGATGCCGACCGCGACGCCGAGGATGACCAGCAGCGCCACGGCGATGGGCCAGACCGGGCCGCGCTGCCGGGTGCGCTCCTCGTCGTCCTCGTAACGCGGCCGCCCGACCGCGCTAGCCGTGGCGGTGGCGGCCGGAACGGACATCACCGTCGTCCGCTCGAGCTGCGCCGGGTCGCCCGCCATCGGCACGCCATGCCCCGGCAACACCGGGCCCGTGGGCAGCGGCGTGAAGGGCAGCGGCAGCCCGGAGCGCACGGCGGCCAGCGCATCGACGACCTCGGCGGCCGAGCCGAACCGGTCCTCCGGGTCACGCGCCATCGCCTTGGCGACCACCGCGGCCAGACCCGCCGGCAGGTCCGGCACCTCGGCGCTGAGCGACGGCGGCGTGCCCTGCACGTGCTGCACGGCGATCGCCAGCGGCGTGTCGCCGCGGTACGGCGTGTGGCCGGTCAGCATCTGGTAGAGCACGACGCCGAGCGAGTAGATGTCGCTTCGCGGGCCGGCGGTCTCGCCCTTGACCTGCTCGGGCGAGAGGTAGTGCGGGCTGCCGAGGATGGCGCCGGTGTCTGTGGTCTCGGCCTGGGCCAGGGCGCGAGCGATGCCCAGGTCGGTGACCTTGGCCGCGCCGTTGGCGGCGAAAATGATGTTGGCCGGCTTAACGTCGCGGTGGACGACCCCGCGGCTATGCGCCGCGCCCAGCGCGCGCGCGACCTCGCCGCCGATGCGCATGACCTGCTCGGCCGGCAGGCGCCCGTTGGGCACGCCGGCGAGCAGCTCGCTCAGGGTCGGGCCGGGCAGCAGCTCCATGATGATGTAGTGCTGGCCGTTGTCGACCCCGGTGTCGTAGACGCCGGCGATGTTCGGGTGCGACAGCTCGGCGACCGCGCGCGCCTCCTGGTTAAAGCGGTTGGCAAACGACGCGTCGCCGGCCAGGTGCGGCCGCAGCAGCTTGATCGCCACGGGCCGTTCGAGCTTCAGGTCGCGGCCCTCGAAGACGGTCGCCATGCCGCCCTCGCCCAGCCGTTGCCCAACCTGGTACCGACCGCTCAAAACCATGGGTTGTGACATGCCGCTCACCTTAGCACAACCGCTCGCCCGCTGTCGCGATCAGTTTGGCCGCGCCAGCGCCGCGCGCAACACCTGCACCGCGATCGGCCCCGCCGTGCCGCGGCCGGAGCCCGCGTGCAGCACGACCACGGCGACCGCATACCGCGGCTTCTCGCCCGGGCCCAGGGCCAGGAACCAGCTGTGCGCGCGGCCTTGAGGGTTCTGCGCACTGCCAGTCTTGCCCGCCATGCTGAGCCCCGGCGCCAGACCCGCGCCGGTCCCGCTGG
>DHNJ01000310.1:12577-37002 GCA_002409445.1 Armatimonadetes bacterium UBA5419 | reverse complement strand
CCACCCGCGCCGCCCCGTGCGGCTGCGCCTGGTAGACCGCGCGGCCGCCGGGGCTGGTGATCTGCTTGACCACGTAGGGCTCCAGCCGCGTCCCACCGTTACCGATCATCTGGCCCAGGCTGGCCAGGTACAACGGCGTAACCGTCAGCGCGCCCTGGCCGTAGCCGACCGCGGCCAGCTGCGCCGGGGTCAGCGCGTCGCCGGTGGGCATCTGGCCGGCGGGGGTCTGGTCGGTCCGCGGGTCGGGCCAGAACAGCTGCGGCCGCTGGTTCAAGCCGCTGGCCTCGGCCGCCGCCTGCCAGGCCTCCGGGCCCATGTCGAGCGCGGCTTGGGCCAGGGCGATGTTGCAGGACAGCGCGATGCCCTGGGCCAGCGTGATCCGCCCGTGGCCCGAGCGGCGCTCGCAATGGACCGTCGAGTGGCCCAGGCGCAACGTGCCGGCGCAGGTGTAGGTCGTCCGCGGCGTCGCGGTGCCCGCGTTCAGCGCCGCGGCGGCGGTCAGGACCTTCAGCGTGCTCCCCGGCGAGAACCGGCCGGCATACGCGCGCGAGAGCAGCGGCTGGCCGGCGCGGTCGGCGAGCAGCTTCTCCCAGGCCTTGGTGTCGGTCGTCGCCGCCGGGTCGAAGGTCGGGTAGTCGACCATCGCCCGCACCGCCCCGGTGGCGACCTCGATCACCACCACCGCACCCTCGCGCTGGCCCAGCGCCTCGGCCGCCGCCTGCTGCAGGCGCCAGTCAAGGCTCAGCACGACGCTGCTGCCGCGGCGCACCGGCGGCGCGAGGATGTCCCAGCCGAACCGCGGCAGGGCCAGGTCGCGCGGCGCTAGGTAGCCGCTGAGCGCCCGCTCGACACCCGACTCGCCGCGCCGGTAGTCGCTGTAGCCGACAACGTGCGCACCGAGCCGCCCGCCCGGGTAGCGCCGTGTGTAGAGCTTCGGCCGCAGCGCCGCGGCCAGCTCCGGCCCGGCGCGTTCGTCGTCGTCCGGCCGCGTCAGGCGCACGCTCTCGGCCAGCACCTTGCCGGCGCTGTCGGTGATCTGGCCCCGTTCGATGCTCCGCACACGGACCCAGTAGCGTGGGTTGCGCGCGTGGTTGGCCAGCTCGGGGCCGCGCACGAAGTTCCAATAGGCCACCTGCACCACCACCGCGCCAAAGCCAAGGTGGAAGAGGACGAGCAGGACCGGTGCGGTGCGACGCAGGTTCATGGCTGCTCCGCCGCACAGCGCAGGAGCAGCGCCAGCATCACGTAGTTGACCAGCAGGCTGCTGCCGCCGTAGCTGACGAACGGCAGGGTGATACCGGTCAGCGGGATCAGCTTGACCACGCCGCCCATGATCACCAACGACTGCAGCGCCATCAGCACCGCAATACCCGTGGCCAGCAGGCCGGCGAACTCGTCGCGCTGGACCACGGCCAGGCGCAGTGCGCGGTAGACCCAGAAGCCATACAGCCCGACGACCATCGCCGCGCCCCAGACGCCGACCTGCTCGCAGACGGCGGCGAACGGCAGGTCGGTCGTCGAGGCGAACAGCAGGCGGCCGGTCAGCGGGTTGGCCAGCTGGCTGAAGCCCAGCCCGACGCCGGTCATCCCGCCCGCGGCGACGGCGAAGAGCGCCTGAACGATCTGGTAGCCGCCCGCGCCGATGGTCGGCTCGACCCAGGGGTTGAGCCAGGCGGTGATCCGCCCGCGGACATGCCCGAAGGCCTGCGCCGCGGCCCATGCGCCGAGCGCGAAGCTGACCATGCCGCCCAGCAGGTACCGCGCCTGGCCCGTCGCCGCGTAGACGACGCAAATGAAGGTGCCGAAGAACAGCAGTGCCGTGCCCAGGTCACGCAGGGTGATCAGCACCAGCATCGCCCCCGCCCACATGAGCACCAGCGGCACTAGGTAGCGCGGCGCGGGCAGGGCGAAGGGGCCGACGCGCCACGCCTCGCCCGCCAGCCCGCCGCCGCGCGCGCTGGACAGGTACGAAGCTAGGAACAGCACGAGCGTCAGCTTGGCCGGCTCGCTCGGCTGCAGGCGGACGAAGCCCAGGTCAATCCACAGCCGCGCGCCGTTGATCTCACGGCCGAAGAGCATCGGCGCGAGCAGTAGCAGGACCGTGGCTAGGCCCCAAAGGAAAGTGTACTGCCGCAGGTCGTCGAGGCTCGGCAGCGCGGCGACGACGAGTGCCAGCAGCCCCAGCGAGACCCACAGCCAGACGACCTGTGCCTGGGCTTCGGTCGGGCTGAGCGAGTAGATGATGGTCAGGCCAACCGCGGTCAGGCCGATGCTCGCGGGGAGCAGCGTTTCGTCCGCGGTCGAGCGGCGCCGCGCCAGCCAACCGTGGAGTAGCAGCGCCGCCAGGCCGAGCTGCAGCCAGACCGCGGCCTGCCGCGGGAGGCTGCCCGGCTCGGCCCAGTCGAACGTGCCGCCGCGGGCGAAGGCGACCAGCGCCGAGCCGCCGACGCCGACCGCGATCGCGACGACCAGCAAGCCTCGTTCGCGCGCACGACCCACGGCCTAGACCTCCACCTGCAGCTCGCACTCGCCGACCTGGATGCGCGCGCCCTGCTGCACGACGGTCGGCTGCGTGAGCCGCGCCCCATTGACGATCGTCCCGTTCGCGCTGCCCAGATCCTCGACGACCAGTTCGCCGTCCTGCACGCTGACCCGCGCGTGGTGCGCGCTGACGGTGGGATGGTCCAGCTGCAGGTCGTTGTCGGCGGTGCGGCCGATGGTCCAGGTGCCGCGCACGAGCCAACGGTTCCCCGCGCCGGGCCCGCGCCGAACCACCAGCCGCGGTTCGCGCGGAGCCGCCGACGGCCCGCGCTCCGCCCGCCGCGCGGTGCCCCACAGGTCGCGCAACACCGCGCGGTGCAGCGCGATGAGCAGCAGCGTCAGCAGGCCGAGGAACAGCCAGCGACCGACCACCAGCGCGGGCTCCAATGGCATCAGCGCACCTCCACACGAAAGACCAGCGGCCCCAGGGCCAACGTGTCATTGTTGCGCAGGTCCGCCTCGCGCACCCGCGCCCCGTTGATCTTGGTGCCGTTCGAGCTGCCCAGGTCGGTCACCCGCCAGCCGTCGCCGACCAAGCTCAGCCGCGCATGCTCGCGCGAGACGTACTCACTCGGCAGGACGATGCCACACGTCGGCGCCTGACCAACCACGACCGACGGCCCGACAACCACGTGCCGCCGCGCGCTGCGTAGGTTGAGCAGCTCAAGCCGCGGCGGCCGCCCCTGCCAGCTGGCCTCGACCCGCGCGCTGCCCGGCGCCTGCTCCGGGTCGCCGCTCAAGCGCACGTCCAGGCCCACCGGGAACGGCAGTCCGCGGGCCTCGGCCGCCGCGATGATCGCCGCCTCCAGCCGCCGGACGAGCTCGTCGGGTGCGCTGCGAAAGCTGGCCAGGTTGGCCGAGGCAACGTGCACGGCAAAGGTGTTGAGGAGGACCGGCCGCCCCTCGGGCCCGCGGGTCGTGTCGACCTCATCGGCCACAATGCGT
Source organism: Armatimonadetes bacterium UBA5419 (assembly GCA_002409445.1). Classification (GTDB taxonomy): domain Bacteria; phylum Armatimonadota; class UBA10988; order UBA10988; family UBA10988; genus UBA10988. Next base: position 33,516 of record DHNJ01000310.1, on the reverse strand, counting down.
TCCAGCTGCCGCTCGCTGAGTCCCCCCGCACCCAGCAGGCCGCCGACCGCATCTAGGCCGCGCTCCAGGGCTCGTTCTAGGCGCCGCAGTAGACCCATTGGCCGCGAATCTACCACCGCTGCGCGGCCCGCGTCAATCGTTGCGAGGCCCTCGCGAGTGTGGTACCGTCCGCCCATTGGGAGCCCGCCATGCTGGAAGTGACCGCCCTTCGCGTCGAGTACCACGATCGCCCGCTCGGCCTCGATTGCCCCCGCCCGCGGCTGGCCTGGCGCGTCACCTCGCCTACCCGCGGCGACCACCAGACCGCCTGGCAGGTACAGGCCGCGAGCAGCCTCGAAGCGCTGCTCGCCGGCGATGCCGACCTCTGGGACAGCGGCCAGGTCGCCGGCGGCCAGACCACGCAGGTCGCCTGGGGCGGCGCGCCGCTCGGCTCGCGCGCGCAGGTCCACTGGCGGGTCCAGGCCTGGGACGCGGATGGCGTGGCCAGCGGCTTCTGCGAGCCGGCCTACTTCACCCTCGGCCTGCTCGACGCCGACGACTGGCAGGCCCAGGCCATCGGCGCCCCCGGCCCCGCACCGGCTGAGCTGGTCCGCCCGGAGCTGATGCTGGTCGGCTGCCGCTGGCACTGGCTGGCGGACGCGCCCGAAGCCACCGCCGACGAGCCCTGCCAAGCCGTCTTCCGTCACCGCCTGAAGCTGCCCGCCGACCGCCGCTTGGCCCGCGCCGAGCTGCTGCTGACCGCCGCGCCGGCCTTCAGCCTGGCCGTCAACGGCCGCCGCGTCGGCGAGTCCGACGCCCCGCCCGACACCTACATCCGGGGCAAGCTGTTCGACATCACCGCCGCTCTCGGACCGGGCGAGAACGTGCTCGCGGTCGAGGTCGCCGGCGGCGGCGAGCGCGCGGGGCTGATCGGCCGCTGGCGGATCGAGCTCGAGGGCGGCAGCCGGCTTGAGGGCACCATCGACGACACCTGGCGCGCCGCGGCCGGGGTCGGCGCGGCCTGGGCCAGCTTCGATCTCGACGACTACGCCTGGCCCGCGCCCACCGCGATCGCCGAGTATGCGCAGCCGCCGTTCCAGTGCCACCCGTTCCAGCTGCCCGCCACACCCCAGCCCTGCCCGTATCTGCGCCGCGCCTTCAGCGTCGAGCGCCCGCTGCGCCGCGCGACGGTCTACGTCACCGCGCTGGGCCTCTTCGAGCTGCGGCTCAACGGCGGCAAGGTCGGCCGCGACCTCCTGCGCCCCGGCTGGACCGACTACAACCTGCGCCTGCCCTACTCGACCTACGACGTGACCGCCGCCATCCGCCCCGGCGAGAATGTGCTCGGCGTGATCCTGGGCGATGGCTGGTACGCCGGCCACGTCGCCTTCATGGAGGGCTGGTGGGGCAAGGTGCCGCGGCTGATCTGCCAGCTGGAGCTCGAGTACGAGGACGGCAGCCGCGAGACCATCGTCAGCGACGACCAGTGGCGCGCCGGCTGGGGGCCGGAGCTGTACTCCGACCTGCTGCACGGCGAATACTACGACGCCCGCCGGACCAACGGCGCCTGGGACCAGCCCGGCGCGGCGCCGGACGGTTGGCTACCCGTCGCCGTCGAGCCGCGACCAGAGGTGCCGCTGGTCTGGTCGGCGGCGGGGCCGGTCCAACGGCAGACCGAGTTCGCCACCCAGACCGTCAGTCAGCCGAAGCCCGGTCTGTGGGTCTTCGACCTGGGCCAGAACATCGTCGGCTGGGCCCGCCTGCGCCTCAACGCGCCGGCCGGCACGCGCGTCCGCGCAACCTTCGCCGAGATGGTCAACCCCGACGGCACCCCCTACCTGACCAACCTGCGCACCGCCCGCGCGCTCGACACCTACGTCTGCGCCGGCCGGCCGAACGAGACCTGGGAGCCGCGCTTCACCTTCCACGGCTTCCGCTACGTCGCGCTCGAAGGCCTGCCCAACGCGCCCGGCGCCGACGCGGTGACCGGCATCGTGCTGCACAACCCGCTGGAGCAGACCGGCGAGTTCGCCTGCTCCGATCCGCTGCTGAACCAGCTGCAGCACAACATCGAGTGGGGCACCCGCGGCAACCACCTGGAGGTGCCGACCGACTGCCCGCAGCGCGACGAACGGCTCGCTTGGACCGGTGACGCGCAGGTCTTCGCCCGCACCGCTTGCTTCAACTTCGACATGGCCGGCTTCTACACCAAGTGGCTGACCGACCTGCTCGACGCGGTCGAGCCGAGCGGCAAGGTGCCCGATGTCGCGCCGCGCATGGCCATGGGCGGGCCATCCGCGGCCTGGGCCGACGCGATCATCATCTGCCCCTGGGTCGTCTACCAGTGCTACGGCGACCGCGACCTGCTGGCCCGCTGCTACCCGGCGATGGTCCGCTGGCTCGACTGGCAGACCGCCCACAGCACCGACGGCGTGCGGCCGCCCGGCGGGTATGGCGACTGGCTGCAGATGGACTGCACCACGCCGACCGAGGTTATCCAAACCGCCTGGTACGCCCACGGCGCGGCCCTCGTCGCGCGTGTCGCCGAGGCGCTCGACCGGCCGGCCGAGGCCGCCGCGCACCGCGCCCTGGCCGAGCGCATCGCCGCCGCCTTCCGCGGGGCCTTCGTCGCCGCCGACGGCATTATCCACGGCGACACCCAATGCGCCTACGCGCTGGCCCTCGCCTTTGACCTGCTACCAGCCGCCGATCGCACGCACGCCGCCGCGCTGCTGGCCGAACGCGTCCGCGAGCGCGACGTCCACATCGCCACCGGCTTCGTCGGCACGCCGTACATGTGCGCCACGCTGGCCGATCACGGCTACCTGGACCTGGCTTACCAGCTGCTGCGCAACGACAGCTACCCCTCCTGGGGCTACTCGATCCGCCACGGCGCGACGACGGTCTGGGAGCGGTGGGACGGCTGGACGGACGCGGGCGGCTTCCAGACGCCGGCGATGAACTCGTTCAACCACTACGCCTACGGCGCCATCGGCGACTGGATGGCGCGCGTCGTCGCCGGCCTCGACACGCACCCGGACCACCCCGGCTACCAGCATCTGCGCCTCGCCCCGCGGCCCGGCGGCGGGCTGACCTGGGCGCGGGCCGCGCTGCTCACGCCGCATGGCCGGGCGAGCTGTCACTGGGAGCTGGAGCCGTGCGGCGCGCTGACGCTGACCGTCGAGGTGCCGACCAACGCGACCGCCGAGGTCATCGTCCCGACGGGCGTGCCCGACCGCGTCGAGGCCGACCCGGCGGCGCGCCAGACCGGGCCGGGCCGCTACGAAGTCGGCTCGGGCCAGTGGCAGTTCCGCGCGCCCGCTTAGATCTCTACTCGAGCCGGGCGTCGGCCCAGGCGCCGTGGTCGGCGTGGATGTTGTCGCCGCCGTCGGTGACGCGCAGGCGCAGGCGCTCGGCGCCGCCCAGGGCCACGTCGACCGGCAACGGCTCGCCGCCGCCACGCTGGACCGGGCTGCGCCACGCCTCCTGCCACTCGCCGTCGCGCCAGAGGTCGACGATGAAGATGACCGAGCCGCGCTCGGCGACGTTGTCCTCAACCCCGACCAGCGCCCGCAGATGCAGGTTGCGCAGCCCCGGCGCGAGGTCCCAAGTAGCGCTGGCCAGGCCCTCTGGCTCGCCCGGATGCATCAGCAGCCCGCGCGCGAACGGCTCGCCGCGCAGGGTGATCGCCGTCTCCGCCTGGTTCACATCGCGCTTCAGCCCGCCGCCGTAGCCCATGTGCTCGGCCGGCTCCAACTCGGAGACGTAGACCGCGTCACCATCGAGGTGGCGCACGACGATGCGCGTGCTGGTCTCGTCCGACAGCGTGCCATCGGCGGCGACCGCCACGGCCCGCAAGGTGCCCGATTCGGTCACGGTGATCGGGCCGTCATACCGCGTCGAGGCGGCCGTCGGCACACTGCCGTCCAGGGTGTAGTGCAGCGCGACGTCCGGGGTGCGGCTAGCCAGGCTGATCGTGCCCTGCCCGACGATCAGGCCGCCGGCGCCACCGAGCACCGGCCGCGCGGGCGCGACCGTGGTCCGCCACTCGTCGATGTAGAGGCCGGCACGCTCGACGGTGTTCGGCCGGAAGCCGGGGAACTTTGCCGCGGCCTCAGGGGTCAGGCGCAGGTCCAGCGCGGCGGCGTTGACGAAGCCAGGGTCACCTTCGACAACCCAGTTGTCCTCCACCTGGCCATGCTCGACGACCGTCGCCGCCAGCTGCGGCTGCGGCGTGTCGATGAACACGTTGTGCGTGATGGTGTTGTACTTCGGCACCGCCGGCTCGTCGTCGAATAGGGTCAGCAGCTGCGGGTAGCGGGTGCTCCAGGGCGGCTCCTGGTACGGCACGGAGGTCACCGAGTTGTACATCACCGCGCCGGGCTGCGCCGAGGCCGCCGCCCAGCCGAGGCCGCGGTCATCGAAGTGCATCGGGCCGGTGCGGTAGGTCAAGTTGTTGCTCACCACGTTGTCGCGACCGCCGCCGATGAGGAAGGCCCAGTTAGCCATGTTGGCCAGCACGTTGTCGGTCACCTCGGCGCTGGAGAACAGGTCGTCAAGGTAGATGCCGAACGCGCCGAGCCCGCCGATGCCCATGATGTCGTGGATGAAGTTGGCGCGAACGATGTTGCCTCGACTAGCCCAGTTGCGGCCTGCGTAGATCACCCCGGCGTCGCTGGTTTCGCGGCAGACATCGAAGAACTCGTTCAGCTCGATCAGGTGCTCAACGCCGCCGAAGAAGAGCGCCGAGTGCGGCGCCTCGGAGGCCTGGTTGTGCACCGCGCGGAGGCCGACGCCGTTGAGGTGGATCGCGCCCGAGTACGTCCGCACCAGCCGCGCGTAGTTGCGGAAGCGGCAGTTCTCGACAGCGTGCTCACCGTGCGTCAGCGTCGCCATGTCGCCGCCCGAGACGTGGATGCCCCCGTTGGTGTCGAGGATGTCGCAGGCCACCGCGCGGTGCGCCCGCCCGCCGCTCAGCCGCAGCGCCACGTCGCCCGTCTGGCGGATGGTGCAGCCGCGCAGCTCGACCTCCTCGCCGCCGGAAACCGTCGCCCCGCCGCCGCGCCCGCTCTCCAGGGTCAGCCCCTCGAAGGCCAGGTGTGAGGCGTTCTCGACGATCAGTAGCGGCTCGGTCGCCAGCGTGATCTCGACCCGGCTGGTCGCCAGGGGCGCCGTCGGCCAGAGGTAGAGGCGGCCGTCGGTGCGGTCCAGGTACATCTCGCCCGGCTGGTCCAACTCCTCCAGCAGGTTGAAGGCGTAGAAGCGCTTGTTCGGGCCGAAGCCGTAGACGTGCGGCATCGCCGTGGTGATCGTCCCGGCGACCGGATCGACCGAGGCGACCGGGATGGCCTGGTCGGCCCAGTCCCACCACCAGTAGCCGAAGACCCACATGTCATCGGCTGTCTGCCAGCGCTGCAGCCGCTCGGCCTCGGGGCCGGTGAAGATACCGCCGCGGTCGTCGGTCTCGTTCAGCGGCGGCTCGCCGCCGACGATGCTGCCCATGATCGAGCCGCGGTCGATGATCTCGCCGGTGTGGGTCCAGCCCTCGTTGGGCCAGCGCGCCAGGGTCAGCGCCTGGCCGTCGATGAAGACCTCGGGCGGGCTGAACGCCGGCCGACGGCCGAAGCCGAAGCTCTCGAGCTGGCCGTAGTCGGTGATGCCCAACGCCGCCAGGTCGGCGACGACCACCTGGTCGCGCGCGGCCTCGGGCAGGCGGGCGCGGGCGGCCGGGTCGGTGACCGGGCCGAAGCTGTCCGCCGGCAGCACCTGGCCGCCGTGCAGGCTGGCACCCTGCGCGCGGTAGACCACCGGCGCGCCGGGCCGACCCGAGTCCTCGGCGCCGAAGCGTAGCGGCTGCGTGCGGTAGTCGAGCCCCGGCGCCACGGGCACGATGAACCCGCCCTCGGGCCAGGCCCCGGCGGCCGCCGCGGCGCGCACCGCGTCCCGCGCGGTGGCGAGGTCGGGCTGCACGGGCAGCTCGCGGGCATTGATGGACAGGCTAGCGATCAGGGTCAGCCAGAGCATGGTGTGCTCCTCGGTAGGTCTACTCGGGGGTCAGGCCGAAGCGGTAGATGGTCGTCTGGCGGTACAGCTCACCCGGGGCGAGCAGAATCGACGGGAACTCGGGGCGGTGTACGGAATCGGGGTAGTGCTGGGCCTCCAGGCAGAAGCCGGCATGCTGCACGTAGCGCTGGCCGCCCTTGCCCACCGTCCCGCCATCGAGGAAGTTGCCGCTGTAGAACTGCACGCCGGGCGTAGTCGTGGCCATCTCCAGCCGGCGGCCGGTGGTCGGCTCGTCGACCCAGACCACGGTCCGAACCATGCCGTCGCCCTCCAGCAGGACGTAGTTGTGGTCGTAGCCGGCCGGCTGCCCGCCGGTCTGGGCCAAGCGCGAGCCGATGGGCTGGGGCTGGGTGAAGTCGAACGGCGTGCCGGCCACGGGGGCCAGCTCGCCGGTGGGGATCAGGCCCGGCCCCGGCACCGTGTAGCGCTCGGCGGCCAGCTTCAGCCGGTGGTCGAGGATGGTCCCGCCGCCGGCCAGGTTGAAGTAGCTGTGGTTGGTCAGGTTGACCGGCGTGGTTTGGTCGGTCGTCGCCTGGTAGTCGATGCCCAGCTCGCCGTCCGCCGACCACCAATAGACCACCTCGACCTCGAGGCGGCCGGGGAAGCCCTCGTCGCCGTCGGGGCTGACCAGCCGCAGCCGCACCGCCGGCCCGCGCGTGTCGTCCGCGACCGGCTCGGCGGCCCATAGGTGCTTGTCGAACCCGCGCCCACCGCCGTGCAGCGTGTTCGGGCCGTCGTTGGCGCGCAGCTGGTAGGTGCGCCCGTCGATCTCGAAGCTGGCGCCCGCGATGCGGTTGGCCACGCGGCCGACGAGCACGCCGAAGAACGGGTGGCCCGCGGCGTACGGCGCGAGGCTGTCGAAGCCTAGGACCACGTCGCCCAGCGCGCCGTCGCGGTCCGGCACGAGCACCTCGGTGATAGTCCCGCCCAGGTCGAGCAGCCGTACCACCCCACCCGCGTTGGTCAGCGTGAAGCGGGTCACGGTCTCGCCCGAGGGCAGTTCACCCCACGGCTCGTGGGTCACGGAAGGGCGCAGGTCAAACATCGCGGCTCACTCCGCGCCGAGTGTCGCAGGGCGGGCTACGCGAGTCAAGCCGCGGCGGCCCCGGTTTGGGCGGATCCCCATGGTAAACTATCTGTTCGCGTGCCCGCCATCACGCGGGCAAAACAACTGGAGACTGACATGGCCCGAGTAGAGATCTATGACACCACCCTGCGCGATGGAGCTCAGGCGGAGGGCATTTCCTACTCGATCCAGGACAAGCTGCGGATTGCGGGTGCCCTCGCCGAGCTCGGCGTGGCCTACATCGAGGGCGGCTGGCCCAACCCGACCCACCAGGTTGACGTCGAGTTCTTCACCCGCGCCGCGCAGCAGGACCTGGGCGGGTCCAAGCTCGCCGCCTTCGGCTCGACCCGCCGCGCCGACCGCGCCGCCGGCGACGACCCGCAGCTGCAGGCGCTCGTCGCCTCGGGCGCACCGGTGATCACCATCTTCGGCAAGTCGTGGACCATCCACGTCGACGAGGTGCTGCGCGTCAGCCGCGAAGCCAACCTGGAGATGATCGCCGACAGCGTCGCCTGGCTGGCCCAGCACGCCGAGCAGGTCATCTTCGACGCCGAGCACTTCTTCGACGGCTTCGCCACCGACCGCGAGTACGCGCTGGCCGCGCTCGTCGCCGCGGCCGAGGCCGGCGCCGCGCGCGTCGTCCTCTGCGACACCAATGGCGGCACCCTGCCCGCCGCGATCGAGGCCGCGGTGCGCGCCGCGCGCGAGGTGGTCGGCGTGCCCATCGGCATCCACGCCCACGACGACATCGGCTGCGGCGTGGCCAACTCGATCGTCGCCGTGGCCGCGGGCGCGACGCACGTGCAGGGCACGATGAACGGCCTGGGCGAGCGCTGCGGCAACGCCAACCTTTGCCAGATCATCCCCAACGTGATGCTCAAGATGGGCCACGAGGCCATCGCCACCGACGGTCTCGAACAGCTCACGCGCATCTCGCGGCTGATCAGCGAGCTGTCCAACCAGACCCACAACCAGCGCCAGGGCTACGTCGGCGCGAGCGCCTTCGCCCACAAGGGCGGCACGCACATCGACGCCATGCGCAAGCTGCCGCAGGCCTACCAGCACGTGCCCGCCGAGCTCGTCGGCAACCGCAGCCGCGTGCTCGTCAGCGACCAGGCCGGCGCTGGCGCCCTCGCCTGGAAGCTCGATGCACTGTACCCCGACCTGGACAAGCGCGACCCGCGCGTCCGTCGCCTGCTCGAGCGGCTCAAGGAGCTCGAGGCCGCCGGCTACCAGTTCGAGGCCGCCGAGGCCAGCTTCCAGCTGCTCGCCCGCCGCGCCCTGGACGACTACCACCCGCACTTCGAGCTGATCAACTACCGCGTCCGCCTCGACCGCGTCAATGGCGACGGCACGATCCACGAAGCGACGGTCAAGGTCCGCGTCGGCGACGGCGAGCGCCACACGGTCGCGGAAGGTAACGGCCCGGTCGACGCGCTGAGCAACGCCCTACGCAAGGCCCTCGGCCGCGCCTACCCCGACGTCCACCGCATCCAGCTCTCGGACTACAAGGTCCGCGTCCTCGACTCCCGCGCCGCCACCGCCGCCTCCGTCCGCGTGCTCATCGAGTACACCGCCGACGACCACGTCTTCGGCACCGTCGGCGTCAGCGAGGACGTCGTCGCCGCCAGCTGGCAAGCCCTCGCCGACGGCATCGCCTACGGCCTGGAGAAGCTCGGGGTGGAGCCGGTGGGGTAGTCGCGCGCTCCACCACGGGCGAGAGGACTAGGGGCTAGCCAGACGGGTTACACTACGCCCATGCCACCGCGTGCTCGTCGTCGAACCAAGTCTGCTCGGAAGGCTGCCGCGCCCGCGGTGGCGCAGCGTCAGATCCAGCTGGGGGCGCGGCAGGTGCTGATCCTGCTGCTGGTCGGCCATGCGCTGTTGGGCCTCGCCTACAACCGGCTCGTGCCGTTTGGGCGGGGGCCGGATGAGCCGGCGCATCTGCTGTTCATCCAGTCGCTGGCGGGCGAGGCGCCGGTCGGGACGCAGTGGCGGCTGGGGCTGCCGGTCATGCAGACCGACTGGGAGGACCCCAACTTCGAGGTCCACCAGCCGCCGCTGTACTACCTGGCGGCGGTGCCGCTGTACCTGGTCGGTGGGCCCGGGGCGGCCGCGTTTTTGTCGTTGCTGGCGTCGGTGGCCACGGTCTGGCTGACCTGGCGGCTGGCGCGCGAGCTGGTCAGCGAGGACCTGGCGCTGGCGGCGGCGGCGGTCGTCGCACTGTGGCCGCAGCAGACGTATCTGGCGACGCGCCTGAACAACGACCTGCCGGCCAACGCGCTGTGGGCGCTCTGTCTCTGGCTCTGGGCACACGGCCTGCGTGAGGGGCCGTCGGTCCGGCTCGGGGTCTGGACCGGGGTGGCGCTGGGCTGTGCGCTGCTGACCAAGCAGACGAGCCTGGCACTGGTGCCGCTCGCGCTGCTGGCCGCGGCCTTGCAGGCTTGGGCCACGCGCCGTCCGCGCGAGGCGCTCGCCGCCCTCGGCGCGACGCTCGGCGTGGCGGTGCTGATCGCCGGTTGGTGGTTCGTGCGCAACCAGATCGTCTACGGCGGCCTGTTCGCCGAGGCGGCCTTCGACGAGCGCTTCTTGACCCGTCGCATCACGCCCGAGGGGTTGGCGCAGCAGTTCGCGCGCCATGCCGACTGGAGCTACTGGCCGTACGTTGCGCAGTGGACGGTGCGCAGCGCGATGGTCTATCTGGACGAAGGCGCGAAGAACTTGCTGCCCCAGGGCGTTTACCCAATTCAGGTTGCGCTGCTGGCGTTCGCGACGGTCGGTGCCGTGTGGGCCCTGCTGCGCCGCGCGGGGCAGGGCGGGCGTGACGTGCTGGTCGCCTGGGCCGCCCTGGCGGGTGCCGGGCTGCTGCTGCTCGGGCTGCTGTACGTGCGGTTCAACCTGAAGTACTTCCAGGCCCAGGGCCGGTACTTCTTCGGGCTGCTGCCGCTGTTCGGGCTGTGGCTGGCGGGCGGGCCGAGTCGGCTCTGGCCCGCGGGCCTGCTGGGCGGGGCGCCGCGGCGCTATGGGCTGCTGCTGGCGCCGCTCTGGTTCGGGTTGATCAACGCGCTGTTGATTATCGTCTATCTGCCGGGACTGTATGACGAATAGACGCTACTGGGCATGGGCCGTGGTCTGGACGCTGTGGGCGTTCGGTCTCGTGGCGATCGCCCAGGAGCCGCCGGTCGAGGACCCGCCGCCCGCCCCGGCGGTCGACACGACGGCCGAACCGGTCGTCGAGGACCCCGCCATCATGCCGCCGGCCGAGGGCGAGCCCGTGGCTGACGAGGGTGACGCGGCGGAGGCGCCGGCCGAGCCCGACAGCGGCGACTACTTCGGCAACGCGCTGGGCGGCAACTTCGGTGGCGCACCGTGGAGCCCCGCAGTGCCCGGGCTGGTGACGACGCCCGGCGCGCTCGGGCCGGGCCGCGTGGGCGGCGTCGGCTTCCAGGCCGGCCGCCGCAACCGCCGCTTCGAGATCTCGGGCTCGGGCCAGTTGGGCCTCAACCTACGCAGCGTCAGCGGCCAGACCGAGACCTTCCGCAACGACCAGTACGGCCGCAACCAGACCTTCACCGAGCAGGCCAGCCTGCTGCTCTCGGGGCCGATCTGGAAGTGGGCGAACATCAACCTGCACGCCCAATTCGACCACCGCAGCTACGGCTACAATGACGTGAAGCCGATCTGGCGGCTGTTCTGGGAGGACCAGAACAACCGCGTCAGCCTCGGCGACATCAACCCGACCTTCGACCGCGGCAACAGCTTCGTGCAGTTCAGCCGCCGGCTGCGCGGGCTGATGGCCGAGGGCCGCATCGCCAACCGCGTCGACTACATGGCCTTTGGCAGCCTGGTCCAGGGCAGCATTCGCAACGAAACCATCGTCGGCAACGGCACCCCCGGGCCCTATTACCTGACCTACACGCCGCTGGTCGACGGCTCGGCAATTGTCCTGCTCGACGGCGTGGTCCAGCAGCCGGGCTATGGCGACACTGGCGACTACACGCTGAACCCCTCGACCGGCGAGCTGAACTTCTCGGGCACCCGCATCATCACCCCCGCCAACCGCATCGAGGTGCGCTACGAGACGATGAGCCGCAGCGGCCCGAGCGACCTGCTGCTGGGCGCGCGCGTGGCCGGCGCGGTGATGCGCAACCTGCAGGTCGGCGCCAGCTACATGGCCCAGATGTCCGGGGCCAAGACCAACAACGAGCCGGTCGAGAAGCGTGTCACCGACCAGCTGACCGTGCCCACGCCGTCGGCCGGCCCGTTCACCCTCCGGCCGCGTCCGATCCTCGCGGGCAGCGAGTCGGTCACGGTCAACGGCCAGCTGCAGGTCCGCGACAGCGACTACGAGATCAACTACACGACCGGCGAGCTGCGCTTCTTTCAGCTGCTGCCCGAAGGCACCAACATCGTCGTCCGCTTCTCCGTGCGCGAGACACTCGACATGGGCAGCGGCGACCGCAGCCTGCTTGGGCTCGACGCTTACTGGGGCCTCGGCGAGAAGCTCGCCCTGCAATTCGAGATGGCGCTGTCCACCGGCCAGCCGAGCACCCGCGCCAACCCCTTCAGCCTCGGCGGCTACGGCGGCACGAGCAGCTGGGGCGGCGGCGGCTACGGTGGCTACGGTGGCTATGGGTCGAGCGGCTACGGCTTCGATACTGGCTACGGCAGTGGGGGCTACACGAGCGGGTATGGCGGTTCCTACGGGGGGTCGACCTGGGGCAGCGGATCGATCGGCGGCTCCACCTGGGGGACCGGCTCCTACGGCGGCTCGGGCTACGGCGGCTACAATACCGGCACCGGCGGCATTGGCGGCAGCTTTGGCAGCGGCTGGCGCGGGCGCCAGACCGATGCCGAGGACGACGGCACGCAGCAGCCCAGCGGCTCGGGCGGCGCAGCCTACCGCATGTCGGCGGCGACGCGCTGGGGCCACTTCCAGGCCAACGCCGAATTCAAGAGCATCAGCGACAACTTCGCGCGGATCGACAGCACCAGCTTCTACCAGAACGAGCGTGGCTGGAGCATCAACACCAGCTACACACCAGGCAGCCAGTTCCAGCTGACCGCCGCAGCCAGCGGCACGAGTCGCCCGTTCACCTCCTACTCAACGGTCGGCGGCGCCCAGCTAGCCACCCGCTCCCGGGTCAGCAGCCAGCAGCAGGTGCTCTCCGCCGCCTGGCGGCCCGGTACGCGAACCAACCTGCAGTTCCTCTTCAACCGCCAGTCCAACGGCGGCGGCGGCTACGGTAACAGCGTCTGGCGCGCGGGCCTCAACGGCAGCCACAGCCTCGGCCGGATGCTCGCCTTCACCGCCGGCCTCGACTACACCTCGAGCGGCTCGGCCGGCAGCACCAGCAGCACCGGCGTCGTGCAGAATCTGGACACCACGTCCATCCTCGGCCGCGCCGGCGTGACCTTCTCGACCAACGGTGGCCGGCTCAGCTCGCGGCTCGACTACAGCTTCGCTAACTCGCAGTCGACGACCACGCGCAACAGCGCCAGCAACATCATCGGCAGCCTGCAGTGGCAAATCCTCGACCGGCTCTCGCTACAGATCAGCCACCAACTGTCCGACGCCCGCAACACCTCGCGCATCGGCCGCCCCACCGCGACCGAGCCCCAAACCACCCCCGACCCGGCGCCAACGCCGGGCACGGCGCCGCGGTACTGGTGGGACCGCGCCTGGCACGAGGGGCGCCAGGTGCCCATCCCCGGCACGCAGCAGCCCACCGTCCCCGGCATCGCTGTCGACCCGTTGACCGGCCTGCCCCTGGGCGCTAGCCAGTCGCTGACCAACAAGAACCAGTCGACCAGCGTCATGCTGATGTACCAGCCGATCAACACCGTCAGCATCTCGGCGAGCTGGAACCGCTCGGTCTCGGCCACCGGGCGCTTGGCCAGCAGCAACTCCGACAGTTGGCAGTCGAACATCCACTGGCAGCCGTCGCAGGCGATGGGCTTCGGCCTGGGCTTCAACCGCCAGAGCATGCGCTACACCGAAACCGGCGATAGCACCAACACCAGCATCCTCAACGCCAACTTCGACTGGCGACTGAGCCAGTTCCTGGATCTGCGCGCCGACTTCCAGCTGATGAACACCGGCAACCACTTCCGCGCCACCGAGGAGGGCCAGACCGGTGGCGCCTACGGGCTCAGCCCGAAGAGCAGCTTCAACTCCTTCGGCCTCGACCTGCGCTACCAGATCCGGGGCAGCCGCTACAGCACCTTCGCCAGCTTCCGCCGCGACAGCGCCTCGGGCGGCCTGCAGAACTACAGCCGGCTCGGCTTCCAAACCGGCATCGACATGCGCATCACCGACATCATCACCGGCCGCGTGGGCTACGAGTTCACCAACTACGGCAACCGCGGCGCCGAGCAGAGCGGCTATGGTGGCAGTTACACCGCCCATCTGCTCAACGCGACGATCGGCGCCCGCTTCTAGCCGGGTTGCGCCCGGAGGCACCGACGCGTCACCATAGGTAAGGGAGTGCTGGATGCCTGCTCTGCTGGTTGCGCTGTGCCTGACCGCCGGCCCCTGGAACCTCGTCGGCCCGGGCGGCGGCGGCTGGATCCAGTCGGTCGCCTACTCGCCGCACGACAGCCAGACGCTGTACATGGGCTGCGACGTGGGCGGCTTCTACCTCAGCACCGACGGCGGCGCGAGCTGGACGATCCACAACGACGGCCTGCTCGACCTCTACGTCCAGATGGTCGTCCCCCACCCTCTCGACCCGCAAGTTCTCCACGTCGCCACCCCCAGCGGCGTACACCGCAGCGATGACGGCGGCCTGAGCTGGCGGCCGCAGCGCGAAGGCTTCCCGCCGATGGAGCGCTACGCCTACAGCGCGCCGGTCGGCGAGCTACTGCGCGACCCGGTCGACCCCGAGACCCTCTACGCCGGCCTCGGCCGCCCGCGCGAGCGCAGCCACGGCAGCGGCACGATCATGGTCAGCCACGACGGCGGCGAGAGCTGGGCCCGGCTCAACCCCGCCGGCAGCCTGCCGGACGACGCGATCATCGTCGACCTGCTGCCGCGGCCCGACGGCGGCTTCATCGTCACCACCCAGCGCGGCGCCTTCGCCAGCCCGGACGGCACGACCTGGACCCAGCTCGCCGGCGGCCTGCCCGCCGCGGGCACCCGCTACGTCACCTCGCCCACGGCCGACCCCGCGACCCTCTACATCAGCGTCGAGGCGACACCCGGTGTCGTCCCGTACGACGGCGGCGTCTGGCGCTCGGACGACGGCGGGGCGACCTGGGCGCGCAAGACCGAGGGCCTCGTGCTCCACGCGACCGAGGGCAACGGCGAGTGGTACATGACTAGCCAGCAGGGCCTGCTGGGCACCGACATCGCCAACCCCGACCGCGTGTATGTCGCCGGCGCGGCCTGGATCAACGCCGGCGTCTTCGCCAGCGACGACCGCGGCGAGCACTGGACTCGCCTGACCCAGCACGACCGCGCGCGGCCTGGCGTCAACGTCGACCAGGGCTATCTGGGCTGGGGCCCGCTGCCCGAGAGCTGGGCCCTGCATCCCAGCGAGCCCGGGCGGCTGATCTACGGCAGTTCCGGCGCCATCCTGGAGACCCGCGACAGCGGCGCCACCTGGCAGCAGCACCACACCATCGCCGGCCCCGAGCCGGGCCTTTGGCGCACGACCGGCACCGAGGTCACCTGCCTCTGGACCGTCGCGCCGCACCCGACCAACGCCGACCTCTGGCTGCTCGGTTACATGGACCTGGCCAACTGGCGCACGACGGACGGCGGTACCTGGGTCCAGCGCGGCATGGCCGGCGTGGACAGCGCCCACGACAGCACCGGCGCGGCCTACGCCTGGGACCCGACCGTCCACGACAACGTCTGGGCCAGCATCGGCCAGTGGGGCGCCAACCGCGCCGGCTTCTACCACTCCCAGGACGCCGGCGCCAGCTGGAACGCCGTCCCGGGCCTGCCCGCGGTGCGCGCCAACACCCTGCTCGTCGACCCCACCTCGCCGCCGGACGCGCGCCGGCTGTGGGTCGGGCTGTCCTCGGGCGAACTGCTCTACGGACCGGCCGATGGTAGCGACTGGCAGCCGACCGCCGGCCTGGAGGGCACGCCGATCACGCTGGTCTGGGCGGCGAACACCGCCTGGCTGCTGACCGCCGGCCGCGGCGATCAGCCCGGCGGTGTCTGGCGCCGTGGGGCCGACGGCGCCTGGCAGCGGACCGCGGCGCCGTTCGTCTGGGACGCCAAGGGCCTGGCGGTCGCCGGCAACCTGCTCTACGTCACGGCGCGCGAGGGCAATGCCCAGGGCACGTTCTGGCCGGGCGGGCTGTTCGTCAGCGAGGACGGCGGCGCGACCTGGACCCAGCGCTGGGCAAACCACTTCGCCGAGGGCCTGGCCGTCGACCCCACCGACCCGCGCCACGTGGTCGTCAGCGGCACCGACCACCCGTTCCACGACCACCCGCTCGGGGCTGGTCTGCAAGAGAGCTTCGACGCGGGGCAGACCTGGACCTCGGCCCAGGGCAATCTACCCAACCCGAACGTCCGCTGGATTGGCTATGATGCTGGCGGGCGTTTGCTGGTCGGCACCCACGGCAACGGTCTGTGGTGGCGCGCGGCCGATTGATACGGAATCGTCATACTTCGGTTTGCCCGACTACCAACTGGGGGCAAACTGCAGATGGAGGAACCGGTCATGTGGGCGAGTTTGTTGCGTAGCGGTTGGCGCTGGCTGCTGCTAGCGCTGCTCGTCGGGGCGCTGGGCGCGCCCGTCACGGCGCAGGGCGTCCGGCCGCCGGGCGACCTACTGTATGCGCCGCGCGTCGTCGTCGACCCCGACAACCAGATCCGCGCCAGCGGCGGGGCGACGGTCGAGGTCACGCGCACCGGCCTGCGCCTGACCCTGCCGACGGTCGCCGAGGACGCCGAGCAGATCGTCGAGCTGCGGCCGGCCAGCGGCTGGTGGGACCTGCGGGCGAGCAACGCCCTGCGCTTCCGCCTGCGCAATGTCGGGCTGACCCCGCTGACCCCGCTGGTCCAGGCGCTCAGCGATAACGGCCCGACCGACCTGGTTGTCGGCGAGCCGCTGGCACCGGGCGGCGTGGACGAGATCGTCCTGCCCTTCGACGCCTACGCCCCGTGGCAGGGCGCGCCGTTGGCCGCCGACGAGCCGCCCGGCGCCCTGGCCAACACCGGCACTCGCTTCCGCTCGGGCGAGGTCACGGCGATCCGCCTGGGCGCCGACCACGCCGCGCCGGCGGACCTGCTGGTCGAGCAGATCGTCGGCTTCATCAAGCGGACCACACCGGCTCCCTGGCTCGGCTCGCGGCCACCGGTCGAAGGCGACTGGCAATTCACCCTGCGTGACGAGTTCAGTGGTGCGCGGCTGAACAGCGACCTGTGGAACACCACCGGCTTCAACCAGTGGGACCCGAGCTCACGGTTTGTGCCGGCCCAGGTCACCGTCCGCGGCGGCCGCGCCACCCTGCGCCTGCAGCGCGCCGACTCGTTGCCCGGTGCGGCCACCGGCGTCGGTGACGAGTCGTACGTGACGGGCTACCTCGACACCTTCGACAACTTCACCCAGCGCTACGGCTACTTCGAGGCACGGGTCCGCCTGCCGCGCGCCTCGGGCCTCTGGGTGCAGGTCGCCCTGGCCCCCGACCGCGGCGCGAGCGCCGGCGACGCGCGCGCGCGCACCGACACGACCACCAGCGGCCAGGAGATGACGATCCTCGAGCACCTGACCGTCTGGGGCGTGAACCGCTACAGCCTGGCGGCACGCTGGGGCGGCTGGGGCGAGCGTGCGCGGATGATCGGCAGCCAGTACCTCTACACCACCCCCGACTCCGAGGGCTTCCTGACCTGCGGCCTGCTCTGGCTGCCCGATTCGCTGACCTGGTACTGCCAGGGCCAGCCCGTTGGCTACTGGGCCGACCCCGGCATCACCGATCTCCCCGCCTACCCGCTGATCACGCTGACCGCGGGCGGCTGGGACCGCGACCTGGTCGACGAGACGTCACTGCCCGCCACCCTTGAGGTCGACTACGTCCGCGTCTGGCAGCGCGCCGACCTCCGCTAGCTCGTCCAACAGCTGCTCCAGCTCCAGTTCCTGCTCGCTCAGCTCGACGATGTAGAGGCCGGTCTGCTGGGCCCGGACCTCCAGCGTCCGCGCCGGCTCGTGCGCGGCGGGCACATGCTCGAGGAACTGCGGCAGCAGCAGGCGGTCCAGCGTCCGCCGCCAGTCGCGCAGGGTGAACTCGCCCTCGTGCAGCAGCGCCAGGCAGTTGACCACGTCCGGGTGGAAGCGGACCGTCAGCCGCAGCTTCGCCAGCTGCTCGGCGAGCTTGGGCAGTTGGTCGCTGATCCACTGGCACCCGACGAGGAAGTCGACCACCGCGGAGCCCTGGACGATGACGTCGACCTCGGTCGCCAGCGTCTCGCCGAGCAGCGCCGCGACGACCTCGTCGCCGTTGCTGGGCTTGCCCGCCGGCGCCGACCGGTCGCGGAAGCCCATGCCGCTCGACACCTGCTTCAGCGGCGTGTCGACCGCCAGCAGCACGATCGTGTGCGCGAGGCAGATCTTGCGGCCGCCATCGAGTTCGAGGTAGCCGTCGCCGAGCATCCGCGCCACAGCGTCCCGGACCGGCTGCGCCGCCGACTCCACGCCGTGCAGCACCAGCACCGACCACGGCATCTGCTCGACTGCCTGCAGGACGGACCGCTGGCCGTTCGACCGCGAACCGGTCAGTTCGTAGACCGACGCCGCGTGGACCATGCCGCTGAAGTCCACGGTGATCACGCGGTCCGGCGCGCCGAGCAGGTGGGTCGCCAGCAACTCCGCGAACACCGGCGCGGTCCGCGCGGCCTCGCCCAGCAGCGCCAGCACCGCGTTCGGCCGCGCGGCGCCGGCGTGGAGGCCGGACAGCGACAGGCTCAGCCGCGTGCCCAGATCCTCCGCCTCCTCGTGGTCGAGTAGGCCTGCCTTCGAGGCCGCCTCCATCGTCTCCGGCACCCGCTCGATCATGCCGGGCGGCACGCCGAGCAGCCGCTCGGTGACCAGCTGCGCGCTCGCCAGGTCGACGACGTCGAGGCCGCGGTTCAGCGCATAGGCCACGCACTGCTCGTAGAGGTCGATCGCCTTGTCTGGGAAGTGCCGGTTGAGCATGAACCGGTCGGCATACTCGACCAGCCAGGCCTGGACCTCGGGCGGGCAGGCCGGGCTGCCCTGTGCCCGCGCCGCCTCGTCGCGCTGGGCGAGGATCTCCAGGCTCGCCGCCGCCGACAGATGGTCGATGGTGATCGGCTGGAACCGACGCTCGAAGGCCGTGTCGGTGGCCACGTAGCGCTTGTACTCCGCCGGCGTCGTGGCGCCGATGCAGGCGAACCCGGGCCGCGACAGCGCCGGCTTCAGCGCGTTGCCCAGGGTGCCCGCCTCATTGCCGCGGGTCGCGCCCGCGCCGGTGACCATGTGCAGCTCGTCGATGAAGACGATGGCGTCCTGCGCGATGGCCTGCTCGATCACCCGCGCGACCCGCCTCTCCATCGTGCCGATGATGCCCGCGCCGGCGATGAAGTTGGCCGCCGAGATACTGACCAAGCGCTTGCCACGCAGCTTCTCCGGCACATTGCCCTCGACCAGGCGCTGCGCCACGGCCTCGGCCAGGGCCGTCTTGCCGCTGCCGGCCGGCCCCAACAGGACCGGGTTCGACTTGGTCTGGCGGCACAGCGTCTCCATGATGGTCTCGAGCTCGGTCTCGCGCCCGACGCAGCGGGGTAGCCGGCCCGCGTGCGCCTCGTGCGTCAAGTCCGTGCCAAACTGGCCCAGCACCCCGCCCACGGCCTGGGTGTAGTCGCCCTTGACCAGCGGCGTGTCGTCGTCATCGTCGTCCAGGCCCATATGCCGCCGAAAGTCGCGCATCATCGACCGGCGTTCCGCCCGCTCGCCGCCACCGGTGCTCAGCGGCCGCGAGCGATAGCTCGGCTTCTCGGCGGCCGCGACGCGCGCCGCCACGGCCAGCACCTGCGGCGTGATCTCCTGCCCACAAAGCTCACCCAGCGCCAAGGCCACGTCGGCCAGGGTGATGAAACGCCGCTCGCAGACCTTGGCCTGCACCCGGGCCGCACCCAACAGTCCATCCCAGTTCAGCGCCGGCGAGCCGTCCACGTCCAGCTCGCCGACCTCGAGCTCCGGCCAGACGCGCTGGACCACGCTGTCATCGGCGGCCGCCAGCTCCCGCAGCCAGCCGGCCGCGGTCGAGGGCGCCGTGGGCCGTGCCTCGTCCGCCTCACAAAAAGTCGCCAGCCAGCGCCGCGCGTCGCCTGTGTAGTTCTCCAGCTTTGGGTTGTTCGTCATCGTCGTGCTCCTCGTCGTGCTCTGTCCGCCACGGCCGGCGAGGGCCGGCCACGGCGTCCGGGGCCATCGCCCGCATACCGGGCGGGTACGGTAGTCAGTGAAGGGTTGTCGTCCGGAGGGCCGCCAGGCCCGGCCGCGCGGCTCAGGCGGCGCGCCAGGCCAAGCCCGCCTCCCCCAGACACCACGGCGACGCTTCGTCGCCGTCGCAAGCGTCCAGCAGCCCGGCCGACATCAGGCCACCCAGACTGAGCTCGCTGGCTGCCATCCGCACGCCGCGCGCCAATTGCCGAAACTCGAAGACGTCGATCCGTGGCCGGCCGGTCGCGTTCTGGTAGGCCGTGTAGACCACGGCCAGCTCGGCCAGGTCGTCCAGCTCGAAGAGCGCCCGCGCCTCCGCCGTCTGGTAGACGTGGCCCGCGGCGATCGAGTCGTCCCGCAGCGCGAGCAGCGCCGGCCATAGCCGCTCGCCCAGCAGCGCCAGGCGCTCCGCCTCGGCGAAGTCGGCCGCTTGGTGGCGGAGCACCTCGTGGACCAACGCCAGCCACTCCGACTCCGCCAGCGGCCCCGCCGGCAGCTCGGCCGGGTCGTAGGGCGGCGGCAGGGGCTCGTAGGCGAACGGCAGCCGCCCCGCCAGCGGGTCGAGGAACCGCCGGCCCAGCCGCCACGGCTCCATGTCATCACCATCGGCGGCCACGATCAGTTCCGCGGTGTGCAAGCGCTGCACCAGCTCGTCCGCCCGCGCCTCGTCCAGGTCGGCCGCGTAGACCCACAGGAAGTCCTCGGTCGGGATGGCGCGCTGCCGCTGCTGCTGCCGGCCGAGCATGTACAGCAGCACGAACTCCTCCGCCGGACCGATCTCGACCTCCGCGGCGAGCGCCGGCAGGCGATAGTCGTGCCCCGCCTCCATCGACCGCGCGCGCAGGTCCTGCAGCCGCGGCCAGATCTCCTCACGGGCTCGGGTCACATCGTCGCTGCGATGAGCGTGGCGGGTCAGCGGCGCCATTGACTCGACCGCCGCCCGCAGCCACTCCTCCTCCGTGACCGGGCCCTCGGGCACGGCACGGCCGCCCCCGAGTGCGCATAGCATGCTCTCGGTCGCGCGCTGGTGAAGCCGCAGGTTCTCCGGCGTCCCGTGGCGCATCTCGGCCCACCGGCGATCGGCGTCGGCCGTGCGCGCCGGCTCGACCAACTGCCGCAGGGCCGGCAGTTCGCGCGTCACCACCTTCGACAGGCCCCGGACCATGCCGCTCAGTTGCCGCGCGGTGAGCTGGCTATCGGCGAGACGCAGGGTCTCCCAGAAGCGCACCTCACCCGTCCGCGCCGAACAGCGCGCCCGCACGAAGTGCAGCCGGTCGTTCACCTCGGCGATATGGCGGCGGCAACGCGCACCGACGAGGGGGTTAGGGGCCTTCGCCAGATGGCGCACCTGCGCGCGCAAGACCTCGCCGCGGCGCTGGAGCGAGAGCCGCACGGTGACCTCGCCGCAGGTG